>JBATRI010000691.1:0-2362 GCA_049292515.1 Geminicoccaceae bacterium
AGCGAGACCGACGCCCAGCGCCAGCGCCAGCTGGGTGCCGGAGCCGAGCCCGCCATGTGCCGGGATGGCCGTCTCGATGTCGATCCGCACCGGCGGCAGCCGCCAGCTCTCGGCCAGGGTGGCGAGCAGGCTCCGGGCGCGGTCCAGCTCGCCGACGCCCGTTATCGTGGTCGTCGCGGCGTGCTCGAGCCGGAGGCGTGTGTGCAGGCCCTCAAGGGTCAGCCCGATGCTGCCGAAGCGACGCCCGAGGCCACCCTCGAGGTCGAGGAAGCCCAGATGCAGCCGTGCCGGTGCCGTCACGACCACGCTCATCGGCTCAACCGTCGCCGCGACGGCTTCAGGCTGCCCCATGGCAGACCGCCTCGATCCGGTGGCCGTCCGGGTCGAGGACGAACGCGGCGTAGTAGTTCGGATGGTAGTGCGGCCGCAGGCCCGGCGCGCCATTGTCGGTGCCGCCGACGGCCAGGGCCTCGCGATGGAAGGCGTCGACCGCGGCGCGGCTGGGCGCATGAAAGGCGAGGTGCTGGCCTTCGGGGGTCACCGGCGGTGCCACCGGCACCCTGGCGGCCCCGATCCACAGCGCCGGCCCCGGCGAGTCCGCTGCACCGTAGCCGGCGCCGATGAAGTCCGGGGCATCGGTGATCTCCATCAGCACCTTGCAACCCAGGGCGCCCAGAACCTTATCGTAGAACGCGCGCGCTCGCGCATAGTCGGATACGGGCAAAGACAGGTGATCGATCATGTTGCGCCTCCTGCTGTCGCGTTGGACCGGAGCCTAGCCGAGGGCGGCTTCGCGCTCTACGTCCACTGGCCGTTCTGCAAGGCCAAGTGCCCCTACTGCGACTTCAACAGCCATGTCCGCGACGGGGTCGACCATCCGCGCTGGGCCAGGGCCCTGACCGCCGAGATCGACCATTTCGGCCGTCTCACCACGGGTCGCGAGCTGCGCTCGATCTTCTTCGGCGGCGGCACGCCGTCGCTGATGGAGCCCGCCACCGTGGCGGCCGTGATCGAGCGAGCGGCCGCGCACTGGCGCTTCGCCGCGGACATCGAGATCACGCTGGAGGCCAACCCGACCTCGGTCGAGGCCGAGCGCTTCCGCGGCTTCCGGGCCGCCGGAATCAATCGGGTCTCGCTCGGCGTGCAGGCGCTCGACGATCGCGACCTGCATTTTCTGGGCCGCGAGCACAGCGTGGCCGAGGCGCTGGCGGCACTGGAGATCGCGGCCACCACCTTCCCCCGCCGCTCGTTCGACCTGATCTACGCCCGGCCGGAGCAGACTGAGGCGGCGTGGGAAGACGAGCTGCGCCGGGCGCTGACCTTCGCCGACGGCCACCTCTCCCTTTACCAGCTCACCATCGAGCCCGGCACGCGCTTCCATGCCGAGGTGGCGCACGGGCGGCTGGTGCCGCTCGACCAGGACCGCCAGGGCGCCTTGTTCGAGCTCACGCAGTCCGTGCTCGGCGATGCCGGCATGCCCGCCTACGAGATCAGCAACCATGCCCGGCCGGGCCAGGAATCGCGGCACAATCTCGTCTACTGGCGCTACGGCGACTATGTCGGGGTCGGCCCCGGCGCGCATGGCAGGCTGACGCTGGACGGGGCGAAGCTCGGCACGGGCACGCGGCGCTGGCCCGAGCGCTGGCTGACGCAGGTCGAGGCGGCGGGGCACGGCGAGGACGAACGCGAGACGATAGGACCCGCGGCGCAGCTGACCGAGCTGCTGATGATGGGCCTGCGCCTGGTCGACGGCATCACGATCGCGCGGGCGGAGCAGGTCGGTGGCGGGCCGCTGCGCGAGGTCGTCGACGCCTCTGGCCTCGACAAACTCTTGGCCGCGGGCCTGTTGCGGCTGGGCGAGGGCAGGTTGGTCGCCACCGCGGCCGGACGGCAGCGACTCGACGCGGTGTTGCGCCAGTTGTTGTGAGCCTTGACCGGCGGGATGGGACGGCCACTTGCATTTCGTACGGCTCGGCAGCTGCCGTGTTCCGATTTCTGGCGGCGTAACCGGGCGATGCGGGTGATAATCTGGTTTCTGGTTCTCTTTGTCCTGCCGGTTCTGGTCTCGACTGGCTTCATGGTGTCGGCACGCGCCGAGCACTGGAGCCGGGCGCGTTGGGACAGCACCGGGCTGGCGCCATCGCCGGCCGAGCACCGAGAGGCGATCGTGCAGGTCTATGCGGCCCGCACCTGGGGCTGGAAGGGTGCGCTCGCGGTACATACCTGGGTGGCGTTCAAGCGCGCCGATGCTGACAGCTACGACCGCTACGAGGTGGTGGGCTGGGGCGTGGGCTCGGGCGCGGCGTCGGTGCGCCGCAACCTGCGCCCGCCGGACGGACGCTGGGCCGGCAATGAGCCGGTC
>JBATRI010000692.1:0-2072 GCA_049292515.1 Geminicoccaceae bacterium
GGTGCGGGCAGGCTCTCGTACCAGAACCAGCCATCGCCACTGCGGCCGAGGAAGCGGCTGCCGACCGGCAGCTCCACGGCCTGGACCGGCGTTCCTAGCAGCAACGACACCGTCAACAGGCCGCCAACAGCGCCGAATCCAGTAAATCCGCGGCTTAATTTTTTTTCGGAGGCCCGATTCTCAATGTAGCAGGAATCGGGTGTTTTCGACCGTTTGGAGCGCTTGTGTTGGCGCACCGGGGGTAGGACAATAGAGGGTTTGGCAGGGGCAAAACCCAGGTGGAATCGGCCCCCGCACCGGCGCCACGCAGGATTCCAGTGGCACCGGCAATGGTGCAAAAAACGGCCGAAAACACCCTCTTGCAGCATCTGGACAAGGCTTATGATTCTGGTACTTGTGAAGGATTCTACCCGTTTTCTTCCCGCTCGCAGGTGAGAATCGCCGGTCAGGCGGCGGCGTGCTGCTGGCCCTGTCGCCCTGATCAGCGGGCGTGGCGCTCCACTGGGTGAGGCCGGCACCGATTTCGGCATGCAGGCAATCGGTGCCAGCAGATGCGTGCCGCCGGCCCGCTCGAGCAGCCCCGTATCACCCGGCAGAGCCGTCCCCGCACACCAGCGCCGGTAGGCGGCCTGCACCTCGAGCACATGGGCTGCCAGCGCCGGCGGCGCTGCAGCGCTCGAGGGCGTTGCCGGCATGACGACCGGCAACGGTGCGCGCACCAATGCGTGTTCCTGGCCAGCCATGGCGAAAGCAGCACCGGCCGGCCGTGCCGGCAGGCTCGCCACCCGCAGATCGAACGCCGGCGGAGGCGCCGTGGCGGAGGGTGACGGTGCCGGGGTGGGTGAGACGTCTTGTGGTGGTGGCCCGGACGAGGCACCACCACAACCGGCCAGGGCGAGGCTCAGCACGAAAGCGATCGGACGGTGCATGCGGGGGCTCCATTGGCTACCCGCAAGAGCCTGCCGCAAATCGCCGTTCGCCGTTGGCGCTCCAAGCGGCCGAAAACAGGCCTTTTGAGCGCTATCGAGTACAGCACCAAATCAAGAAAATTTCGGCGATGCCGATTATAGGAGTGAACGCCTATGCCGCCGACCTTTGGCTGGCAATAGCCGAGTACGACCCCGAGTACCGACCCACAGCTTGCGGCTCGCCACTATCTTTTGCGCCGCTACACCTACCCGAGCGGGAGCACGACGATGCGCACGGCCCGATGTGGCCACGCCCATCGTGCCGCTCGAGACTTATCTGGTGATCCTGCCGGTGGCCTATATCGCCCGGGAGATGGCCGGCCTTCGCCTGTGCTGCGGCGACGCCTTGTGGTCACCGCAGACCGGCAGCACGGCCAGGTCGTGCTGCACAGCATGGCCGCCGACGCGCGAAGCACAATTACGGTTGAAGTGGCGGCTTTACAGCCATGCCGTGCCCGAGCGCCTGCGTCGTCTGCTCGACAGCAGGCTGCCCGAGGTGCTGCGGATTCGGGACCCTGCCGACGAGATCGCAGCCGGGCGGTGAAGCAAAGCAATGCAGCCGGGTACGAGGCCGAACGTACAGCAACGACATAAATGTCGTCCTCCCATGTCAGCTATTCGTCGGACGGTAGAACTCAAAGACAAGCATTACCATGGATGAATGCCATATTCATGCTGTGAATTGTCCATGGACGGCATCGCCTGCATTCAGTCAGCTGTGCGGATGGCCGCGGCTGGTTTTGCCGCCCATGGACGCCCACGTACAACGTGAATTTTTCGAGAGTTTTTACTAAAAAAGGCTCTTGCCATCCGTTTGCATGAATGCTTATTCATCCAATCGTAGATTTCTAATTCTTTGAATACGCACGCGCTTTGCGCGTGCACACGGATTGCGAGTCATGGGCGCAAGACGCTACGGCCGCATGGCCTTGTTGCTCGGTCTCGGCTGCCTGTCCTGGTGGAGCAGGCCCGCCACGGCCTTCGATCTGACCGGCACCGCCTGGGCCGAGGCCGCCGCCCCGCACCGGCTCGATCCTGCGCTGCTCTATGCCATCGCCCTCATGGAGAGCGGCCGGCCGCGTGACGGTGGGCTTGCCCCCTGGC
>JBATRI010000693.1:0-4039 GCA_049292515.1 Geminicoccaceae bacterium
GGCGAGGTCCTCGCCATCGAGACGCTCGTCGTCCGCCAGCCGACTGAAATGCTCGGCTGCTTCCTCGGCAGCGCCAGCGCGCCAGGCCGCCACACCAGCGCGCCACTGGTCGCGGGCGCTGGGCTGCTCGCCACCCTTTCCGTCCGCAGCACGGGCGTCACCCGCTTTGAGGGGTGCAGCAGGTCGCTTGACCCCGGCCGGCTTCCGAGCGAGCGCCAGTCGATAGATCTGTGCCGCTTCAGGCAGGTCGGCATAGAGGTCGAGCCATGCGGCCAGCTCGGCATAGGTCGAGCGATAGGCCGATGGATGCAGGTAGCGATAAGCCAGGACGTGTCCCAGCAGCAGCGGGTCGTCGAGCTCGCCGATCAGGCGGTCGGCCTCGCCCCAGGCCGTATCGCGCTGAAGGGCGAAGATCCGGCGGTAGCGGACGGTGTCGGCAGCATCGAGGCCACGCGGCAACGGGCCGAGCACCTCCGAGCCGTCCGTGTCCGGAACCAGACGCGCCAGCTGGATCTCGGCGGGATCGGCATGCGCCGCCGGCGTCGGCAGCCCCATCCCGAGCAGTACGGCTGCCACCACGCACCATCCAGCAGCGAGCGGTCGGTTGCTCCAGCCTGGATTCATTGTTCCCGCTTCTTGGACATTGAGGCTAGACGAATCAACGCTATCACCCGCCTCGCTCGACCGGCGCTTCGAGCTGCTGCTTGAGCGTCAGCAGATCCCGCCAGACCAGCCGCTTCTGCAGCGGCTGCCGAAGCAGATACGCGGGGTGGAACGTCACCATCGACGGGATCGGCTCAAGATCGTCCGACGGTCGGTAGACATAGGGTCGACCGCGTAGCTTGGTGACGCCCTCAGCGACGTCGAGCAGCGCGTGCGCGGCACTGCCGCCCAGGAACAGCAGCTGCCGCGGCCGGATGAGCGCGATCTGGCGCTCGAGGAACGGCTGGCATACCGCGACCTCGGCAGTGGTCGGCGTGCGATTGCCGGGCGGGCGCCAAAAGATGATGTTGGTTATCCAGACCGAGCGGCGGTCGAGACCGATGGTCGCCAGCATGCGGTCGAGCAACTGCCCACTGGCGCCGACGAACGGCTTGCCCTGCCGGTCCTCCTCGGCACCAGGTGCCTCGCCGATCAGCATCAGCGGTGCCTGCGGATTGCCGTCGGCGAAACACAACCGGGTGGCCGTTTCCTTGAGCGGACAACCGTCGAAGCTCTCCAGAGCAGCTTCCAGGTCGGCCAAGGTCCGGCAACCAGCGGCAATCGAGCGGGCATGGATCGCCGGCTCGCCGTCCCGCGGCCTCATGCGCCTCGGTGTCGAGGCCGTCGACTTGGGGGCTGGCTGCAGCCGAGCGGCCTCGGCCCGTTGCAGCCTGTCCGTCCCGAGTTCACCGATACTGTCGAATGCCCCCATCCGGACATACCAATCCGCCCAAGCAACGACGCCACGTCGAAGGTCGGAGAGGTCGGACTTTATGGGGATAGCATCAGGCTGCATACGGCTCGGGCTCGGAACTCTCCTGGCAGCACGAAACACACGCCTGAGTCGCTTCACTCAGCCGGGATTTACTCTGGTCGCGGCACGGCAAGACAGCCGTGCCTTTCATCGGCGCCCCAATCGGCCGCCGATGCGGTCAGATCAGGCGATAGGGAACGGGCTTGCCACCGCGGTCCAGGATCATCTTGCCGCTCTCGTCCTGCGCCGCTATGTACCGGCCATGGCCGACAGCAGTGCCGACATACAGCACGGGCTTGATTTTCTTGCCCTCGAAGCTCTTTGCCTGCTGGACAGGGCCACGGGCGGTCGGGTCGTTCTTGCTCTTTGACGTCTTGAGCACGGTGACGGCTCCACTAATGCCTAATGAGGTGATCTCGGCCGAGGCCCGCCACCAAAACTTGGCGCCTGTTTGACCGGATCGCACGCGGACGTCAAGCTTCTCGCCATTAGCTGTATGGATCCCGGCCCGCGTGACCATCTTCCCTTGCCGTCGTTCCCGGCCCGGCCGCCTCCGGCGGCTCCGCTCCCTCGGCAGCGTGGCAGCCATGCCCGTCGTCGTGGCCCTCTCGCTCGCCGCCTGCGCCGGCAACACCGATGGCCGCTGGTGGAGTTTCGGGTTCGGTCATGCCGCGGAAGCTGCGCCACCGGCGCCATCGGCCGAGACCGCCGCCGGCAGCTATCTGGCCGGTCGCGCGGCGATCGACGCGGGCGATCTGCGCACTGCCGCCGAGGAGTACGAGCGCGCTCTGGCGGCGGATCCCACCGATGTCGAATTGCAGCGCCAGGTGTTTGCTCTGCTGTTGGCGAGCGGCGAGTTCGATCGTGCCCTGACTGCCGCACGAAGTCTGGCGGAGACCAACACCGGCTCCGATGAGGCCGTGCTGTTCCTGGCCCTGGATCATGCCCGGCGCGGCGAGGACGGACAGGCTCGGGATCTGTTGAGCAAGGTCGGCCAGGAAGGTCTCACCGGGACGGTGCAGCCAATCCTGCTGGCCTGGGCGCAGTTCGGTGCCGGCGAGCATCGGCCGGCAATCGCGGCATTGGCACACCCGGACACGCGTGCCGGTCTGGACCGGCTGAGGGCCTATCATCGGGCGACCATGCTCGGCCTCGACGGCCATCCGCGCGACGGGCTCGCCGCCTTGCGCGTGGCGTTTCCCGATCTCGTAACCTCTCCGGTACGGGTGATCCGCACGGCCGTCGATCTTCAGCTTGCCACAGGCGATCGCGCGGCAGCAGATGAGCTCGTGGCGCAGGCCCGTGCCGCCGAGCCCGACGACCGCCAGCTCGAGTGGCTGGCCGGAACCCTGGCACGGGGGCACGAAGGAATCGCCCCGATACTCGATCCACCCAGTGGCATGAGCGACGCGCTGACCGGCGTCGCCGAGGCGCTGACGTCGCAGAATGGCAATGCCCAGGCCATGGTCTTCGCCCGGGCAGCGTCGTTCCTGGCACCACAGGACGGCGAGACCTGGCTGCTCATCGCGCGCATCGCGCTCGAGCAGAGCAATCCAGCGGAAGCGCTGCAGGCGCTCGACCGGGTCAGCGCGGACGGGCCGGTAGCGTGGCCGGCCGGACTGGTCCGGGCGCGGGCGCTCCAGGATCTGAAGCGGACCGACGAAGCAGCCAAGCTGCTTCAGGCCATGGCGGACCAGGCGCCGGACCGTGCCGACGCTCTGGTGGCGCTGGGCGATCTGCAGCGGGGCGAGGACGAGTTCGCAGCGGCGGAGGTCGCCTACACACAGGCCCTGCAGCGACTGCCCGAGATCGACCGGCGCAACTGGCGCCTGCTCTACGCGCGCGGGATCTGCTACGAGCGCACCCAGCGCTGGCCGGAGGCCGAGGCCGATCTCCTCAAGGCCCTCGAGCTGGAGCCGGACCAGCCGTTCGTCCTCAACTATCTCGGCTACAGCTGGGTGGACAAGGGGCTGAACCTCGACCGCGCGAAGGCGATGCTGCATCGGGCGGTCGAGCTCAAGCCCGACGACGGCTACATCGTCGACAGCCTCGGCTGGGCCTATTTCCGTCTCGGTGAGGACGACAAGGCGGTGACCTATCTTGAGCGGGCGGTGGAGCTCGAGCCGGGCGATCCGGTCATCAACGACCATCTGGGCGATGCCTACTGGCGGGTGGGCCGGACGCGCGAAGCGCGGTTTCAGTGGCAGCGCGCGCTTACCTTTGTGCCGGAGCCCGATGCCGCAGCGATCATCCAGGGCAAGCTGGTCAAGGGGCTCGGCGATGGCGCTGCCAAGCCCGGCTGAGCCGATCATCCGTGAGCACGCGCCGGCCAAGCTGAATCTCGACCTGCTGATCACTGCACGTCGGGCCGACGGCTATCATGAGCTCGACAGTCTGGTGACGTTCACGGACATCGTCGACGAGCTGACCTTCCAGCATGCCGATACCCTGTCGCTCGAACTCACCGGGCCGTTCGCGGCGGCACTGCCGGCCGGCAGCGACAATCTGGTGCTGCGGGCGGCCCATGGGCTGGCCGCAGCGGCGGGACGCCCGGCTTTGGCCCGGATCCGGCTGGAGAAACGG
>JBATRI010000694.1:0-11664 GCA_049292515.1 Geminicoccaceae bacterium
GCCCTCGGCGCCGGCGCCGGCCGGCCCGTCCTGCGCCCGAGCTGCCGCACGACGGTGTAGAAGACCGGCGTGAACAGCAGGCCGAACACGGTCACGCCCAACATGCCGAAGAAGACGGCGGTCCCGAGGGACTGGCGCATCTCCGCCCCCGCACCGGTGGCGACCACCAGCGGGGCGACGCCGAGGACGAAGGCAAACGAGGTCATGAGAATGGGGCGGAGCCGCGTGCGGGCTGCCCGCACCGCGGCTTCGGCGGCCGTCTCACCCTCGTCCTCGGCCTGGCGCGCGAACTCGACGATGAGGATCGCGTTCTTCGCCGCGAGCCCGACCAGGACGACGAAGCCGATCTGGGCCAGAACGTCGATCGGCAGGCCGCGCAGGCTGAGGCCGCTGACCGCTGCCAGCAGGCACATCGGCACGATGAGGACGACCGCGAGCGGCAGTTTCCAGCTTTCATACTGGGCGGCGAGCACGAGAAAGACGAACAGTGCTGCGGCGCCGAACACCAGCAGGGTCGACGTGCCGTGCTGCTGTTGCTGGAAGGCGAGTTCGGTCCACTCGAAACCAACGCCGCGCGGCAGGATGTCGTGGGCCAGCTCCTCCATCCGCTGCAGCGCGCTGCCGGTGGCAACCCCGGGTGCCGCCACGCCCTGGACCTCGGCCGCGGGGAAGAGATTGTAGCGCGGTACGCGATAGGGCGCGGTCTCGGGTCGAAGCTGGGCCACGGTGCCGACCGGCACCATCTCGCCGGAGGCGTTCCTGGCCTTGAGGCGCGAGATGTCGCCGGCGTTCTGCCGGAAGGCGCCGTCGGCCTGGGCGATGACCTGGAAGGTGCGGCCGAGATAGTTGAAGTCGTTGACGTATTGCGAGCCGAGATAGACCTGCAGTGCCGCGAACACGTCCGTCGGCGTCAGACCGACCATCTGCGCCTTCACGCGGTCGATGTCGGCCCAGACCGAGGGCGAGCGCGTGCTGAACAGTGTGAAGGCCCCCGCAATGGCGGGATCCTTGTTGGCGGCGCCAACCAGGGCCTGCGCCGCGCGGGCGAGTGCGTCCGAGCCGACCCCCGCCTGATCCTGGAGCATCATCTTGAAGCCGCCGGCGCTGCCGAGGCCCTGCACCGGCGGCGGTGGAATGGTCAGGACGAACGCGTCCTGGATGACCGACAGGCGCTGGCGCAGGTCGGCGAGCACCGAGGTCGCGGTGACACCGTCGATGTCGTGATTGTAGAGCGAGGGCAGGCCCGAGAAGATCGTGCCGGCATTGGAGGCCACGGTGAAGGTGGTGGCATCGAGCCCGGCGAACGGCGCCACATGCTCGATGCCCGGGGTGCCGAGGATGATCTCGATCGCCTTCTCGACCACCGCTTCCGTCCGGTCGAGGGTAGCACCGGGCGGCAACTGGACCACGGTGATGAGATAGCCCTGGTCCTGCTCCGGAATGAACCCGGTCGGGGTGCGGGCGAACTGCACCCCGGTGAGGGCCACGAGACCGACATAGAGGACGAGCACCACGACCGTCGCCCGGACGAGGCGGCGCGTCAGCCCGCCATAGGCGGTGGAGAGCCAGTCGAACCCGCGATTGAAGCGGCCGAAACCCGCCTGCAGCAGGCGACCGGCAAGATTGGGCCGCCGCGCGACGTGGTCGGGGTCGTGCGCCTTGAACAGCACGGCGCAGAGGGCCGGGCTGAGCGTCAGCGAGACGAAGCACGAGATGATCGTCGAGGCGGCGATGGTGATGGCGAACTGGCGGAAGAACTCGCCGGAGATGCCCGACAGGAAGGCCGACGGCACGAACACGGCGCACAAGGTCAGCGCGATGGCGATCAGCGCACCGCCGACCTCGTCCATCGTCTTGTGCGCGGCCTCCGACGGCGACATTCCCCGTTCGAGATTGCGCTCGATATTCTCGACGACGACGATCGCATCGTCGACCACGATGCCCACCGCCAGCACCAGGCCGAACAGCGACAGATTGTTGAGCGAGACCCCGAGTGCGGCGAGAATGGCGAAGGTGCCGACCAGCGATACGGGGATGGCGATCACCGGGATGAGCGACGCGCGCCAGCTCTGCAGGAACACGAACACCACGACGACCACGAGCAGGATCGCCTCGAAGATCGTGTGGATGACCTGATCGACCGATTTGCCGATGAAGATCGTGGGGTCGTAGATGATCTTGTAGTCCAGGCCCGGCGGGAAGTCCTTCGCCAGCGCCGCGATGGTGCCGAGGACCTCGCTCTCAACGGCGAGCGAATTCGCCCCCGGCTGCGCGAAGATCAACAGCGGCAGGCCCGGGCCGCGGTCCATGTAGCTGGTCGAACCGTAGTCCGCGGCGCCGATCTCGACGCGGCCGATGTCGCTGATGCGGGTGACCCGGCCCTCGTCGTCGGATTTCACGACGATGGCGGCGAACTCCTCGGGCGTCGAGAGCCGGCCCAGCGTCTGGACGTTGATCTGGTAGGCCTCGTCCGAGGGCGCCGGCGGCTGGTTGAGGATGCCGGCCGAGACCTGAAGGTTCTGCGCCCGCAATGCCGCCAGCACCTCGCCGGCATTGAGGTTGCGGGCCGCGACCTTGTCCGGGTCGAGCCAGATGCGCATGGCATATTCGCGAGCGCCCTGAAACTGCACGTCGCCGACGCCCGGCAGCCGCGCCAGCGCGTCCTTCACATGCAGCGTCGCGTAGTTCGACATGTAGAGCGTGTCGCGCGAGCTGTCCGGCGAGTAGAGATGGACCGCCAGCAGAATGTTCGGCGTCGCCTTGCGCACCTGCACGCCCAGTCGCTGCACGTCTTCGGGCAACCGCGACAGGGCGTTCTGGACGCGGTTCTGCGTCAGCATCTGCGCCACGTTCAGGTCGGTCCCGATGCGGAAGGTCACCGTGATGGTGAGCTTGCCGTCGCCGGTCGACTGGCTGCTCATGTAGAGCATGCTCTCGACGCCGTTGATCTGCTGCTCGAGCGGCGTCGCCACCGTCCGGGCAACGGTCTCGGCCGAGGCACCCGGGTAGACCGTGGTGATCTGGACCGTGGGTGGCACGATCTCCGGATACTGGGCCACCGGCAGGATGGTGAGCGCCCCCAGCCCGACCAGGGTCACGAACACGCTCAGGACGGTGGCGAAGATCGGCCGGTCGATGAAGAAATGGGTCAGGCGCATGGCGGCTTACCGTCCTACCCTTGCTCGGCGGCGGTGTTGAAGGCGATCACCCCGTCCTGCGGCGCGACCTTGCCGCCGGGGACCGCCCGCACGATCCCGTCGATGATCACGCGATCCTCGGGCGTGAGGCCGGAGCGGATGATGCGCAGCCCATCGCGCAGGTCGCCCGTGTCGACGGCCTTCGGCACCACGGTCCCGTCGGCGTCGACGGTCATCACGACATGGCGTGACTGATCGAGCAGGACCGCGGTGTCCGGCACCATCAGGGCTGGTGCCGGGGGAGCGATGACCAGGCGGATCCGCGCGAACGCGCCCGGGGTCAGGAACAGGTCGGGGTTGGTGACGGTGGCCCGGGCCTGGATGGTGCCGCTCGAGCGGTCGAGCGCATTGTCGACGAAGTCGAGCGTGCCCTGCCGGCTGAAGCGGTTCTCGTCGCTGAGGCTGATCTCGACACGGTCCGCGAGCGGAACCGAGAGAGAGAGGCGTTCGCGGGAGAAGGTCAGGTAGTCGGACTCGCTCATGTCGAAGTCGAGATGGATCGGATCAAGCGAGACCATGGTCGCCAGCAAGGTCGTGGGGCTGCTGGCGTAGCGGCTGCCGGCGACCAGGCTGCCGATCGAGACCTGGTGCGCGCCGATGCGGCCGGTGAACGGGGCAACGATCCGGCAGTGCTCGAGGTCGAACCGGGCGTCGCGGATCTGGGCGTCGGCGTCATCGATCGCGGCTTGTGCAGCCCCGACCTCGGCCGTCCGCTCGTCGACGTTCTGCGCCGTGCCGAAATCGGTGCGCTTGAGTGTCCTGGCGCGATAGAGCTGGCTGTTGGCGAGGGTGAGGCGCGACTGCGCCGCCTCGAGCTGGGCGGTCGCCTGGGCGAGCCTGATCTCGTAGGGGGTCGGGTCGATCGTGAACAGCAGGTCGCCCTTCTCGACGATCTGGCCGTCCGCGAAATGGATCTCGGCCAGCGTGCCGCCGACCTGAGCGCGCAGCTCGACCCGGTCCACGGCCGAGAACTGGCCCAGAAATCCCACCTGGGTGTCGACGTCGCGGGCGAGGGGCCGGCTCACCGTCACCGGCGGCGGCGGAACGGCCGCCTGAGCCGCCGTTTCGGTGTCCCGTTGCATCAATCCGAACCAGACGGCGCCCGCGAGCACCACCACGCCCACACCCGCGGCCCAAGGCCATCCGGGGCGGGCGGCAGGGGCCCGCGGGGCCAGCTCCTCGGCATCCGGCCATCTGCTCATGTCGTTCATGCGGCTGCCCCGTTCATCCCTAGGTCCACACGCCAACGGGCGCCTGGAGCGATCCACTGCGCCCTCGCTCAACGACCACCGAATTCTCTCACCAGCGAAGCTGGTCCCGAGATCCTCGAGGCGACTTCGGTTCCCCTCGGCGCCCACGGAAAATTAAGATGGCGATCAACATCTAATCGAGTTAGATTGCGATCGACATCCAAACTGTCAAGGGCCGGCGGGTGGAGTGGGCAAGGGGGACTGTGGCACGCAGGATCGGGGCCGGGAGATGCTCAGGCGAGCGCGGCTCGCGCCGCAGTGGATGGGTCGGGGCCCAGGGTTGCCGCCATCAGGCTGTGCCCAGGTCACGTGCACGTAGCCATTGGCCTCGCGCCGATAGTGCCCAACGGGAACGCTTGGTCGCTCAGGCAGGCAACGGCGATTGGTCGTGGCAGTCGGCGCGCGACGGCTCGGTCGACGGCCTCTCACTCAACGGGTGTCGAAGGCAGGATCCGGTTGGTCACCAGCCATTTGACCCCGCGCGGCCAGGAATAGTTGGCGCCCATCCGGAGGCCGCTGAAATTGTCGGAGACCACGGCACCGGTCCGTGCGTCCCGGACGACGAGCTGCAGCGTGTACTCGGTCCGGCTCACCCGCGTCAGCACACCGATCATCGCCTGCGCGGCGCCGAGCTTCAGCGCCAACGGGCCGTCGCAGCCGTTGCAGTGCCGGATGCCGCCTGCCGCCGCGATCTCGCCCGCGACGCTGTCGGTGTAGACGACGGTGTAGCGGCCCGAGGCCGCCAGCAGGCGGCGTGCCTCCTCGGTTGTCTGCCGCAGATAGTCGGCATCCCGCGCGTCGGGGCCGAGAACGCCGCCGCCGGCGCTGCGGTCGTCGAGCTCCAGGTCGAACACGGCGATCCGCACCGGCTCCGCCGCGGCCGCCCGCGCGGGGTGAGCGGCCAGGGCGACGAGGGCCGTCGCCACGACGACAGGCACCAACCGCCGATTTCCGCTCGCGCGAGCCTGCGGCATGGGGTGCCTCCCTGGAGGTGCTGGCAATGCCGGGCTCAACCGCCGTTCTGCTGCCTGAACAGCTCCTTGAACTCGTCGTAGCCGAGCATCGCGACGGGTCGCAGCGCGTCGTCCAGGATCTCGTAGACCGGTCCCTCGACGTTGCGGTTGCTGAAGATCGCGATGACGTCCTCCTCGCCGCCACCCTCGCGGTGCGGCTCGCCGCCCGCCGGCTTCGCGACGTAGCTCCCGACCTTGCGGATCTCGGTCAGCTCGTTGCGGGCATTGTAGAGGCGGAGCTCGCCCTGGATGACGAAAGTGCGGTAGTCGGCCCAGTGCCGATGCAGCACGACCCTGGCATGAGCCGAGAACTTAAAAAGGATGTCGACGATCCGGTTTCTCTCGTCGATGTCGAGGATATGGTACCGGACGTCCGCGATGCCCTCGAGCGTGTTCCAGGTGATGTTGCTGTCGTCGAACCCATGTGCCGCCATCTTGTCCTCCCCGCCTGCCGGCTGATCGATCGCGCCCGAGAGTGGCGCCGCGACGAGGTCGGGACCATGGTGGGTCGCCCGTGAAGGCTTGGGCAATTTGCCTGTACGCCCCCGGCGCACGCTCGGCGGTTCAGTCGGCGGCTTTTGTCGGCGTCACGGGCTCGACCAGCCCCAGACGCAAGCCGAGATGGAGCAGCTCGATGTCGGAGGCGACGCCGAGCTTGGACTTGATGCTGTAGTGGTAGTTCGCCGCGGTCTTGCGGCTGACATTGAGCGCGGTTGCGATCTCGTCGGTCGATTTGGCGTCCAGGAGCATGCGGAGGATCTCGAACTCGCGCGGCGAGAGCTCCTCCAGCCCCGTCCGCCCGCCCTGGACATGATGGAGGGCGAGCACCTCGCTGGCCTCCGGGCAGATGGCGGTCTGACCTTCGGCGACCCTGCGCACGGCACTGACGAGGAGTTCCGGTGGGCTGCTCTTGGTGACGTAGCCTTTTGCCCCGGCGCGGAAGGCCTGCAGGATGTAGGGCACCCCGCCATGCATGGTGAAGACGAGGACGCGGGCTTGCGCGTCGAGCCTTCGAATATGCTCGATTGCATCGATGCCGCCGCGACCCGGCATGGCGATGTCCATGACCACGACGTCCGGTTCCGTTTCCTTGTAGCGCTGATAGGCCATGGCGGCGTTCTCGGCCTCGCCGACCACGCGCAGCCCCTCGTGCTTCTCCAGGAGCGTGCGGTAGCCCTCGCGCACGACCGCGTGATCGTCGACAAGCAGCACGCGAACGGCGCGCCCGCTCATGGCGCGGCCTCCGCCGCGAACGGGATCACGGCCTGGAGGCGGAAGCCGCGATCGAGACGGATGACGTCCAGCTGCCCACCGAGGGCCATCGCCCGCTCGCGCATCCCGATCAGCCCCAGCCCCCTGCCGATCCCGGCGCCGACCGCGGTGCAGCCGTCGTTCTCGATCGTGAGGTCGAGCCAGTGCCGCGGGGACGCTGCCTGATCGGGCGATGCCGGCCGCAGCGCCAGCGCTACTCGGGCCCGGCGTGCCTCGGCATGCTTGCCGATATTGGTGAGGCCCTCCTGGACGATGCGATAGACGTGCGCCGCCGCGGTCGGCGGCAGCGCGTGCAGGTCGCCCGCCAACTCAAGCACGATCGTGAGCCTTCCTCCGGCCGCCAGCTCCTGCTCTCGCACGAGCGCGCCCAGGCTGGCCTCGAGCCCGAAATCCTCGATCTCGGGCGGGCGCAGATTCTGCAGCGTGGTGCGCAGGGAGCGCATGAGCGCCATCGAGGTCCGGGCCAGCCTCTCCGCTTCGGGCACCAGCGTCGGGCATTCCCGCTCGGCCGTCGTCCGGATCGATGCCGCGGCGGCACTGATGGCGCTCAGGCTCTGCGCCAGCTCGTCGTGCAGCTCCCGCGCCAGATGGCGGCGCTCCTGCTCCTGCCCGTCGACGAGCCGGGCAGCCAGGGCCGTACGCTCGTGCACGGTGCGGTCGAGGCTGGCCGCCAGTGTGTTGAAGACCTCGCTGATGCGCTGCAGCTCGATCAGGCCGACATTGGGCAGCCGGCAGGAGAGGTCGCCCCGCGCCAGCCGGTCGAGCCCGGCCAGAATCTGCCGCGTCGGCCGCAACGCCCGGCCGATCGCCACGAACTGCAGCACACAGATGGCGACGACGACCAGGGCGGTGAGGCCGAGCAGCCCCGCCACGTCCCGCCAGATCGCGGCCAGGACGACGGCGGTCTCGGTCGTGACCACGACGGCACCGTGATCCTGGCCGTGATAGGCGACGGGGCGCACGAACTCGGCGCGGGCACCGAGCAGCGACATGCCGAGTGCCGCGACCCAGGCCGGCAGCCGGCCCGCATGGTCGACGCCCACACAGCTCGATCGCCCGATGCTGCCGTCGGGCCTGACATAGCGGATGCACTGGCCCGCGCTCTGGACACGGTCGACGATCGGGTCCCAATCCGGGAAGCGCACCCGCGCGTCGATGTTCGATTCGATGCGGAACAGCTGCACCTGCAGCTGCTTCACGAGCAGATCGGCCACGGCCTCGTTGGCCTGCCGCAGGTCGCGATGGGTGCCGAACAAGGTCCAGGCTGCGGCCACGAGGAAACAGGCGCCGGCGACGGCGACGACCCGCAGCGTCAGGGACCATTTGAGGTCGAGGTTGCGCGCGGCCACGAGCTTCGTCCCCGGCGCCGCTCCTGCAGTTGCCATGGCATTTCCTGGCGCTTTCGCCCCAGGCTACAGCCGGGACGGGCCAGAAAAAAGCCGCCGCGCTATGGACGGGCAATTTGCCCAAAACGTTCAGATGCGCTCAGTACCGCGCCGTCCGTGCGCCAGACCGTCGGCCGCCGGTGCAAGCTATTTATCGTACCAGAACGTGTCCGGCAGGTAGATGCCGAACTGGCCGTGCGGCTCCCAGTTGAAGATGGCCTGCTCGGGCATGTTCTTCATTTCCTTGCGCACGGCGATCGGCTGCAGCACGCCGGAGACCAGACCGATCGTGTAGCACTGGCTGGAATAGATCTGCAGCATCTCGTGCCAGATCTCGGTCTGACGCTCCTCGCTGGCCGTCGTCCACTCGCTGTAGAGCTCCATCAGCCGCTTGGCCTCGGGCAGGTCCGGCGGCTCGCCGGCCTCGCCCTTGGTCTCGTAGTACTGCCCCCATGCCGGCCATTGCAGCTGGTCGCCCTGGGCGGTCGGGGCGAAATCCTTGGGCGGCAGGGTGGCGGCGGGGACGCCGTTGTCGATGCCGAAGAACATCGACATCAGGGCACTGCCCGAATAGACGCGCGAGCGCATGATCTGGCGGTCGGAGGCCTTGGGCGAGATCTTGAAGCCGATCTCGGCCCACTGGTCGGCCACGATCTCCAGGACGTCTGACTGCTCGTTGTCCTCGCCCGACGTTTCAATCACGATCTCCATTCGCCGCCCGTCCGGCAGCAGGCGGATGCCGTCCGGCGCGCGCTTGTCGAGGCCGAGCTCGTCGAGCAGGGCGTTGGCGGCGTTGGGATTCAAGGTCGAGCACTCGTTGGCCAGATCGTCCGTCCACAGCGGGCTTTCGGGGAGGATGGTGTTGTTCGACGGCACGGCGAGGCCGGCATAGAGATACTGGCTGAGCGCGTCGCGATCCAAGCCCATCGCCAGCGCCTTGCGGAAGCGCAGATCACGAAAGAGCCCGCGCCAGACGTCGTCCGTGGCGTTGAGATTGGGGTATAGCGCCAGATGCGCCGACCGAGCCTCGGGCCAGAGCAAGGTCGTCAGACCGTTGCGCTCCTCGCTCTCCTTGAGAAACGTGTAATCCTTGAAGACTAGGCGGCGAGCCTGCAGATCGACCTCGCCAGCCCCGGCCTTGATCGGGATCAGCTTGCCGTCGACGATTTCCAGGATCATCCGGTCGATGTAGGGCAGCTGCTGGCCCTTCGCGTCGACACGGTGGAAATAGGGATTCCGCTCGGCGACGAAACGCTGCGCCGGCGGCTTGGTGACGAGCCGCCATGGCTGCAGCGTCGGCATGTCGGGATTGTCGAAATCGTTGAGCCGGTCCTTGCGCAGGAAGAGCTGTGCCCAGTCGCGCGCACCGTTCTCGTCCAAAAGCTGCTTGAGCGTCGCCGGGTCGGCGTATTTCTTATGAAACTGCTTCAGGTAGTGGGCCGGCCGATAGATGAACAGTTGGTTGGCCGCGGCCAGGGCCGGGATGAAGAACCGGTTGGGCTTGCTCCAGGTGTAGCGCACCGTGAGCTCATCGATCACCTCGACCTTCGGTAGCTCGCCGTCGGCGATCAGCTGGATGTCAGGGCCGCTGAAGGAGAGGTCGGGATTGGTCGCCACGTCCTCCCAGTAGAACCGGAAGTCCTCGGCGGTGAACGGCTCACCGTCCGACCATTTGTGGCCCTTGCGCAGGTGCAGCGTGAAGATCCGGCCGTCCTCGACCTCGTAACCGGCCAGAAGGTCGGGGGTGAGATTGAGCTCGCGGTCGAACGAGATCAGATGGGCGTAGCCGTAGATGTTGAAGAACCGGGTCTCGCGCTCCCGCCCGATCAGCATCCGCATGTCGCCGCCGGGCTTGCCGACCTCGATGCCCTCGATCACCCGGGGCTCGTCCGGTGGACCGGCAAGTGCCGCACCCGGAAGGACAGCCAGCCAGGCGACCGCCGCCATCGCCGGAACCAAGAGCATCGGCTTATTCATCGGATTGCCCCCTGCTGCGCTCTTGCTCCAAGTGGATTGCATGCCCGGTTGATGGCGTCAAACCCGCGCTGGTGCCGAGGCCGGCGAACGATCCGGTATAGATTCTCCTAGAAAGTGAATGTCTTGTGGGATTCCACACAGAGGCCGATGCCGCGACGGGCCATAACGACCTCGCTGAGGGCTGAGCACTTGGACCTGTGAGAGCGAGACAATCGCCTCACAGGTCTTTTTCTTTGTCCGCCCCAAGACCAGGAATAATCCGCTACGGTCAGGCGACGGCGATGCCCAACGCCTGGAGCGCCCGTGGCCAAGTGGCGGCGAAGTCGCGGGTCTTGACGTTGTCCGGCTCGAGCACGACCGGGCAGCCGCACAAGGCAATGAGCAGGGCCTGATCGGGATCGGAGGTGCGGACCGGCTGCGTCTGCGCACGCGCCCGGGCCCAGCCGACGAGAGCTGCCAGCCATGCCCGCTGCAGGGCAGGACCCTTGAGCCAGCGCCAAGTCCCGAGCACCCGGGCCAGACCCTGCGCGAGACGGTGCCCGGCACCCAGATCGACGCCCTGCCACCAGAGAATGGGATCGGCCATGCAGCGGCCGAAATCGGGGCCATCGGCCGGCGCGATGCCGAGCATCTGCGGCTCGATCAACGCGCGCTCGGCGAGCTCGCGCAGGAGCGCCGCCAACGCCAGCGACGGTGGCGGCACCAGCCGGACCTTGGCCGGGCCGAGCAGGGAGGCCGCGTAGTGGCGGCTGACCGCGTCGCCGAGCCACAGCTCGATGTCGGGATGGGCGGCTACCGCCTCCAGCAGGCGCCCCAGCAGGACCGGTGTCGACGGGCTCAAGGTGCGCGCGCAGATCCTGACGGGCCGCCCGCCGGAGCGCCGCACGAACTCCTCCAGGCAGGCAAGGTCGCTGGCATGGGCGAGGTCGAGGGCGAACGAGGTGCACAACAGAAGCGGCGCGCCCGGTGCTGCGGCATCCAGGGCCGCCCAGGTGAAATCGCCGAGCGTGAAGGCGCGCGCACTCCTGGCGTTCCGGCCCAGCAGCACGGCCAGGCCCAACTGTTCCAGCGCGGCCAGCGGCCGATGAGCCGCCTGCAGGCCGACCAGCACCACCTCGCTCGACCCGGGCAGGCTCGCCACGGCAGCCGCCAGCAGGCCGACCCAGGATTCGAGGTCGGCCGCCGGCTGCGCCATACCATCCGACGGTCGGGTCACCCTGACGGCTGGTGAGGACGTCAGCGATGTACCACGGGTGAGCGACGCGCAGCGGCGACGGATCTCGGTCACCAGGGCCGGTTGACCTGAGCCGGAGGTCAGGCCGAGAAGCGCTGTCGCACGGACGCCGACGGCGGAGAGCGGGATCGGGTCGGCGGCACCGGTGCTGTCGCGGCGAAGCGAGCCGTCCTTGGCTCGGGCGAGGTGAAACGCGGGTGCGGCGATCAGGTCGAGGTCGGCGGCCTCGACCCACGCTCGGGCAAGTGCCGCGAGATGGTCGCGGGGCCAGTGGTCCCCAGGCTCGAGGAATGCGATCAAGGGCGCCGATACCGCCCGCAGGGCTTCCTCCAACAA
>JBATRI010000695.1:0-7947 GCA_049292515.1 Geminicoccaceae bacterium
TCTCCGCTGCCCGCACGGCGCGCGGTGCTCCCGTGACCCAGCCCTACGTGGCCCTGCACGAGGGCGAAGTGCTTTACGGCAATTTTGGTGGGCAGACGCGGCTCGACTTCACCGTGCTCGGCCCCGCGGTCAACGAGGCGGCGCGCATCGCCGCCCTCTGCCGCTCGCTGGACCAGACGCTGATCACCTCCAATGCCTTCGCCGACACGTGCGGCGCCGACCGCGAGCGCCTGATCGGCCTCGGACGCTACGCGCTGCGCGGCGTCGGGCGGCCGCAAATGCTGTGGACGCTGGAGCCCGCGGCCGAATCGCAAGCGGACCTCATACGACGGTGAATCCAGCCCAATCATCGGTTCCGCCAACGTCGAGCGCGGGCGGCGCCGAATCTATAGAGGGTGCGCCCGCGGCCCGGAAATGCGCCATCAGCCGACGGATGGCGAGAGGGCGGCGGCGGACGATGTCGATCAGAGCGGCATGGTCGGTGGGGCGACACGTGCCGTTCATGGTCACCACGAGGCGCTCCAGACGCCAGCCGGCCGCCAGCGCCGAGGTGCCGTCCAGCAGGCTCGCGATCTGGGCGGCGGTGGCCAAGTGCGGGTGCAGAACCAGGCGCGCGTGCGGCTTCGCCACCCGCCGCAGCTCCTGTGCCAACCCCGGGACATGCAGCACGCGGTCCAGGCCGTCGTCGATGTAGATCCCGTCGACGGTGTGCGCTGCCAGCGGCAGCGGACCGTCATCGGGCACGTTCCGGTAGCCTGGCAACGGTACTGCCGCCCGGCCGGCATGGAGCAGGTTCGGGCGGCAGCCGCTCTGGGCCGCGGCCGCGGTTTCCAGCCACGGTGGCAGGGCGCCCGCCGACCAGTGCGACGTGCCGGCCCGGGTGGTGGCCTGATAGAAAAGATCCTCCGCCGAGGGCTCCGCGTGGTTCAGGTACCAGCCTTCGTGGGCCGCCAGATAGGGCCAGCCCAGGCGGATCGACCGCTGGGCGAATTCGTGCCCCGACTTGGGGCGGTAGAGCGCCAGGGTGGTGTCGATCGGGGCATGGAACAGGCCCGGCGCCGCCGGCCGCAGCCAGAACTGCTGCTCCCAGTCGATCGCCTGGGTCCTGTGCCGGTAGGTGTCGGGCAGGTCGTCCAGGCGCAGGCCCGTACCCGCACGGGCGATGCCTGGATTGTCGTCCAGGACCGACTGCAGCACCCCCACCAGATCTCTCGGGCACGCCTCGATCGGCACGACGTCCGGGTCGGTATAGACATACTCGGTGTCGATCCCGAGCCGGTCGAGCAGCTTCTCCTGCCAGATCGCCAGATGCCCCGCGTTCGCCGCCAGCCGGGTGACCCTGACCCGGCGATCCTGTTCGAGCGCTGTCAGGTAGCCGAGCAGCGGCGGATAGGTCGAGGCATTGTCGATGACATGGATGTCGACGTAGCCGGCCCGCTGCAGCCAGTCCACCAGCCGGCGCAGGCTGTGGAGCCGGTTGAAGCTGTTGATGAGGATCGGCACGCGCCAGAACGGCAACCCACGCAGCGGCCGCAGTTCTACCGCTTCCATCACCGTCAAATGAGGTTCTCGCGCGCCCAGCGGACGTAGCGGTAGCGCAGCCGGCGATCGATCGTCGCACGTCTCGGCCGACCGAGCTTGGCGATAAACGCGTCGAGATCGTCGGCACCGTCGATCAGCTGCCGAGGCAGCGCCATCGGATTGTCGCCCAGCCGGCTGAGGCCCGGGGCCGTGGTGACCGCGCCGGCAAAGCCACACGCGGCCATCGCCCGGCGCACGATCAGGTCGTTGTCGCCGAACGGGTAGGCCATGGTGGTGACGGGACGGCCGAGCTCGCGCTCCAGCCGATCCTTCGAGCGTCGGCCCTCCGCCAGCATGTCGGCAGGTGCCAGCCTGGTCATGAAGGGGTGCGAGCCGCTGTGGGCGCCAAAGGCCAGGCCCTCGCCGGCCAGCGTACGCAGCTCCGGCCAGGCGAGGATCGGCGCCGGCTCGCCGAACGGGCGGTCCCACTCGGCACAGCCGCCGACATGGTCGGAGGCGACGAACAGCGTGGCGTTGAAGCCGTACTTGCGCAGCAGCGGCCAGGCGTCGGTCAGGAAATCGCGATAGGCATCGTCGAAGGTCAGGGCCACCACCCGATCGTCGACCCGACCGTCCTGCTCGATCAGCGCCTGCTGCCATGCCTCGACGGTGATGGTGCGGTAGCCATGGCGGCGCAGATAGGCGAGCTGCCGCTCGAACATGGCGGGCGTCACCCGAAACGGGGCCAGCGGCGCCGGCCCGTCGTCCGCGGCGGCGATCCGGTGATACATCAAGATCGGCAGCGCCCGTGTCATCCAGGCGTTGGCCGCTTCGTAACGCGTCACGACGCAGCCGCCCCAGTTGATCGAGCTGGCGAGGCTGCCGAGATCCGCGGTCTTGGTCACGACCAGCTCGCGGGCCGACTGCCGCCGCGGCGTAGGGCCGGTCGTGCGGCGGAACAGCTGCACCCGGTAGATCGGCGTCCGCAATTCGCGCACCAGCTCCAGGCCGGGCACGCGTGCGAACGCCTCGCCGATATGCTTGCCGCCAAAGCCGACCGGCCATGCAAAGCCCGAGCTGGTCGGATCGTCGCCGACCACGTCGGCGTGGGTCAGCAGGAGGTGGCCGCCGGGCTCCAGTGCGGCCGCGAACTTCCGGGCGACGCGGGCGAGATCGAAGCGATTGCCGACATAGTAGAGCACCTCGCTGCAGACGATCAGGTCGAACCGGCCGGGGATCGGGTCGCGCCGCATGTCGAGCTGCTGGAAGCTGACGTGATCGAAGCCGCGACAGCGTTCCTGCGCGCGCTCGAGGGCCGTGGCCGCAATGTCGGCGGCCAGCAGCTGCCCGACCCGCGGCGCCAGCTGGACGGTGAAATGGCCTTCCGCGCAGGCCAGCTCCAGCGCCCGCCCTACGGGTGCGTCGGGCAGCAGCTCGAGGGTCTGCTCGTATTTGCGCTGTTCGTAGGGCGCGCTGTAGGACCACGGGTCAGGTGTCGCGAACAGCGATTCCCAACGGGCACGATCCCAGACCTGCTGCGCGGCGAGCCCCTTGGCCGCTGCCTGCTGGCGGCGCCGGGCGGCATTGGACAGCAGCAGCGCATCCTGCCGGGCGACCAGATAGTGGCGCAGCTGCTCGGCCCAACCTGCCGGAGAGGTATGCAGGATGGCCCAAAGATGCCGCAGCGTCCGTCGCTCGGCGCCCAGCCGCAGCAGGCGGCCGGCAAGATGCACGTCGCGCCAGGCGTTGCGGCGCAGATACCGCGGCAGCAGGTCGGGCAGCCGCTCCTCGCGCACCCACCGGTCGACGATCTGGGCCCAGCCTATCCCCGGCAGGCGCTGCAGATCGGCCTTGCCGAACCGGCGCCCGCGATGCGTCAGGTCGAGCCTGACATGTGGCGCATCCGCCGGCAGCGCTGCCGAGCCCAAGTGCCGCAGGTCGAGCCCGACCGCGGTGCGGGCGGCAACGGGCGTGGCCGACGCGTCGCGGGCCAAGGTTTCGCCATCCATGTTCATGACCTCGTCCCCATTGCGCGGGCGCGAACCCGCGCACGCTCATACGCATGGCGACGGCAGATCGCAACCGGAGAGGTCCTCACCGGCCATGCAACCATCGCCGATCGACGAATTCGTAGCGGCACCGCGTACCGGGCTGTGCGCCGAGGCCGGGGCGGCGGCGCGGTAACCAATCGTTCGGTTTTGACCGGCATTCTCGCCGCATCAACCACCCACCAGCTCGAGTGTCCCATGAAACGGATCAACCTGCTGATCGCGGCGCTGCATGCCACCGCCCTTGCCGCCGCTCCCTTTGCGCTCGGTGGCGGTGCGGCCCTGGCCCAGTCCAACGACGAAGTGCGGGCCTACATGGACGCGCTCTCCTCGGGAACACCCGAGGCGCTCACCCAGTTCCTGAGCGCCTACCCGAACTCGGCCCTGCCCGGCAGCGAGCTCGGCGCCTCGATCGCGGCCAAGCTCGACCAGCCGACCGCATCCACCACCACGGAGGAGAGCACCCGGCGCGACCATGGCTGGCGCTCCAGCGACCAGGGCGGCCGGCGCGACACGGTCATGTCCCGGCACGGCGGCGACGACGGGATCTACTGATTCCGCCGTCGGGTCGGGCGGGCAGCCGATGGTCGGCGCCGCGATCCCTGGCGATCGCGGCGCCGGACCAGGCCCGTCTCAGTCCTCGCCCGGACGGCCGCCGCGCAGGGACTTGACCGATGATCGCCGCGCCTTGCCGTCGAGCCGGCGCAGCCGGGAAGCATGGGTCGGCTTGGTGGCGCGCCGGCGCACCGGTGGCACCGCCGCCTCGCGGATCAAGGCAAGCAGACGGTCGAGCGCATCCTGCCGGTTGCGCTCCTGGGTCCGGAACCGCTGCGCAATCAGCACCAGCACGCCGTCGCGGGTCAGCCGCCGGCCAGCCAGCCGCTCGAGCCTGAGCCGCACCGCTTCCGGCAGGGACGGCGAGCCGCGCACATCGAAGCGGAGCTGGACCGCCGTCTCGACCTTGTTGACATTCTGGCCGCCCGGCCCGGAGGCGCGCACGAAGCTCTCGACGAGCTCGCTCTCGTCCAGGCTGATGTTCGGGGTCACCTCGATCATGATGCCCAACCTAGCGCACCGTGCCGTTGACGCCTACGCCCCCGGACGACGATCGGGGGGCACCGACCTGCCGGTCGACCACCTGATGAGCGGGACCCTGGCCCTGGAGGAGATCGATCTCGGCGTCGATCGCCTGCGTGACGGCGGCGCGCTGCGGCAGATCGTGATTCCCCAGCCGCGGGCCGGGTAGCTTGCAGCGCATGGGCGGCGCGACATAGTATCCGGCAGCCCATGCGGGCTTCAATGCCATGCCGCCTGACGACAGTCAGAAGGAACAGCGCCATGACCCTTCGCCTGGGCGACACCGCGCCCGACTTCGAGGCCGACACCACCCAAGGCCGCATCCGTTTCCACGAGTGGATCGGCGACGGCTGGGCAGTCCTGTTCTCGCACCCCAAGGACTTCACCCCGGTCTGCACGACCGAGCTCGGCTACATGGCCAGGATCAAGCCCGAGTTCGACCGGCGCGGGGTCAAGATCCTGGGCATCAGCGTCGACCCGATCGACGACCACCAGCGCTGGTCGCAGGACATCGAGGAGACGCAGGGCCATGCCCCCAACTACCCGATGATCGGCGACACCGAGCTGAAGATCGCCAAGCTCTACGACATGCTGCCGGCGGGGGCCGGCGACAGCTCGGCCGGCCGCACGCCGGCCGACAACGCCACCGTGCGCAACGTGTTCGTCATCGGCCCGGACAAGAAGATCAAGCTCGTCCTGGTCTACCCCATGACCACCGGCCGCAACTTCGACGAGGTGCTGCGGGTGATCGATTCGATGCAGCTGACCGCCAAGCACTCGGTGGCCACGCCGGCCAACTGGAACAAGGGCGAGGACGTCATCGTCGTCAACTCGATCACGACCGAGGACGCGAGGAAGCGCTTTACCAAGGGGGTCACCGAGCTGAAGCCCTATTTGCGCACCACCCCCGACCCAAGTGCCTGAGTTCCGCATGCGCACGGTGAGGCTTCCCGACGGCGAGGCGGTCCCGGTGCTGGGCCAGGGCACCTGGGGCATGGGCGAGAATCGCAGCAGGCGTGCCGACGAGGCGGCCGCACTGCGGCATGGCCTCGAGCTGGGCCTGACGCTGATCGACACCGCCGAGATGTACGGCGATGGCGGTGCGGAGGAGGTCGTCGGCGAGGCGATCGCCGGCCGGCGCGACGAGGTGTTCCTCGTCAGCAAGGTCTACCCGCACAACGCCTCCAGCCGCGGCACCGTCGCCGCCTGCGAGCGCAGCCTGCAGCGGCTGCGGACGGATCGGATCGATCTCTATTTGCTCCACTGGCGCGGCGGGCACCCCCTGGCCGAGACCGTGGCCGCGTTCGAGCGGCTGCAGGGCCAGGGCAAGATCCGCCACTGGGGGGTCAGCAATCTCGACGCCGACGAGATGGAGGAGCTGGCCGCGGTGCCGGGCGGTGGGCGCTGTGCCACCGACCAGGTGCTCTACAATCCGCTGCGGCGCGGGATCGAGTGGGACCTGCTGCCGTGGTGCCGGGAGCGCGGCATGCCGGTGATGGCCTACAGCCCGATCGAGCAGGGGCGGCTGCCGACCGGCGGCGCCCTGGGCGAGATCGCCCGCCGGCGGGAGCACACCCCGTTCCAGGTGGCCCTGGCCTGGATGCTGGCCCAGGACGGCGTCATCGCCATCCCCAAGGCCAGCCGGATCGCGCATGTCGACGCCAACGCGCGAGCCCTGCAGCTCACGCTCACCGCCGACGAGCTGGCGGCCATCGACCGCCAGTTCCCGCCGCCGACGCGCAAGCAGGCGCTGGCGATGCTCTGAGTTCCGTCGCCGGGCTCAGCCCTTGTTCGCCGGCAGCCGCTTCGGCTCGCTGAAGCGGCGCTTCTGGGCCATGCCCGGCAGACGGTCGAACGCTTTCGTCCGCCCGTTGCTGCCGACGCTGTGGAAGCGCAGCTCCGTACCCGCGAGCTGCACCGCGGTGAGCACGCCGGTGCGGTAGGCGCCGCTGTCGATGGCGATGCGGTGCGGCAGGACTTCCGGGCCGCGGATCGTGTGCCCGTGCACCGCCGTGAACGGGTGGCTCCAATTGGCGCCGGTCAGGAACGGCTCGCGCAACCACAGCAGCTCGCGCAGGCCCTGGGCGCCCAGCGGCACGCTCGGCTGGATCCCGCCATGCACGAACACGTAGCCGCCGATCGTGCGGTAGAGCTCGAGCCGACCCAGCACCGCCATCACATCGGGGCCCGCGGCGGCCCGCGCCTTGGCGGCGAGCTCGAGCGGGTCGTGGTCGAGCAGCTCCTTCATGCCGATGCCCAGCTCGGCCAGCGTCGAGCTGCCGCCATTGCCGCACCAGGCCTCCAGCGCCTCGGGATCCTGCTGCTCGGCGGTCAGGAAGTCGATCATGTAGTGGTCGTGATTGCCGCGCAGCAGATGGACGGGAATGCCCAGGCGCTCATCCAGGCCGTCCAGCTCGCGGAGCACGCCCAGGCTGGCGGGGCCGCGATCGACATAGTCGCCGATCATGATCAGCTCGCAGGCCAGGCCGCGCTCGCGCGCAGTCGCGATCTCCGGCTGGAGAACGCCCAGCAGCGCTTTCAGGTGCTTGAGGTGACCATGCACGTCGCCGATGGCGAACAGCATGGTCCCGTCCGGCGTCGCCTGTGGCGCCGGCTCCCACGGCGAATGAAAGGCATGAAAGGACATGGGCAGTGTTCAAATCCGTGCGCGGGAGGTGACTGGCACCGCCAGCCGCGACGGCTTCATCGCAGCGGCCGGCATCATGCCCGGCAGCGGACGGCGTCTTTGCGCATAGACAGGTTCGCCGCGCCGGACCAGCGCCAATTCGACCTCGGGCATCGCCATGACGACCCGGTGCCGATAAGCTCCCGACCACATGGCTGGAGTGGAACGACACGGATGGCGGAACCCTGGATCACGCCCGGCGCGCAGGTGCGCAACCCGGCCCACCCCGACTGGGGCATCGGCCAAGTGCAATCGGCGATCGGCAGCCGGGTCACCGTCAATTTCGAGCATGTCGGCAAGCAGGCGCTGGACACGCGCCATGTCCGGCTGGAGCTGGTGACGCCGGCCAAGGGGTAAGCCCAGCTCAGAACACATGCGCCGTGCCGTGCACGGCGATCAGCACGCGGGCGCCGGGCACCGGGAGATTGTCGCTCGGGCAGCGGATCAGCAGCGGCGGCATGGCCGCAGCACCCGCTGCCGCCGCCGGCAGGGCCACGGTCACCGTCGAGACCGCACCACCATATTCCACTTCGGTCACCAGCCCGTGGCAGGCTGCATCGGCCTCGCCGGGTGCAGCCGGCGCGAGCCGCAGCTGCTCCGGCCGCAGCATGAGCC
>JBATRI010000696.1:0-3452 GCA_049292515.1 Geminicoccaceae bacterium
GCTCGTAGCCCTCGGCATTCTGGGCGCTGAACGTCGTGGCCATGTCCCTGTTCGCCTCGATGCTGGGATGGTCGTCAGTAGCCGCGGGTTGCCGGTGCCGCTGCCGGCTCGGCGGTGCCGGCGCGGAAGTCCTGGTACTCGCGCAGGGCCGCCCTGGCGGCCTCGCGCAGCATGGCGATGTCGTGCGGGCCCACCACGAGGCGGTAGCCGCGGGCGAACAGCTCCTGCCAGGAGGCCCCGGCGCTGGGGACGGTGCCCATGGCCTTGCCGGAGGCCAGGATGGCGTCCTCGGCCCGCTGCACCAAGCGGCGCACGTCCGGGTGGTCCAGCTGCTCGAGCCGGCCGATCGAGCCCGCGAGGTCGTTGACGCCGATGAACACCACGTCGACGCCCTCGACGGCGCAGATCTCGGCCGCCTGCTCGACCGCGGCCGCGGATTCGATCTGCAGCACCAGCAGCAGGTTCTCGTTTGCCTTGACGAGGTAGCCGGGCTCGAGCCCGTAGGTCGAGGCGCGGACCACGCCGGCGGCATAGCCGCGGGTGCCCTGGGGCGGGTAGCGGCAGGCGGCGACCGCGGCCGCGGCCAGATCGGCGGTCTCGATCTGGGGGATCATCAGCGACTGGGCGCCGGCATCGAGGATGCGCTTCAGCCAGATCGGGTCGTTCCAGGGCGCGCGCACGATGCAGGGCGTGCCCGACGCTTCGACCGCCTGCATCATGCCGACGGCATCCGCCATCTCACCGGCGCCGTGCTCCTGGTCGAGGCACAGGAAATCGAAGCCGATATGGGCCATGACCTCGGCATTGACGGCAGTGCCGCCGCCGACCCAGGCGCCATAGACGCTGTCACCGGCGGCAAGACGGGCTTTCAGGCTGTTCGGCCGAAACATCGTGGGGGAAGCCTCTCTTCTCGATATTGTTGGGCGGCAACCTAATGGTGCCAGGGGCCGGAGTCTCGCGCCCCACCATGCGCAATCGCTCAACCCCGCCGTGCGTCCAGAGGCGGCAGGCCGAGCGAGCCCGCGATCCGGCGCTCCAGCGCGCCCATGCCGTCATAGAGCAGGATGGCGAGGAGCCCGACCACGAGGCCGCCCTGCAGGACGAAGGCCGTGTTGTTGGACAAGAGGCCGGCGATGATCACCTCGCCCAGGCCCTTGGCCGCGACCGTCGAGCCGATCGTGGCGGTGCCCATGTTGATCACCAAGGACAGCCGCACCCCGGCCAGGATCACCGGCAGCGCCAGCGGCAGCTCGATGCCGACGAGGCGCTGGCCCTCGCCCATGCCCATGCCGCGGGCGGCGTCCACGACGTCGGCCGGGACCTCGCCGAGCCCGCTCAGCGTGTTCTCGAAGATCGGCAGCAGGCCGTAGAGGAACAGGGCGATCAGCGTTGGCACCTCGCCGAACCCCACCAGCGGCACGGCCAGCGCCAGCACGGCCACGGGCGGGAAGGTCTGGCCGATGTTCACGATCGAGCGCGACAGCGGCAGGAACTCGGCGCCGGCCGGCCTGGTCACGAACACGCCGAGGCCGACCGCCACCACCGTGCTGGCGAGCCCGGCCGCGAACACCGTGCCGAGATGCGCCCAGGTCAGGGCGAGCAGGCTGCTCTGGGTGTAGATCGGCGGCGCGTCGTTCTGGGTCAGGGGCGCGAATACCGGGGCGAAGCTCTCGGGCGTGAGCAGGAAGGTCATGAGGAGAGCCAGGGCAGCCAGCCGCAGCAGGCCGGGCAGCCAGCGCATCAGGGCTGGCGCCCACGGGCGACGATGGCGGCGAGGGTCACCCGCCCGAGCAACGCCCCGTCCGCCGCGGCGACGGGCAGCGCCTCGGTACCCGACCAGACCAGCTCGGCCAGAGCGTCGCGCAAGGACGCCTCCGCCGGCAGCGGCGTCCCGCTGGCCGCACCCGATTCCACCGCCTCGCCCGTGGTGGTCAGCGACAGCAGCTTGAAGGCCCGGTCGGCGGTGCCGGTGAGACGGGTCACGAACTCGTCGGCCGGATGCAGGACGAGCTCCGCCGGTGGTGCATACTGCAGCAGCCGCCCCTGGCTCAGCACCGCGATCTTGTGGCCGAGGCGGAAGGCCTCCTCCATGTCGTGAGTGACCAGCACGATCGTGGTCCCGAACCGGCGCTGGATCGCCAGGAGATCGTCCTGCGCCTTGCCGCGGATGACGGCGTCCAGCGCCCCGAACGGCTCGTCCATCAGCAGCACGTTGGGCTCCGCCGCCAGAGCCCGGGCGACGCCGACCCGCTGCTGCTGACCACCCGAGAGCTGGTGCGGATATTTCGCTGTGAACTCGGCGGGGTCGAGCTGGAAGACCGTCAGCAACTCCTGGACGCGGGCGTCGATGCGCCCCTGCGTCCAGCCCAGCAGCCGCGGCACGGTGGCGATGTTCTGCGCCACGGTGCGGTGCGGGAACAGGCCGTGGCCCTGGATGGCGTAGCCGATGCGGCGGCGCAGCTCGTGCTCGGGCTCGGCCGCGGTGTCCCGCCCGTCGATCAGGACGCGGCCCGCGCTGGGTGTCACCAGCCGGTTGATCATCCGCAGCACGGTCGACTTCCCGGAGCCCGAGGTGCCGACCAGGACGGTGATGGCCCCGGAGTCGATGGTCATGGTGACGTCGTCGACCACGGTCCTGCCGTCGTAGCGCTTGGTCAGCCCCTCGATCTCGATCACGCGGTGCCCCTCCGGGTCAGGTCCACCGCGGCGTCGAGCAGCACGGCGGCGGCGAACGCCAGGGCCACGGTCGGGGCCGCACCCAGCAGCACGAGGTCCATGGCGGTCTGCCCCATGCCCTGGAAGACGAAGGTGCCGAGCCCGCCGCCGCCGATCAGTGCCGCGATGGTGACGAGGCCGATATTCTGCACCAGGACGATGCGTATCCCGGTCAGGATGACCGGCAGGGCCAGCGGCAGCTCGATCTCGGTGAGCAGCTGGCGCTGGCTCATGCCCATGCCGCGGGCGGCGTCGACCGCGGCCGGCGCCACCTGCCGCAGGCCGATCACCGTGTTCGCCACCACCGGCAACAGCGAATAAAGGAACAGGGCCAGGATCGCCGGTGCCGCGCCGATGCCGCGGATGCCGAGGGCGGCCGCCAGCGGGAACGTGGCGGCGAGGTAGCCGAGCGGTGCCATCAGGATGCCGAACAGGGCGATGCTGGGGATGGTCTGGATCAGGTTCAGCACCTGTAGGGTCGGTGCCCGAAGCGGCTGCCAGTGATGGCACAGGATACCCAATGGCAGGCCGACCGCGACCGCGGCGCCGAGCGAGCCAAGGGTCAGGAGCACATGCTGCTGAGCCTCCTGCCAGAAATTGTCGGCGCGCACGGCATATTCGTGCATCACCGAGAGGCCGTTCCACGTTCCGCCCGCGAGCAGCAGGCCGATGGCGAGCGCCGCCGCCGCCAGGGCCGCGACCCGGGCCAGGGGTCCCAGGCGAAGGCGGGACAGGGC
>JBATRI010000697.1:0-1737 GCA_049292515.1 Geminicoccaceae bacterium
ATCAGCCGATGCACCGGCAGCTCGTCCTTGGCGGCAGGGACGCGGGCGTTGAGTCCGTCCAGCCAGCGTCGCTCGGCGGGGCGCACGAGGCCCAGCTGGCCAAGGGGACGGTCCGCGTCCGCGACGAGCTGCTCCAGCAGCCATTCCATGTGGCTGCGCAGGCGTTCGACCCCGGGCTCGTCGAAGCTGCTGCGCAGGAACATGTACTCGATCTCGAGCCCGCCCGCCTCGAGCGTGACCATCAGATCCATCGGGAAGTTGGTGACGCCGCGATCGGCGGCATCCGTGAAGCGCAGCGTGCAGTCGTCCCAATGGCGCAGCGTGCGATCGATGGGCTGGTTCTCGAACACGATGATGCTGTCGAACAGCCCCCGGCCGGGCTGACCGGCCCAGCGATTGATGTCCTGCAAGGGCGCGTGCTCATGCTCGCGTAGAGCGAGATTGTCCTCTTGCAGCACTCGCAGCCAGTCGCCGACCGGCTGGGCCGGGTGCGGAGTCTGGATCACGGGCAGGGTGTTGATGAACAGGCCGAGCATGCTGCCGGCACCAGCGAGATCGGCCGGCCGGCCCGAGACGGTAGCCCCGAAGGCCACCGTCCGCTGACCGGTGCAGCGGCGGAGCAGAAGCAGCCAAGCACCCTGGACCAGTGTGTTGATCGTGATCCGCTGCCGCTGTGCAAAAGCCACCAGAGGTGCGGTGCGCTCCTGACTCCAGCGGGTGTAGATGGCGGCATGGCCCTGGCCGCGCGCACCCGGCGGCATGGCGCTGGCGAGCGAGGTCGGTTCCTCCAGGGCCGCGAGCCGTCGGCACCAGAACTGCCGCGTGGCCTCGGCGTCCTGCCGTTGCAGCCAGTCGATATAGTCGCGGTAGCGGCCTGCCGGCTCGGACGCCTCGCCGCGATAGTGACGCAGCACGTCACCAACCAGCTGCGATGTGCTCCAGCCGTCGATCAGCACATGGTGGTAGGTCCAGATCATCCGGCAGCGACCGCCGGCAAGGCGCACCAGCAGCAAGCGCATCAGAGGTGGGCGCTTGAGGTCGAAACCTCGCGTCTGCTCCCCCGCGGCAAGCTCTGCCAGCATGGCGGGGGTTACCGCGAGGTGGCGCCAATCGATCTCGCGCACGGGCAACTCGGCGTGCCGCAGGACGAACTGGAAGGGATCGGCGGCGCCCTCCCAGATGAAACCCGTGCGCAGCACGGCATGCCGGTCGACGGCAGCCTGCCAGGCCGAGGCGAATCGGTCCGTGTCGAGACCGGCAACGTCGACGCTCATCTGGTTGATGTAGAGGCCGGTGCCACCTTCGCCGTCCTCCACGGTGTGGAAGAGCATGCCCGCCTGCATCGGCGAGAGCGGGTAGGCGTCCTCGACCGTCTCGGGAGACGCCGGTAGCCTTTCGGCCAAGAGCGCCAGATCGAGGCTGCTGGTCGGCATCTCCGACCGCCGGACTGTAGTTGTTTCGTGTCGTGCGACGGTTGCGAGTGCGCGGACGGTCTGGTGGCGGAAGATGTCGCGTGGGGCGAGCTCGAGGCCGAGCTGGCGTGCTCGGCTGACGAGCTGGATGGAGACGATGGAATCGCCGCCGAGCTCGAAGAAGTTGTCGGTGGCGCCGACCTGCTGGCGGCCGAGGACGTCCTGCCAGGCCTGGCAGAGCTTGATCTCGATCTCGCCGACCGGGGGCGCATGGGCTGGGGCCTGGATCTCGGGGGCTGGCAGGCGGCCGCGGTCGATCTTGCCG
>JBATRI010000698.1:0-8675 GCA_049292515.1 Geminicoccaceae bacterium
GGAGCGCGCGGCCGCGCGCCTGGCCCTGCGCTTCCTCTACGCGGAGGCGCGGGCCCAGGACCGTCGAGCATGAGGCTGCGCCGGCTGGCGGTCCGTCATTTCCGCAAGCTGCACGGGCCGGTGCTGCTGGATCCGATCGGCGATGGCCTGACCATCATCTCCGGCGACAATGAGGAGGGCAAATCGACCCTTCTGGCCGCCCTCAAATGCGCGCTGTTCGAGCATCACACCGTCGGTGGCGCCGTGCGTGAGGCGATGGCACCGTTGGGCACCAGCCTAGTGCCGGAAGTGGAGGTGGACTTCCTTGCCGGCGGCCAGGACTGGAAGCTGCGCAAGGTGTTTCGGCGGGGTGGTGCGGAGCTGACCGTCGGTGCACAGCGGCTTACGGGCGATGCAGCCGAAGATCGGCTGATCGAGCTGCTGCGCTTCCAGCGGCGCCAGGGCCGGACCGAGCTGCGCGCGGAGCATCAAGGGCTGGCGGCCCTGTTCTGGGTCGACCAGGCCACCAGCTTCAGTGGTTTCGCAGCCTTGGCCACTGGCCGTGACCGGATCGCGGCGGCAGTCGTGGACGAGCTCGATACGGTCACCGGCGGGGCCGAAGCAGCCAAGCTCATGGCATCCGTAAGGCAGCGTTGCGACCGGTTCTGGACCCCGACATTCAAGGAGAAAGGCCCCCTCAAGGAGGCAGGCGAATGCCACGCAGCGCTGCAGGCCGAGGTTACGACGCTGCGTGGCCGCGTTGCCGAACTGACGGAAAGGGAAGAGCGCTTGGCGCGGTTACGCGACGCGAGCCGCCATGCGACCGAGGCAGAGGCGTTGGCGCAAGCCGTGCGGCGTCGCGACGAAGCGCGCCAGCGCCTGGAAGGTATTGCCGCCATGGAGCGGCAGATCGCCCTGGCCATCGAGCGATTGAAGGCGGGCCGGGCGATCCTGGCGCAGGCCGAGGCGGCAGCTACGCAGCGCCGGCGCTCACGCGAGACCCTGGCTGCGGACGCTGCCGCGCAGCGTCAGACGGTGCGAGAACTCGAGGAGCGGCGCGCGACGCTGGCTGCGGCCGCCGACCTGTGCAACGCTGCGGAGCTGGCCGAAAGGCAGGCCCGTGGCGAAGTCGGGACAGCCGAGGCCGACGTCGATCGCTGCCGGCGGGTGGTGCAGGCAAGCGATCGTGCCCTGGAGCAGCAGCGGCTGGAAGCCAGCCTGGCCAGCGCCCGCGAAGCGGCAGCCGATGTCGGCAGGCTGCACGGTCAGCTCGAGTCCAACCCAGCGACCGAGCGACACGTGAACGCCGCTCGCGAGGCACAACGGGTCTACGATCGCGCCGCTGCGGCGCTGGCTGCCGCCGCGACGACGGTGGCGCTACGGCCCGCATCCGGTCACACAGCGGTCAAGGACGGTAGCACCCTGGCCGGGCCGACGGTTCTGGAGCTTACCGACCGCGCCACGCTGGAGTTGCAGGGCTGGGGCGAGATCGTCGTGACCCCCGGCGGTGCCGACATCGCCACCCGTCGCGGCGCGCTGGCGTCGGCATCGGATGCCCTGGCGGAAGCGCTGTGCCGAGCCGGAGGGTCCACCCTGGCCGAAGCCGAGCAGCGTAGCGTCGCGCGCAGCAACCTGGAACGCGACGCCGAGACGGCGCGCTTCCGCATGGCTGCGGCGGTCGAGGCCGCTGGCTTCGCATCCACCGACGAGCTTGCAGCTCGGGTGAGCGCACTTCATGCGGCGTGCGGCGGCGAACTGGCCATCGAAGCGGATCCGACGCAGGCGGCAGCGGCGCTGGCGGCCGCGGTAGAACGGCTGGCGGCGCTGCGCCATGCCAGCGAATCTGCGCAGCTTACCCTGCGCCAGGCGGAGAGGCGGGCCATCGAGGCCCGCGAGCGGGTAGCCCTGGCCAATCAAGAAGCCCGTCGACTGGAAGCTGTCGTGATCGCGGCGCGCGGGCAGCTGGAACTGGAGGAGGCCGAGCGAAGCGATTCGGTTCTGGCGGGATCGGTTGACGCTGCCCGGACTGACTGTCTTCAACTCGAGGGTGAAGTGGAGGGACTCGGCCGCGAGCTCCGGCTTGCTGACGGTGAAACGATCAGGGCTCGGTTGACGATGGCCGAGCGTGAGATCGACCAACTGGAAGCCGAAAGGGCCAGACGGCTGCGCCTCATCGTCGAACTCGAGAGCGAACTTCGAGCCGTCGGCGAAGATGGCCTGGGAGAGCGGTTGGACGAGCAGGAGGGTCGCCTGACCCAAGCTGTTGCAACGCTGAGCCATTTGCGCCGGGAGGCACTCGCGTGGAAAATGCTTCATGGGGCTATGGACCAGGCTTTGCGCGCCGATCGCCAGGCATTGCTGGCCCCCATTTCCGTCCGCCTGGAGCCCTGGCTTAGGCGGCTCTTCGGCGACGCGGCGCCGGTCCTCGACCCGCACAGCCTTGCCCCCGCCCGCTTGGTGCGCGCCGGCATCGAGGAACCGTTTGACAGCCTGAGCGTCGGCACACGCGAGCAGATCGCCATCTTGGTGCGCCTTGGCGTGGCGTCGCTGCTGGCCGAGCTGGAAGGCGAGTCGCCATGCCTCATTCTCGACGACGCATTGGTCTACGCCGATCAGGCCCGCTTCGAGATCATGAAGACGATCTTGCAGCGGGCGGCGAAGGACCTGCAGATTTTGGTGCTAACTTGTCGCCCGCGGGACTATTTCGGGCTGGATGCCTGCTATATGCGGCTCGAGGACTGCAAGCGGCCCTGACGGCGAGCGTGGTGCTTCCGGCTGGACCGCTGGGCGCGGTGAGGCCATTTTGGCGCCGCGGCCAAGTCGATGGGATAACGGAATGACCGAAGTGGAACCGGCGCTGGCGGAGACCATGCACGCGATCGGCCCACGCATCCCCGCGGCGTCGCTGACGACGCCCGTCGTGGTGGTGCAGTTCCCCGATTTGTGGGGACGCAATGTGAGTCCGTTCGGCCTCAAGCTCGAGGCGTGGCTGCGGTTGGCGGACATTCCCTACACCGTCGAGCCCAGCACGAGCTTGAGCAAGGCGCCCAAAGGCAAGCTCCCCTATATCCGCGACGATGGTCGTCTGATCGGCGACACCACGCTGATCGTCGAGCACCTTAAGGCTACCCGCGGCATCGATCCCGACGCGGGGCTGTCGCCGCGCGACCGGGCTGAAGCGCTAGCCTTGCAGCGGCTGCTCGAGGAGCATTTCTACTTCGCCCTGGTCTACAGCCGTTGGATCGACGAGGCGGGCTGGGCGACCTTGGCGCCCGCCTTCTTCGGTCGACTGCATTTTCCGGTCAGCCGCTTGGCCGCCGGCCATTACCGCCGCCGGGTCCAGCGGATCCTGCAGGCGCAGGGTATGGGACGGCACCGGCCTAGCGAGATCTATGCCATGGCGCGTCACGATCTGGTGGCCGTGGCGGACTATCTCGACGACCGCCCGTTTCTCATGGGCGAGCAGCTAACGACGATCGATGCCGTGGCCTATGCCTTCCTGGCCAACGTGCTCTACGTGCCGTTCGAGACCGAGCTCAAACGGATCACTGAGGATTTCCCGACTTTGGTGACATACTGCGAAGCCATGGAGCAAGGGCTGCAGCCAGAAACATAGGCTCACCCTCCCGGGATCACGCTCCCCGCGTGGCCTAGAGTGTCCAGCGTGTGCGATTGAAACTCCCGGCGGTAGACCACGAGGACTACCAGCGCCGTCAGCACCATGAACACATAGGGCTGCAGAAACCAGCTGAGCGCCGCCAGCCCGAAATAGAACGTGCGCAGGGCCTTGTTGAAATGCTCGGCGGCTCGGCTGGCGACCTCGGCCGCGTTGTCGGCATAGCTGAGAGCATCGGCGGATGGAGCCGCTTCCGGGGGTGGAGCGGCACCGATCAGGATCGCCACATAGTTGAACTGCCGCAGGGACCAGGTGAGCTTGAAAAACGCATAAACGAACAGGCTCACCAGCAGCATGACCTTCAGCTCCCAGACCAGCGGCGGCTTTCCGCCCACGGTGGGGATCTCGTTCAATATCTCCAGCGCCTGATCGCGCGAGCCCAGGATCGCCAGGCAGCCACCGATGATCAGCAGCGAGGTGGAGGCGAAGAATGCGTTGCTCTGGGCGAGGATGTTGACGATCTGCATGTCGCCGATGCGATTGTCTCGAGTGAGCATGCGGCGCATCCACAACCGGCGGTGCTCATGCATCCGGCGCATCAGCGAGCGGCTGGAGCCGATCGGCCCGTCGGCCAGCACGGCATAGCCGACCCAGCACAGCAGGAAGAAGGCCGGGGCGAAAAGATCGGGCAAGCCGATATCCGCAATGATCTGCTCCATGCCCATTGGCCTCTTGCTTGCGCCGTGCCCTTCGTTCCCCTACCTGTCCTGGGCTATGTCCACAGGCGATGCAAGACGACCCGTGATCGGGGTGACGCTCGATAGCGAACCGGCCGGCGGCTACGCCAAGCTGCCCTGGTACGCCTTGCGGGAAAACTACTGCGACGTCATCGCCGCCGCCGGCGGGTTGCCGATCGCCCTGCCGCACGAGCCCGATCTCGTGGACCAATATCTCGCGCTCATCGACGGCCTGGTGGTCACGGGTGGTGCCTTCGACGTCGACCCGGTGCTTTACGGCGGCGGTGCTCGACATGCGACGGTGACGCTCAAGGCACGCCGCACCAGCTTCGAGTGGGCCATCACCCGCGGCGCGCTCGACCGCGACCTGCCGCTGCTTGGTATCTGCGGCGGTCAACAGCTCCTCAACGTTGTTCTCGGCGGAACCCTGATTCAACATTTGCCGGATTCGATCCCCGACGGGCTGGCCCACGAACAGCCCAATCCACGCACCGAGGCGGGCCACGCGGTCGATGTCATCGCTGGCACCCTGCTGCACCGGATCAGCGGCGCCGACCGCCTGCCCGTCAACAGTGCCCACCATCAGGCGGCCGACCGGGTCGGTCCAGGAATCGTGGTCAGCGCCACCGCCCCGGACGGCGTGATCGAGGCAATCGAGAATCCGAGCCACCGCTTCTGTCTTGGAGTGCAATGGCATCCGGAATACGAGATCAGCGCTGCCGATACGGCGTTGATCTCTGCATTCGTAGCCGAGGCAGCACGCCGATGAGCATCGAGCCCACGCCCAAGGAAGCCGCCAAGGACCCGGCACTCGGTGAGCGCATCGCCAAGCTCATCGCCCGTGCCGGGCTGTGCTCGCGGCGCGACGCCGAGGCCTGGATAGGCGCCCGCCGGGTCGCGGTGGACGGCATGGTGCTGGACAGCCCGGCCATTCGGGTGCGGCCAGGCCAACGCATCACCGTCGACGGCAAGCCATTGCCCGCCGTCGAGGCGACCCGCCTGTTCCGCTACCACAAGCCCAAAGGGGTGGTGACCGCCGCCCGTGATCCTGAAGGCCGAGCTACCATCTACGACACGCTGCCTGAAGGATTGCCGCGGCTGATGCCAGTAGGGCGCCTCGACATCGCGTCCGAAGGCTTGCTGCTGCTCACCAATGATGGGGCTCTCAAGCGGCGGTTGGAACTCCCGGCGACCGGCTGGCTGCGACGCTACCGCGTGCGCGGTTTCGGTACCGTCGACGACCGCCATCTGCGGGCGCTGGCTCAGGGCATCACGGTCGACGGCATTGCCTACGGTCCGATCGAGGCGCAGGTCGACCGAACGCAGGGTGACAATGCCTGGCTCACCGTGGCGCTGCGCGAAGGCAAGAACCGCGAGGTCAGGCGCGTCCTCGAGAGCTTCGGCTTCAAGGTCAACCGGCTGATCCGCGTTGCCTATGGGCCGTTTCAGCTGGGTCTGCTGCCCAAGCGGTCCGTCGAGGAGGTGCTGGGCAAGGTTCTGCGTGAACAGGTCGGCAGTTCGGTCGAGAAGCCGGTCCGTGCTCGATCCGCGCCACGCGGCGTCAGCCGCGGGTGAGCCTGAGAATCATCGCCGGCCGTCACCGCGGACGCCGGATCGAGGCGCCGGCCGGACTGGCGACGAGGCCCACCAGCGATCGGGCACGAGAGTCACTGTTCTCCATCCTGGAGAACGGGGTACCACCGCTGCGCGGTGGCCGATTCCTGGATCTGTTCGCGGGCAGCGGGGCGGCTGGCCTGGAAGCGTTGTCGCGAGGCGCGGCGGAGGCCATGTTCGTCGATCAGGCCAGTGCCGCAGCGCACGCCATCAAGTCCAATATCGAGGCGCTGGGCGTTGGCCAACAGGCCAGCTTGATGCGCAGTGACGCTTGCCGCCTGCCGGCGGCACCACATCCGTTCGACATTGTCTTCCTGGACCCACCCTACGGGAGCGGTCTGCTGGCACCGGCTCTGGCGAGCCTCGTCGACGGTGGCTGGCTCGCGGTAGGCGGGCGGATCGTTGGCGAAGTGGCCGCGCGCGAGCCGACCGAGCCCCTCCCCGCTTTTGTGGTGGAGGACGAGCGGGTCTACGGGGCGGCGCGACTGATCTTTCTTCGCCAGGAAGTGACCGCGGGCTGATCGATGGGCCGGGGGCTCTCCACTTGGGAGGTGCGAGGAAACGATGCCGATGGAACTGACACGGCGATTGATGCTGGCATCGGCATTGGCCCTCGGCGCCGGAGGTGCCTGAGCAACGCCGAACTCACCATCGGAGCAGGTCGCCCGAGACCTGATCGAAACGCTTGGGCGCCGGACCATCGACGCCTTGGACCAAGTCGGTTCGGATTCGACCGCCCGCAAGCAGGTGATCAGCGCCATTCTGGATCAGACGGTGGATCTGGCCCTGATCGCCCGTTTGTGCCTGGGCCGTCACTGGCGTTCGGCGGACGAAGCCCAGCGAACCGGTTATGTCGCGTTGTTTAAGGAGATCGTGCTGGCGACGCTGGCGCGACGCATGGGCTACTATACCGGCGCCGAGCGCTTCGTGGTTACCGCGACGCGGCCGGCGGGCGATGATACCATGGTTGCATCCGAGGTCGTCTATGCCAGCAAGGATCCACCCTTGCGCCTGGAGTGGCGGGTACGGACGAACGCCGCCAATGCCACGATCATCGACGTGCTGCCCGAGGGTGTCAGCATGGTGCTCACCTACCGCTCGGAATTCGACTCGGTGGTCAACCAGCGCGGCCTGAGCGGGCTGCTGGCTGAGCTGAAGAACCGCGCCACAGCCGCTGCGGCGAGCTGATTCTCCGACACCTTCCGGCCTGCGGCGCCCACCTGTCGGGTAGTCGAGTCGCCGCTACCGAAGCGTCGCCGTGGCCGGTCGACCCATTCGGTCTAGGCTGATAGCATAGGCTTCGTTCGCACGCGGGCAGTGCGTTGCCCGCCCGTTGCCGACGGTGGACGGGGTCATGCTGTATCCAACCTCCCTGCTGGCCGATGCCCTGGCGGACCGACTGGTCGAGGGCTACGGCAGGATGTTCGGCACGCGCGAACCGGAGTGGGCGGATCTGGTCGCGGTCGCCACCCGGCTCACGCTGGAGTTGATCGGAGACAGCGACGCCCTCTACCATGACGCCCACCATACCGCGCTCGTCACGTTGGTAGGTCAGGACATCCTGCGTGGCAGGCTCCTGGTTCGCCCGTTCGAGCCCGCCGACTGGGCGCATGTCACCATGGCGCTCCTGCTGCACGATATCGGCTTTGTGCGCGGCGTCTGCCCGGGCGACGGGCCGGGGCGATGCGTGATCGACGGCACGGGGGCGACCGTGCTGCTGCCTCGCGGCGCCAGCGACGCCTATCTTGCCACGTGGCACGTCGAGCGCGGCAAGTTGCTGGTGCGTGCTCGATTCGGCAATCACAAGCTGATCGATGCGGAGCGCATTGCCAGCGCCATCGAGCGCACCCGGTTCCCGGTGCCGGAAGGCAAGGATCACGCGGCCACCGCGGACGAGGCCGGACTGGTCCGTGCTGCCGACCTGATCGGCCAGCTCGCGGATCCGCTCTATCTGCGGCGCGCCGGCGCCCTGTTCCAGGAACTGTCCGAGATCGGTGTCGCAGCCAAGCTGGACTATGGTTGCCCGGCTGATCTGATCGAGAAGTACCCGCAATTCTACTGGACCCATATCGAGCCCTATATCGGGGATGCCCTGCGCTGCCTGCGCCGGACAATGGCAGGCAAGCAATGGGTGGCTCACCTCTACAGCAACGTGTTCACCGTCGAGCACCAGCTGCGCTGGCTGGGCCCGGAGCCGGGCCACAACCGTGTGGTGAAGGCGGATGGGGAGTGAAAGCTCGCCGAAAGCTGGGCGGCTGCTAGCATTACAGTTGCGTTTTGGCTGATGTCTGGACCATTGCTCTGGCGTGGTACGGAGATTGCGTATGGTGGGCATTGGGGTCGAGATTGCTCTGGAGCTGTGGGCGTCATCGCTGCGGGATGTGAAGGAGCGGATCCGGCCGTTGTTCACGCAGCAGCGGTAGCGGCGTCAGCGGGACTGTTCCTGGACGGCCTGCTCGGCCCCGAGCGGCGCAAGACCGGCTGGATGCGGGCGGAGGCGGCGGGTGACCGGGGTCCTTGGCGCCAGCAGGCGATCCTCGGCCGTGGCCACTGGCAGGCGGATGCGCTGCGCGACTTGGTGCGCGCGTACGCGCTGGAGACGCTGGCCGACCAGGATGCCGTGCTGGTTCTCGACGAGACCGGCTTTCTCAAGCAGGGCAAGGGCTCCTGCGGCGTCGCGCGCCAGTACACGGGCTCGGCCGGCAAGATCACCAATTGCCAGATCGGGG
>JBATRI010000699.1:0-3145 GCA_049292515.1 Geminicoccaceae bacterium
CAGCGCCACGTGCCCCACGACCTCGCCCCCGACCTCGGCCAGGAGCGAGCAGTCGAGCGCGCCCGCCGCCCGCAGCCGGTCCACGAGCAGCGCCTCGCCGTCGCCGTCGAACGCACCGCCGATCACACCCGCAATGGCCGCCTCGTCACCTGGGCGCTCCGGCCGCAGGCTCACCTCGTCCATCGTCACCAATTCGTGCCTTTCTGGTTTCCGTCGGGCAGCCGGCCGTCGGACGACTAGCCGCGACGTGCGCCGATGGCTATGGTCCCCGCCGCTCTTTTCGATGAGGGAAGGCTTCAGGGGCCATGGCCAAGATCACGCTGTTCGACAAATCCAAGCTGCCCAGCAGGCATAGCTCGGTCGGCCCGGAGCGGGCGCCGCACCGCTCCTACTACTATGCCATGGGACTGTCCAAGGACGACATCGCGCGGCCATTCGTGGGCGTGGTGACGACCTGGAACGAGGCGGCGCCCTGCAACATCGCTCTCGGCCGGCAGGCGCAGGCGGTCAAGCGCGGCGTCGCCAAGGCCGGCGGCACCCCGCGCGAGTTCACCACCATCACCGTCACCGACGGCATCGCCATGGGCCACCAGGGCATGAAGTCGTCGCTGGTCAGCCGCGAGGTCATCGCCGATTCGGTCGAGCTCACCGTGCGCGGTCACAGCTACGACGCCCTGGTCGGCCTCGCCGGCTGCGACAAGTCGCTGCCGGGGCTGATGATGGCCATGGTCCGCCTCAACGTGCCGTCGGTGTTCATGTATGGCGGCTCGATCCTGCCCGGCCGATGGCAGGGCCGCGACGTCACCGTGCAGGACGTGTTCGAGGCCGTGGGCAAGCATGCCGTGGGCGACATGACCGATGCCGAGCTGGCCGAGCTCGAGGAGGTCGCCTGCCCGTCGGCGGGCTCCTGCGGCGGCCAGTTCACCGCCAACACCATGGCCTGCGTCTCCGAGGCGATCGGCCTGGCGCTGCCCGGATCGGCCGGCACGCCGGCCCCCTACGAGGCACGCGACAAGTGGGCCGAGGAGTCCGGCGAGGCGGTGATGCAGCTCCTCGCCCACGGTGTCCGCCCACGCGACATCGTCACGCGCAAGAGCCTGGAGAACGCCGCCCGCGTGGTCGCGGCCTCGGGTGGCTCGACCAACGGTGCCCTGCATCTGCCGGCGATCGCGCACGAGTGCGGCATCGATTTCGACCTGCACGACGTGGCCGCGATCTTCCGCGACACGCCCTACATCGCCGACCTCAAGCCGGCGGGCCGCTACGTCATGAAGGATCTGGGCGAGGCGGGCGGTGTGCCGCTGTTGATGAAGGCGCTGCTCGACGGCGGCTACCTGCACGGCGACTGCATCACCGTCACCGGCAGGACGATCGCCGAGAATCTGGCCTCGGTCACTTTCGACGCCGCGCAGAGCATCGTGCGCCCGACGAGCAATCCCATCACCAGCTGGGGCGGCGTGGTCGGGCTCAAGGGTACGCTTGCGCCCGAGGGGGCCATCGTGAAGGTGGCCGGCCTCAAGAATCTCAAGTTCCGCGGCCCGGCGCGCGTGTTCGAGTGCGAGGAGGACGCGATGACCGCCGTGCAGGCCGGCGACTACAAGGAAGGCGAGGTCCTGGTGATCCGTTACGAGGGTCCGAAGGGTGGCCCCGGCATGCGCGAGATGCTGGGCGTGACTTCGGCCATCTACGGCCAGGGCATGGGCGACAAGGTGGCGCTGATCACGGACGGCCGCTTCTCCGGCGCCACGCGCGGCTTCTGCGTCGGCCATGTCGGCCCCGAGGCCGCGGTCGGCGGACCCATCGGCCTGCTCCGGAACGGTGACATCATCGTGCTGGATGCCGACGCCGGCATCCTCGATGTCGAGCTCAGCGACACCGAGCTCGCCGCGCGCCGCGGTGCCTGGACGCCCGTCGCCTCGAACTACAATTCGGGCACGCTCTGGAAGTACGCCCAGACCGTGGGCTCGGCGGAGAAGGGTGCGGTGACCCACCCGGGCGGCAAGGCGGAGACGCACGTCTACGGCGACATCTGACCGCAACGGCCGTCGCGCGCGACGGCCCGTTTTTTGGGCATCCGCCGCCCAAATCGCCAAAATCGAGATCAGGGGTCGCACTGCGGGCCGATTGCGCCCATATATACCCTCTAGGGTCCGCTGGGGCTGGTCCGATACCGGCGCCATGCGGGCGACGGGATCAGTTTCACCGCAGCGGACGCCGAGCGGACTCGCGATGTCGCGGGTCCGACCAAACGGAAAGACTATTATGGCGACCGGTACGGTTAAGTGGTTCAACGGAACCAAAGGTTATGGCTTCATCCAGCCGGATGATGGCTCCAAGGACGTCTTCGTGCACGTTTCTGCGGTCGAGCGGGCCGGGCTGAGCGATCTGCGCGAGGGCCAGAAGGTCGAGTACGACCTCGAGCGCGGCCAGCAGGGGAAGACGTCGGCGGTCAATCTCAAAGCCGACTGACCGGGCCTGCCACGGTGCCGTCGCTTCGGCGGCACCGCATCCCCGACCGGGAGAGCGGCGGTGTCCAAGGAAGAGCTGCTCGAAGCCCAGGGCGTGGTGACGGCGCTGCTGCCCAACCTGATGTCACGGGTGATGCTCGATACGGGCCAGGAAATCCTCGCGACCAGCTCCGGTCGGCTGCGACGCAATCGAATCCGTCTGCTCGTGGGTGACCGCGTCACGGTCGAGATGACGGTCTATGATCTGAGCAAAGGCCGGGTGAATTTCCGGCACAAGGACGAGACGGGCAGGGCTGCGGGCATGGCTCCACCTCGACCGGCCACGCCGTGACGGCGTTGCTCGACCACCTACAAGCGTAAGGACGCGCACGATGATCGCCAAGCTCCCTGCCATGGACGACAAGGCTCTGGCCGTGCTCCGGTCCAATGCCGAGCGCCTCGGCCGGACGGGCACGAAGGCGCAGAAGACTGCCGCCGCGGCGCTGCTGCCGGCCATCGACGCCGAGGTCGATGCCCGCAAGACGGCCAAGCTCAGCAAGGCCAAGGAAACCCGCGCCGCCAACGCCACGACCTCCAAGAGCCGCGCCAAGGCCAAGTCCGTGGCCAAGGCGGAGGCCGCCGCCGAAGCCGAGATCAGCGCCGTCGGCGGCTAGATCTCCCGCCAGCCGGCGGCGAAC
>JBATRI010000700.1:0-5577 GCA_049292515.1 Geminicoccaceae bacterium
GTGCCAGGCGGGGCGCTCGCCGTTCGGGCGCACCGGCAGCATCGTCGCCGAGGTCGCGACACCGGGCAGCCGCCGCACCAGCCCGACGTCGAGGCCGTGGCGCTGCATGTTGGCCAGCATGAACTCGCCGCTCGCATCGTCGCCGATCGCCGTGACCGCCTGGGTCCGCAGCCCGAGAATGCCGCACGCCACGGCCGTGCCACCGCCGGTGCCGGCCACCGCGAGATTGATCTCGTCGATGTAGAAGGCGCGGCCGCCCGGCGGGATCGCCTCGATCGGGCGGCCGAGAATGTCCAGGATGTAGAGCCCGATCGCACTGACGTCATAGGTCGGCATGGGTGCTTCCATCGTAGCGGGGCCTTCAGCGCCGGAATCGTTGCTGGGCGATCGCCAGCGCCAGCGCGCCCACGAGGATGAGCCCCGCCAGCGCGTCCTTCACGTTGAAGTCCAGCCCCATCAGGTTGAGGCCGTTGGCGACCATGCCGAGGAACAGGACGCCCAGGAGCGTCCCGGGCACGTTCGGTCGCGAGCGCGGATGCAGCGAGGCACCGATGAACACGGCGGCGATCGCGTGCAGGAGATAGGAGCCGCCTGCCAGCGGCGTGAACTGGCGGAGATTGGCCGACAGGATCACCCCGCCGAGCGCGCAGGTGGCCGAGGCGGCGACGAAGGCCCAGAACAGGTAGCGGCCGATGCGGATCCCGGCGACCTCGGCGGCACGGCGCTGCAGGCCGATGGCGTGGATCCGCTTGCCGTGCACCGAACGCTCGAGCAGCACGTAATAGATCACCAGCACGACCGCCGCGATGACGATCTCGGTGGGGATGCCATAGACGTCGCCGACGGCGAGGTCGCGGTAGCCCTGCGGCGCCCCCCGGAAGGCGATCGGTCCGCCGCCGTCGGTGTAGATCCGCTCGATGCTGCTGCCGATGAACAGCACACCCAGCGTCGCCAGGAACGGGCTGACGCCGAGGCCGACGATCAGGCCCGCATTGGTGAGGCCGACCAGGGCACTGCCCGCCACCGCGATCCCTACCGCCAGCGGCCAGGGCGCACCGTAGGTCTTGAGCGCCACCATGGCGAAAGCGGCGCCGAAATCCAGGGCCACGCCGATCGACAGGTCGATGCCGCCCGCGGCCACGATCAGCGTCATGGCCAGCGCCAGGATCAGCAGGACCGCATTGCCCTCGAGCACGTTGAGCAGGTTGCCCGAGGTCAGGAACGGCTTGGCGGCGAGCGCGAAGAACAGGAAGAAGCCGAGCATGATCAACACGAAGCCGTGCCTGATCAGCAGGTCGAGGGCGACCGCGCGCCAGCCGGGCCGGGCGGCGATGCCGGTCATCGCGGCCGCTCGACCTTGATCGCGGCCGTCGCCAGCACGAGCAGGATCAACACACCCTTGATGCCGCCGATCCAGAAGATGTCGACGCGCATCAAGGCGAGGCCGTTCGAGAGCGCGTTGACCAGGAGTGCCCCCAGCACCGCCCCCCAGACGGTGACCACCCGGCGTGGCGAGAAGGTGGCGCCGAGGAAGGTGGCCAGCACCATCTCCACCAGCAGCGTCTCCTCGGAGCCCGGCGAGCTGCCGGAGCCGCGGGCCAGGATCGTCGGCGCCGCAATCACCGCCGCCACCGCCGCCACGACGAAAGCCTGCGCGGTCAGGCGAGCGGAGGGTAGCCCGGCAATGTCCGCCGCATCGCGATTGCCGCCGACGGCCTGCAGCCGCAGGCCCCAGCGCGTCCCGTGCAGGGCGTAGACGAAGCAGCCTCCGACCACGAGCAGCAGCACCACCACCGCCGGGACGCCGAGCACGCTCCCGTCGCGGAGCATCGTCAGGGCGGGATGATCGACGTTGATCCGCCGATTGGACGTGACCACCTTGGCGATGCCGACCACCGCCACCGAGGTCGCCAACGTCGCGAGCAGGGGCGTCATGCCGAGCACGACGACGAGGAGCGCATTGACGGCGCCCACCACCAGCCCCGCCGCCACCCCGAGCAGCAGTGCCACCGGCAGCGGGACGCCGCCGTGGGTCAGCAGCTGGGCCATGATCGCGGCGGCAAGGACCGCGGTCGCGGGCAGGGACAGGTCGATGCCGCCCTTCACCACGTCGTCGCCGCCTGCCATGACGACGGTGGCGAGGCCATAGCACAGGATCGCCAGCGGCACGCACTGCTTCAGGATGGTGGCGAGGTTCTGCCACTCCAGGAAGTAGGGTGCCTGGACGGCCAGTACCGTCAGCAGCAGGCCGAACAGCAGCAGTGGCCCCCTGGCGAGCAGGAAATAGCGCAGGCGCGGCAGCACCGGATGCCGGGCGGGGCTCGCCGCGATCACGCGTCGGGCCCGGGTGGCGCGGCGCTGCCTGTGGTGAGCGCCAGCAGCTCGTCCAGGCTGAGGTCCGCGGTGTCGCGCGTGGCGACAGCACGGCCACGCAACATGACCACGATCCGATCGCACAGGCCCAGCAACTCCGCGGAATCGCTGGACGAGACGATGATGCTGGCACCCCGGGCCGCGAGCTCCGCGACCAGGCGGTAGATCTCGACCTTGGCGCCGATGTCGACGCCGATGGTCGGCTCGTCGAGGATGAAGATCCGGGCACCGGTCGCGAGCCAGCGCGCCAGCACGACCTTCTGCTGGTTGCCGCCGCTGAGGAACTTGACGACCTTGTTCGTACCCGGCGGCCGGAGGTCGAGCCTGGTCACCAGCTCGGCGGCACGGCGTCTGGCGACACCCCGCCGCTCGATGCCGAGCACCGCCACCTCGTCGAGCGAGGCCAGGGTCACATTGTCCGCCACGGTCATCTCGAGCACGAGGCCGACATGACGCCGGTCGCGCGGCACCAGCGCGAAGCCATGTGCCAGTGCCGTCGCCGGAGCGTCGATCCGGATGGGCTCGCCGTCGAGCGTCACCGTGCCCTCGGCCAGGCGGCGCAAGCCGTAGAGAGCGTCGACGACCTCCTCGCGACCCGAGCCGACCAGCCCGGCGATGCCGACGATCTCGCCGGCACCGACCGTGAAGCTGACCTCGCCGAAGCGCGCCCCGTCGCCGATCCGCGCGCAGGCCAGCGCCGGCTTGCCCGAGGGTGGTACCTTGGCCGGGTACATCTGGCCCAGCTCGCGCCCAACCATCAGCCGGATGATCGCGTCGGCATCGGCGGCACCGACCGGGCGCAGCACGCCCACGTCCTTGCCGTTGCGGAACACGGTGACGGCATCGCAGATCTCGGTGATCTCGCCGATATAGTGGGACACGTAGATCATCGCGATGCCGCTCTCGCGCAGCCGCCGGATCGAGCGGAACAGCTGCTCCACCTCGTCTGCCGCCAGCGGTGCGGTGGGCTCGTCGAAGACCACCAGCCTCGCCTTGCCGTCGATCAGCGCCCTGGCGATCTGCACCAGCTTGCGCTCGGCTACACCCAGATCGCGGATCAGCGCGCCGCCGTCGATCTCGGCGTGGAGCGCATCGGCGAGATAGCGCTCGGCTGCCCGGCGCATGCCGGCCTTGTCGAGCCATGGGCCGAACCGGGACTGCCGCTCCTGCCCGACGAAGATGGATTCGGCGACGGTGAAGTGCGGGACCAGCTGCAGCTCTTGATGGATGAACCGCACCCCGAGCGCATGGACGAGCGTCGGCGTGACGACGTCGAGCTCATGCTCGCCGAGCCGGACCGTGCCGCCATCGCGCGGATAGACGCCGGCCAGGACCTTGATGATCGTCGACTTGCCGGCGCCGTTCTCGCCCACCAGGCCATGGATCTCGCCTGGGGCCACCGTCAGGTTCGCGGCGTCCAGGGCCTGGACACCGGGGAAGGCCTTGGCGATGCCCGTCATCGCCAGGCCGAGCCCGCCTTGCGACGGTTCCACGCTGCCGCTGGGCGCGCGACCGCTGATCGCGCCTACCCGCCGTAGCCCAGCTGCTCGAACACCTTGGCGGCACCCTCACGGCCATTGACGGGCAGCACGTCGATATAGGTCTGCGGCAGCAGCGTCTCGCCGGCGAAGTGGCGGGCGACGTTGTCGGCCGCAGTCTTGCCGATCAGGCCCGGCTGCTGCGCCACGTTGGCGACGAAGGGCGAGCCTTCCTCCTTCATGATCTCCAGCGTGTCGGGGCCGGCGTCGAGCGCCGTGACGATCACGTCGCCGGCGCGGCCCGACTCCTCCAGCGCCTGGACGACGCCGATCGCCGGCTGATCCCAGCAGGCGACGTGGATGGCGTCGAGCTGACCCTTCGGGTACTGCGCCAGCAGCGCCAGGGTCTGCTGCCGGGCATCCTCCGGCGCGTTGGAGTAGGCCTCGGCCAGCTCCGGCTGGATGATCTCGATGCCCGGATAGTCCTGCAGCACGTACTTCCACAGATCGTAGCGCGTCTGGCAGATGCGCAAGGCACCCGAGAAGCCGTTGAACACGGCGACCTTACCCTTGGCCCCCATCGCGTCGGCCATGAAGCGGCCGATGGTCGAGCCCATGTAGTAATTGTCCGAGGTCGTGTTGTTCACGGCATGCGGCGACAGGTGGTCGACGGTGAACACCGGGATGCCGGCGGCCTGCAGCGCCGCGAACTTGGGCTCGACCGCGGCATCGCCCAGAATGCTGATCACGGCGTCAACCTTGCGGGCGAGCAGGATGTCGTGGTTGTCGGCGTGGACCTGATTGTCACGCCCGCCATCGACGCCGACCACGGTGCCGCCCAGCGCCTCGACCTCCTTGGTCGCTCCGTTGAACGCCTCTCGGTCCCAGAAATGCTGGGTCCCCACCACGGCGACGCCGATCGTCTTGCCGGCGAGGCTGAGATCTTGCGCGGCGGCGGGATAGCTGGCGAGCGTCGCCAGGGCGCACGCTGCAACGACGTGGCGCAGCACATGGGCTGGACGGGGCATCTTGGTGTTTCCTCCACTGCGGGCGCGACCTCGGGCGCGGGCGCTTGGAAAATCGATCTAGCGGCGCGGCCGTGCCCGTGCAAGCCGGGACAGCGCCGGCCCCAGCGGCAACACCGAAGTCAGATCCGTGTCTCGGCCGGCAATGCCGACGGCGATCGGCAGCCTTGGCAAGACCCGTGGCCTCGTGCCGGTCAGGAGCTGATCGACAGAGCGTCGCCGGCGAGCAGCGCGGTCGCGGCGAGACGCTCCGGATCGGCCGCCAGCCGCTCCACCGCCACCCAGCGGTTCCAGTCGGCCACCACCCCGCCATAGGGCCGGGCACCCGGCAGGCGCCAGTGGAACACCGGACGCGGCTTGACCTTCTGCCGGCCCAGCGGGCCCTGCAGCGTGCCCGGCGCCAGCAGCGCGAACAGCGGCAGCATGTCCAGCTCGCGGTAGCGGGTCGGGTTGTGGTCGAGATAGTCGGCGATCAGACGGTCCAGGTCGGGACGGTAGCCGGGATCGGCCAGCAGCTGGCGGTAGGCCGCCGGATAGGCCGTGACGAAGCCGATCGGCCAGGGCGGCGCCAGCCCCATCTCGGCCCGCAGGCCCGGCCCCAGCAGCGAGAAGGCGAGCAGGTGGGCGTGCAGATAGTCGGCCTCGAAGGACGCCACCTCCGGATTGAGATGCGGGCCGGCCGGGCGCAGTCCCGGCACGGC
>JBATRI010000701.1:0-6240 GCA_049292515.1 Geminicoccaceae bacterium
CGGGTAGCGCCGCCGCTCGAACCGAGCCTGGCGCGCACGATGCTCCTTGGTCCACATCCCCACTACATAGGCATAGAGCCGACCCAAGCCGAGACCGCTGCCACATTCTCAAACGGGTTCTAAGTGGGGACCATAAGGAAGTGGAGGGTTTTAGGTCTGCATAGATTGTCTATGTCTGCCGGAGTGGAAGGCTGGTGGAGCAGGCTGATGGGGTTGTCGTGCAAGCGATGCGGGAGCACCGATCTGGTCAAAAGCGGGTGAAGCCCAGGCTGTCGGTGGTGCGCTTGGACCGTCGCTTCTGCCGCGCCTTCATGCCGTTCTCGCGCCTCAACCGGGCGACGCGCCGGCGACCGGTCGCCAGGCCGTGGTCGCGTGGCTCGTGCACCATGCGCGGGCTGCCGTAGGTCCTGTTCGACACGGGCAACGGCCGAGCGGACATGGGCCAGCAGCACCATATCGTCCCGTTGCCGCGGACTGGCCGGGCGCTCCTTCCAGGCGAGGTACCCGCCCGGGCTGACGCCGGGGACCTTGCACAGGCGCTGGACGGGAACTCCTTCCTCGCCGCATCGATGAGCTCAGATCTCATCGACTTCCCTCCTTGGCGAAAAAAGTCGCGGCCCTCTTCAGGATCTCGCGTTCCTGGCGAAGAATCCCGTTCTCGCGCCGCAGCCGCTTCAACCCCGCCGCCAGATCCTCCTGCCGTTCGGGTGGTGGCGCGTCCAGATCGCGCTCACGGCGCTTGTCCACCCAGCGGCGCAGCGTCGACAGCCCGATGCCGAGATCCTCGGCAATCTCCCGCAGAAACTCGCGCAGCGACAGGCTATCGGCGCAGCGCCATTCCAGCCCGCGCTCGCTGTCGATCCCCTTGAAGTAGCCGACCAGATGCATCCAGAAGCCCCGGCCGGGCGGCAACGACGGACGGCCCCGCTTGCTGGCGTCGTAGGGCGCACACCGCTGCTCGGCAAAGCCGTCAAGCCGTCAAACCCAGCCTCGACCAGCACCGCCTGCAATCGTTCGTAGAAGGCGTGCCCAGGCGAGCGCGGCAACTCCGCCCAGCCCACCATCAGCTCCGCCTGCCGCTCACCCTGCCGTCCCAGCGCCATGTTCGTCCTCGCACCGTCACGACCACAGCGAATCAGCCAAACCCGACTTCGTCAACGGGCTGCTAAGGCGTCGACCGTGGTAGCGGGCTTGCTCGCGGAGTGTGTACCACATCGGCCGTCAGCTGCATGAGCCGGGCATAGCGTTCGAAATCCACCTCGCCGATATGGCTGCGGAGGACGCTGCGCGCCTCGTCCGGGTGGCCGGCCATCGCGTAGGCGAGGGCTAGATTGTTCATCACCCGATCCGGCGCGTCCTGGCGCTGCGCCAGCGTGTTCAAGATCGCGATCGCTTCGCCGGTCCGCCCGACCAACATGAGCGCCACCGCGTGGTTGTTGCCGATGATCAGGTTGTCGGGTGCCGCCTTCATCGCAGCGGCGTGCCAAGGCAGCGCTTCGTCGTGGTGGCCCGCCAGGTCGAGGGCCATACCCTTGCCGCTAAGCGCGCTCGCATTGCTGGGGTCGAAGGTCAACGCACGGTCAAACAATGCACCGGCACCCGCATCGCCGGCGAGGAGGCGGATCTTGCCCGACTGGATCAGGAGCTCCGGCTCGTCAGGCATTCGCTGTAGCGCGCGCGTCAGCACTTCGTTCGCCTGTGCCACCCCACCGGCCCGCATGAGTGCGGTGGCGTAGCGTACCTGTGCCTCCGCATCGTCCGGATGGCCGGTCGCCTCGACGCTGTAGATGGATAGCGCCACACTGGGCTGGCCATTCGCCTCGGCGACGGAGGCGACTCGCAGGCGCGAAGAATCGTCTGGCTCGCGCAACGACGCCTGCTCTTGCGCAGAGCACGCTGCGACGGTCAGCAAAAGCACGAGCGCCAACCGCTTCGGTACCGCATAATCATTCACGGTCGCATCACAGGTTGGCCATGAGCTGAAGCATCGCCGGCCCGATCAAGACGATGAAGAGGCTCGGCATGATGAACAAGATTAATGGCAGCACCAGCAATGCGGGCAGTCGGGCTGCCTTTTCCTCCATCGCCAGCGTTCTCTCCTGGCGCATCTCGGTCGCGAGCACGCGAAGAGCCTGGGTCAAAGGCGTCCCGTATCGCAACGCCTGCGCCAGGGTGGAGCCCAGCCGGCGGTAGCCATCCAGGCCGGTCCGCTCGCCCATGCGGGCCAAGGCCTCGCGCCGATCCGGCAGCATGCGGAGTTCCTGGCTAAGGGTGGCGAACTCGCGCGCCACTGCCGGATTGGAGCGCGCGACCTCATGCGCCACGCGGTTGACGGCAGATTCTAGCCCGAGGCCCGCTTCGCCGCACACCACCATCAGGTCCAATGCGTCCGGCAGGCCCTTGCGCAAGCTTGCGACATAGGGCCGCCGCAGGAATCTCAGGACCCAGTTCGGTCCCAAGACACCCACGATCAGCATGCCGGCCACGACCAGCAGATGCATCAAGCCGGTCTGGGTAAGGGCACCGCCCAGCAGGTAACCCAATGGCGGAAATCCCAGCATAACGACCATCTTGATGCCGACGAAGGCCGAGGCCGTCCGCCGCGGATCGTAGCCGGCGGCGGCGACGGCTCGCTCCAGCTGCGTGAGATCGTGCGCCGAGATGAGGGTACTGCTCAACACGGCTTCCCCGAGACGGGCGAACATGCCGGCGATGCCGGCGGCAAGCGACGCGCCGGTGGGCCGCTGCCGGTCGTTCAACGGGTGCATCACGCTCCTGATCCGGCTGGATAGGTCGCCTTCTTCCGCAAGGTGGGCCAGGACGACCGCGACGACGACCGACAGGCTGAGGGCCGCAAGGCCCGCGGCGACCGCCCCGACGACGGCAGGTGCGATCATCAGTCCTCCGTCGCCCGGCGAATCAGCCAGCGGCTGGTCAGGCCACCGAGGGTCATCAGGAACAGGCCCGTGACCAGCATCTTGAAGCCCGCAGGGTCGTACCAGAACGGGGTCAGATAGCCCGGTCGGATCAGCGACATCGCCAGCGCGCACACGAAAGGCAGAATCATCAGGATCGCCGACGATGCAGTGGATTCCGAGGCCAGGGCGCGGGCGCGGGCGGCCAGGGCCACGCGCTTGCGGACGATCTCCGCCAGGTTCTCCAAGGTCTCGCCGAGGCTGCCGCCGGTCTGCGACTGCAACCCGAGAGTGACGGCAAGAAACCCGTACTCGGTCACCTGGGTCCGCTCATGCAGCCGCAGAAAGGCGGAATCCACGCTGTTGCCGATCGCGGTCTCGCCGACGATCCTGGCGAATTGGGGGCCGGTCGGGGCCGGCATGTCGCGCGCGACGCTGCGCAGCGCTTCCGCCATCGGCAGTCCCGAGCGGACCGCCCGCAGGATCAAGCCCAGCGCATCCGGCATCTGCTTGAACAGCGCATCCCAAAAGCGGCGATGCTGCCACTGGAAGATCGCGCGCGCGCCCAGCAGGCTGCCCAGCACGCCCAGCGGCAGCGCCAACGTCGTACCCAGATAGAACCCGGCGATCCACCAGGCGACGATGCCGGCAGCGGCGGCCAGGACCGCCACCAACGGCCAAGGGACGATCTGCTCCTCCGGCAGGTCGGGGTTGAACTGCAGGAGGCGCGCCAGCCGTTGCAGCAAAGGCCGGTCGCTGATCGCGATGATGCGGATGCTGGGTATCGCGTCCACCGCGACCGTTGGCGCGGCGCTGGCGAGCGCGCCCATCTCCTGCACCCGCGACCGCAGCTTGCGGTTGCCTGGACGGCCGATCAGCCAGACGGCGAGCCCGAACAGGGCGACGGCCAGCAGGGCAGCGCCGGCGGCGACGGCACCAGGCAGCTCAGGCATCGGCCAAGCCTCGCATCCAGGCGTCCCCCAGGCCAAAATACTCGAGCCGGTCGTAGAAACCCGGCCGCATGCCGGGCGTCGTCCAGCGCCCGACGATCCGGCCACCGCGGTCCTCGCCGCCGAATTCGAACGTGAAGATGTCGTTCATGGTGATGATGTCGCCTTCGAGGCCGAGGATCTCCGAGACCTGGGTGACCCGGCGGCCGCCGTCGCGCATGCGCTGGATCTGGACGATGATGTCCACGGCGCTGGCGATCTGGGTCCGGATCGCGCGCAGCGGCAGGCTGGCCATGCCCATCTGCACCATGTTCTCGATGCGGGTCAGCGCGTCGCGCGTGGTGTTGGAGTGGATGGTGCAGAACGAGCCGTCATGGCCGGTGTTCATCGCCTGCAGCATGTCGAAGGCCTCCGCACCGCGGACCTCGCCGACGATGATGCGGTCGGGCCGCATGCGCAGCGCGTTCTTGATCAGCTCGCGCTGATGGATCTCGCCGCGGCCTTCCAGGTTCGGTGGCCGGGTCTCCAGGCGGACCACATGCGGCTGCTGGAGCTGCAGCTCGGCGGCGTCCTCGATGGTGACGATGCGCTCGTCATGATCGATGAGCCGGCTCAAAGCGTTCAGCATCGTCGTCTTGCCGGAGCCGGTGCCGCCGGAGATGACGATGTTGAGGCGGGAGCGGGCCGCGACCTCCAGCACGCGGGCCAGCGCCGGCGACAGGCTGCCGAACCCGATCATGGCTTCGAAGTCGATCTTCTTCTTCGAGAATTTGCGGATCGAGATGCACGCACCGTCGATCGCGAGCGGCGGGAACACGACGTTGACGCGGCTGCCGTCCGCGAGGCGGCAATCGACGAGCGGGCTCGATTCGTCGACACGCCGGCCGGCGGCCGCGGCCATCTTCTGGGCGATCGTCGCCACCTGGGCCGCATCGCGGAACCGGACATTGCTGCGCTGCAGCTTGCCGCGCACCTCGATGAACACCTGATGCGGCCCGTTGACCATGATATCGCTGATGCTGTCGTCGCGCAGCAGCGGCTCCAGGGGGCCGTAGCCGACCATGTCGTGGGCCAGCTCCTCGGCGATCCGGGTCTGCTCGTGCGCCGACAGCTCCAGCCGTCCGCGGCTGGCGAGATCGTGGACCAGGGACTCCAGCTGCACCTGCAGCTGGGCGGCCGGGAGGGCCGAGGCCGTCACCGCGTCGACGCGCTCCATCACCTTGTTGCGCAACCGGGTGACGGGCGATTCGACGGGCAGCCTCAGAATCGGCGCAGCCGACGGCCCGGCGGCGGGCGGCGCCTTGGGCGCCTCGTCCTTGCGGCCGAAGGGCTTCATCGCGTGACGAGCCAGCGCAGCAGGGTGGAGCCGCCGGCGGCCTCGGGCCGCACGCCGAAGATCTCCTGCGTCAGGGGCGCGAGCGCCTTGCGAAAGGGCGCGCTGCCCGAAGCCGTGGGCTGCCCGAGATTGGCTGCTCGCGGCAAATGGCGCGGCAGGTCGGGAATGACCACCCCTGGACGCTGGCCGAGGCCTTCGACGATCAGGGGCAGCTTCAGGCCGCCGGGCGCCCCGGCGCGATTGAGCACGAAGATCGGCTGGCTGCTGCTCGAGATCGAGGCCAGGAGCTTGCGCGTCGCCTCGGCGTCGCGAATGCCGGCGAGATCGGGCCCGAACACCACGACCGTGGTGCGCGCCTCGGCAAGCACTTGCCGCTCCCAGGGCGAGGGCGGGATCGGCAGATCGACCACGATATGGCTGAACCGCTGGCGCAGCAGGTCGAGCAGCTGTGCGACGCCCTCCGGGGTCGGGTTGGGCTGGGACTCGAACGGCTCCTCGGCGGCGAGCAGCCTCAGTCGGCCATGGACATTGACGGCGATGCGGTCGAGGAACAGCGCATCCGCGCGTTCGGGCTCCTCGAGCGCGATCCGAAGGCCGTTGGTGGCCTTCACCCCCAGCATCATCGCTGTCGTCCCGCCGCGCAGATGCAGGTCCAGTAGCGCGATGTGGCCCTTGGTGGCCTCCAGCTGCAGCGCCAGATTGACGGCGACGGTGGTGGCGCCGGCGCCGCCGCGGGCGCCACAGACAGCGATGATCTGGCCCCCGCGCTGCGTCGACTTCTCGCCGGACGGCACCACCAAAGGCCCGAACAGGCTCGCGACGTTGCTGCGCGTCAACGGCTTGTAGATGTATTCGGCGATGCCGAGATCGCGGGTGAGCTCCCGGTAGAAGCTCACCTCCGACCGGTCGCCGATCACCAGCACGCGCACGTCGGGGGTGCAGACCGCGGCCAGATCGTGCAAAGCGGCGATCGGGTCCTCCAGGCCGGCGACATCGACCAGCAGCACGCGGGGCGAGGACTCGCTCGCCAGGGCACGGG
>JBATRI010000702.1:0-4712 GCA_049292515.1 Geminicoccaceae bacterium
CGACCCGCTCGCCTGGTCGATGGCCCAAAGCCTCGTCGCTCCTGCCGGGCGGTGCCTGATCGGCGTTCGCTGCGGAGCCTCGGCCTCGGTTGCCAATCAGAGCCATGCAGCGATCGGGCGGATTATTCAGAGGCAGACGACGATTTGTGAGCAATGACGGGGGGCGTCCAGGATCTGCAATTCTAGCTGACGCGCTGCACTCGATGGCTTCCGGCGGGAAATCCGGCACATCTGGTTCAACTGCTTGAGACGGCGGAGCCAGAAGAAACGGCGCATGGGCCGGGAATGGTTCGAGACTCTGACCGCGTGCCTACCCCTTCCACGGCCTCAGATCACGCACCCTTGGACGCCAGGAGTGGCCCGATGCGGGTGACTTCCGGAAAGGGCCGAGTGCAGGAAAGACGCCTGCCTGGATCTGTGAGGGCAGAGCCGAATGGCCGAGCTACTCGACCATGATCCGGGCAGCGCGCATCGATGCCAAGCCGTCGACCTGCCAAGCCCGCCTTTGATTCCTACCACGGGGAGAAGGAGGCCGGAGCTGCGGGTGAAGCCATCTTATCACGCCGGTTTATGATGACATGCGAGTGAATCTCCGCCTGATCAAGGCATAGCTGGTCATCGAAGATTAGATACAGAATGGCTTTCACATGGAGTTGACCTATGAAGCACGTACTCGTTGCTGCAGCCATAGGGATAATTGGAACCCAGGCTACGCAAGCTGCCGATGTGCCAGGCGGCAAGACCACAACGGCAGTACTGACAACCGGCGGAGGAGGATTAGATGGCGTTTCTGAGATCGCCAACGATTCGGATTGGTATAAAACCACGTTGAGGGCTGGCCAGAACTATGCCTTCTCAGTTCGAGCCGATGGCTGCACAGTGATTAATCTACGCAATGGTAAGGGCAAGGTGCTGCACAGCAGCCAAGCCTGCACCACCGGTAAAGGGGGATATGACGGCGGTTTCGAGTACCTGCCGGGGAGCGCGGGAACGTATTTTGTCGAGCTGCTGGACAAGGCATCCAAGAAATTCCCCAGCAAGTATCATGTCACGGCAATTGCCGATGCCGCCGGCAGCATCAAGACAGCAGCAGCGGTACTGGAGCCAAGTCAGGTCAAGGCTGGTGAGCTGAACTGGAAGAACGACACGGATTTCTTTCCGGTCGATCTGACGGCAAGAAACAAGTATACTCTTTCTGTCACTGGGTATTACAGTACTAAGAACATATCGCTGCGACTGGCGGATAAGACGGGGAAATTTGTCTCCGGCTTCAACACGCTCAATAAGACGGTCTATGCCGATTTCAGCGTGGCGAAGACCGGGAGATACTACGCTGTCGTTACCGGTCTAGGGAATCAGGTCGGCGGGCGCTACAACATTGGTCTCGTCGGCTCCGGGTCTGGCGGCGGCCCAGGCATCCCCGAAGGCACCTACAAAGCGGCCGATGGTACGCTGTGTTCGGTGCAAAATTATAGCATCTCCGGACGGGTAAGGAGCTATCTGAATTGCGACCGAGCGACAGGCTATCATTTTGAACTTGCCATCGCAACCGGATCTATTTCCTCCGGCCACCCCTATCTGGCGCAATTACTGGCGGCAAGTGTCGACAAATTCTCGGATGCTGGTTCCTACTGGTGGGGTGTTGTGCTGAACAATGCTTTTTATATTGGTAGTTGTGGCTACTTTTACAATGGAACACCCGTGGGCGCGCAGGTCGCCGGGAAGGCGCTGAACCTCTCTGTATATTACGGCAACGCGATCTACTGCTCGGCTAGCCTGACAAAGCAGTGATGCGGCCAAGTGTAGTTTGCGCCAGCACCGCTTGCCGCGCCCGCCGTTGCCTGGGCACGGCAAGCGCTGTGGTGGGTCCCGTTGCGTCGACTGACTGCAGGCAGACGCCAGCCTACCCTCCACGGCTCAGACTACAGGACCAAAGACCTCGTGTACAAAGGCTCGCTGTGCCGGCATGTCGTTCCTCAGCACGGCACGCGTCGATGCTGGCCAGGGTGCGCCGCGCTGTCACGAAGCTCTTGAAGCCGAGCATAGGCCGCGTTCGGCGCTTGATGCGGCGGTGATCTTGCTCAACCTGGTTGTTGAGTCACCGTCCGCGCCGGGACGGGAGAACCGCCGGCGTTGCCGAGCCCGATCTCGGCGATCAGCCGCTCGACGCTCGTGGCGCCCGACGGGCCGAGATCCTCGTCGATGACGAGGCTTCGCCCTTGACGGGCCCGCACCCCCTGGGCCAATGCGCCGCCAACAAGACAAGGGCGAAGAATGCATCGGCGCATCTCGGATACGACAACTCTCAACATCAAACTGTAAGTATATAACAATTATGACGTAGTCGATTGATCATCACATTGACTTGTTGACGATGGAGCTGATACCATCAACACGATGAAGACGGCCCGAGCATGGTGTCCATGCTACCGTACGGCTCGTTCGATTTGCGCCGTACACCCTGTTCGGGTTGGGGCTCTTCCGCACTTTCGCTGCACAACCGATGATAGTTACGACTGCAGCAACTATATCTTTTGGACTATCCCTCCCCCTGATCAGATGCCTCTCAATTGCCCACATCCGTGTTCTGTCTGTTGCCGGTCGGCTTGACCGTCGACCGCCTGCTCCCTACCGACGACACCATCATCATCGAGACCCACGCGACCAGCACCTCGGCCAACTGCCCTCTCTGCCACCATGCGTCGTCGCGACGGCAAAGCACCTACCTCCGACGACTGGCCGATCTACCCTGGCAGGGCCGCACCGTGCGCCTGCATCTGCAGGTCCGACGCTTTCGCTGTCCCAATAACACCTGCCCGCGACGGATCTTCGCCGAGCGACTGCCGGAGGCCACGACGGCGAGGGCCCGCTGCACCATCCGCCTGCGCCAAGTGCAGCAGAAGCTTGGCCTCGCCCTGGGCGGCGAGCCCGGCTCCCGCCTGACCGCCCAGCTGGCCATGTCAGTCAGCCCCGACACCCTGCTGCGGATGATCCGGACGGCGCCGGTGAGTCTGCCAGCGGCACCGCGCGTGCTTGGCGTCGACGACTTCGCCCTCCGGCGCGGCCAGCGTTACGGGACGATCCTCTGCGACCTCGAGCGGCACCGCGCCATCGATTTGTTGCCCGACCGGCAGGCTAGCACCCTTGCCGCCTGGCTGAAGCGGCATCCCTCGATCGAGATCGTGGCCCGCGATCGAGCCGGCGCCTATGCCGACGGCATCCGGCAAGGCGCACCCCAGGCGCTCCAAGTCACCGACCGTTGGCATCTCCTACGCAACTGTTCCGATGCCCTGCAGACTGTGTTCGACCGGCACCACCGCCAGGTCCGCCGGGCGATCGAGGCCGGCGCGGCGAGCGGGCTGGCCGCGCTGGTGACGGAAGAGCCGAAGGAGCTTGTCGCGCAAGCGGTCCGGCGGTCGCGCGAACGACTCGCACAGCGACAGGCCCGCTACGAGGAGGTCGCGCGGCTGCACGCGCAGGGCCGGTCGGTGGCGGTGATTGCGCAAGCGCTCGGTATGGGCCTCAGCTCGGTCCAGCGCTGGTTGCGCGCCGGCCACGCGCCGCTGTGGCGCAAGCCACCGCGGCCGAAGCTGCTCGACCACTACCAAGCGTATTTGGCGCGGCGATGGCTGGAGGGATGCCGGAGCGGCACCCAACTGTGGCGCGATCTCCAGGCGCAGGGCTTTCCCGGTGGGCGCAGCATGGTGTGCGACTGGGCCCGCGAGCAGCGGCGGCGTGCGCTGAGCCAGGCGCCGGTGACCACACCCCGCCCGAGCCCGCGGGTGCCGACCAGCCGTCAGGCGGTGCGGCTGGTTCTGGCCGAGGGTGAACCAGCCGGGGAGGCGGAGCGCCGCTTGGTCAGCCTGCTGGTCTCGGCGGCTCCGGAGATCGAGCAGGCGGTCCTCCTGGCCCGACGATTCTGCGCCATGATCAAGACGCGCGACCATGCGACGTTCCGGCCGTGGCTCGACGACGCACGCGGCAGCGAGCTTGGCGGCTTCGCCCGGGCGCTCGAGCGTGACGGCGCGGCGGTGGAAGCCGCGCTGACGCTGCCCTGGAGCACGGGCCCGGTCGAAGGCCGGATTACGCAACTCAAGCTGATCAAACGTCAGATGTATGGCCGTGCTTGCTTTGATCTGCTGCGCCACCGCGTGCTGGCGGCAGCATGAGCCCAGGGGAAAGTCCGAGGAAGAACAACCCAAGTTGTGCAGCGAAAGTGCGGGAGAGCCCGGGTTGGACCGGACAGACCGTTCATTTTCCTCGGATGACGCAACCTCGATAGCACGGTCGGCGAGCATCAGCTCAAGGTCGCGGTAGCCAACCGGGAAGCGTAGCTGCCACCGCACGGCCCACAAGATCACCCCGGCGGGGAAGCGGAAGCCGCGGAAGTCCTGGTCGGTGGCGATGAACAACACTCTCGAATGAGGCTATGGCGGCAGCGCCGCTGCCTACCCGCCCGCAACCCGCCAATCAACGCAACGGAACCCCGCCAGCCTCTACGGACCAACGCCGGGACGAGCCTCAAGCGCTTTGCCGCAGCAGTCCTAACCCCCGTCATTGCTCACAAATCGTCGTCGCTCGCCTCAATAATCCGCCCGATCGCTGCATGGCTCTGATTGGCAACCGAGGCCGAGGCTCCGCAGCGAACGCCGATCAGGCACCGCCCGGCAGGAGCGACGAGGCTTTGGGCCATCGACCAGGCGAGCGGGTCG
>JBATRI010000703.1:0-10185 GCA_049292515.1 Geminicoccaceae bacterium
ACCTGACCACCGAGATCGTGGCCGCCTATGCCGGCAGCCACACGCTGCCGGCGAGCGAGCTGCCGGGACTGATCGGCAGCGTGTTCGGGGCTTTGCGCAAGCTGGGCACGGTGGCCGAGCCTGCACCACCGCCGGCCGAGGCCCTGGTGCCGGCGGTGCCGATCAGGAAGTCGGTGATGCCCGGGTATCTGGTCTGCCTCGAGGACGGCCGGAAGACGAAGCTGCTCAAGCCGCATCTGGCCAAGCATCACGGCCTGACGCCGGCGGCTTACCGGCAACGTTGGGGCTTGGCCAAGGATTACCCGATGACCGCACCGGCCTATGCCGCCGAGCGCTCGGCCATGGCCACGAGTAGCGGTCTTGGTCGCAAGTCGGTGGCAGCGGCGTCCACACCCGAGCCTGCGGCAGCACCCGTGCCCGAGCCGGCACCGGTGGCGCCCCAGCCGGCGGGACGGGTGCACGTGCGCAAGCGGACCAAGAACGTTAGCACGCTCGGGGTGCAGCTTGCTGAGTGATCAAGCATCACCCGGTATGTTTAACGGCCATGGGCGTAGGTTGCCGTCGCCGTCTATCTTGACGAGGTTGGCACTCTACTCGTACCAAGGAATCAATCAAAAATACATTCATGGACGTGTTGTCCGCCATTAGGATAGAACACCTGCTCCAAAACTCGATGTTGTGGCAGTATATTTTCGGAAGGCTGATTGACTAGATATAAATAGCTCAAGATGAGTCAGTATTATCAGGATATTTTTAAAACAACCGAATAGCGCGAATGCCTAGAGCCGATAATTTGTTATAAATTTGCGCAGGATTCAATAAATGAATATCAAAGAGGCGCTCTAATGATCGGCTACCCTGGTCCCGAGGATCTTTGGGGCAAGCTCCGTTCAAAGGACCTCAGCGAACCAGCTTGGCACCCGCTCGTCGACCATTGCACCGACGTTGCCTGCGTGCTCGAGGCGCTGCTCGCCCAGCCGACCATCAGGTGCCGGCTCGCGCGCGCCGGCGGCCTCGACGACCTCGACCGCGTCCAGGTCGCGCGTCTCTGCTACCTCGCCTTCCTGCACGACCTCGGCAAATGCCACCGCGGCTTCCAGGCGAAGGCGTCACCGGCGCCGGCATCCACCGTTGGTCACCTCTCCGCACTGCGGCCCCTCCTCGGAACGGACCTTTATTGCCGTTTCTCGTCGGCGGTGCAGCTCGACGTCCTGCAGTCGTGGTACGGCGACGGCTGGTTGGAGCTTCTGCAGGTCGCCTTCGCGCACCACGGCTCACCCATCCGTTTGGATTTCGTCGCCGATACGGATCGGGCGCTGGTGCCCGGATGGGGTCGAGCGGGCAGCAACGACCCGATGAGCCGGGTCGTCGAGCTCGCTGCCACTGGCCGTGCACTGTTTGCCGACGCCTTTGGTGCCGGAGCCTCCGTCTCGTTGACCCCGGCTTTTCAACATATGCTGGCCGGTCTCCTCATGCTCGCTGACTGGCTGGGTTCGGGCGACGCCGAAGCGATGTTCCCGTATGCGCGGCTCGGCGACGCTGCTCGACACGACTTTGCCCGTGCCCGCTCGGTCACCGTATTGAGCGCGGTGGGGCTTGGCGCCAGCCTTCAATCGTCGGGAAACGCTTGGGCTGTGCCGACATTCGATACGCAGTTCGGCTTTCCACCACGCTCAGCGCAGGCGGCCATGGACCGGCTAGCGCTGCCTCCACAGGGATCCGTCGTGCTGCTGGAAAGCGAAACCGGCTCCGGCAAGACCGAGGCGGCTCTGCGCTGGGCGACGCGCCTCATCGCCGCGCAGCGCGTCGACGGCGTGTTCTTCGCCGTGCCGCTGCGTAGTGCCGCCGTGCAACTGCATAAACGCATGCAACGCTGGCTCGACCAGACGTTCGTGGCATTGCGCCAGGAAGCCCTGCTCGCCGTGCCCGGCTATATGCAAATGGGCGATGCGGAAGGCCGGATCCTACCGGAATTTCGGGTGCAGTGGTCGGACGGCGACCGTGCCGATCGTAGCCTCACTCGTTGGGCTGCCGAGCAACCCAAGCGCTACGCTGCGGCCCGCTTCGCCGTGGGTACGATCGACCAGGCGCTGCTCGGCGTCCTGCAGGTGAAGCATGCCCATCTCCGGGCCGCCTGCCTCGTGCGTCACCTGCTGGTGATCGACGAGGTGCACGCCTCCGACCCCTACATGCGCGCGCTTGTCGAGCGATTGATCGAGCTGTTTCGCGCATGTGGCGGCCATGTGTTGCTGATGTCGGCGACGCTGGGCGCCGAGACGCGTGAGCTGCTGCTCGGTGGCCGCCACACGCTACCGCCGATCGACGACACCGTGGCGATACCGTACCCGCTGATCTCGACCTCGCATGCCGGCGCCGTGACCATCCACGCCGATGCCCACGAGAAGATCTTGGACATCGCACCCGCGCCCTGGCTCGACCAGCCTGGCGCGGTCGCAGCACAGGCCGTGGAAGCGGCTCGCCTCGGCGCCAAGGTGCTGGTGATCCGCAACACGGTGCGGGCGGCGATCGAGACGCAGCGGGCCGTGGAAGCGCTGTTGGCGACGAGCGAACCCGCCTCGTTCCGCGTCGCCGGTGTCGCGACGCTGCACCATGGCCGGTTCGCGGCCGAGGATCGGCGCCGGCTCGACGCGGCGATCGAGGAGAGACTGGGCAAAGGCTCGGCGGCACGGCCGGTCATCGTGGTGGCCACGCAGACCGTGGAGCAGAGTCTGGACGTGGATGCCGATCTCTTGCTGACGGATCTTTGCCCGATCGACGTGCTGCTGCAGCGGATCGGCCGGCTGCATCGCCACCGCTCGCGGCCGGGGCCGGGGCCGGCGCCGTGCATCGTCCTGGGTCCGGAGGGGGGCGATCTGACCCCGTTCCTCACCAGCCGTCGCCACGGCTTCGGCGAGGGGCGCGCCTATGTCGATCTCCGCGCCGTCGAGGCGACGCGCCGCCTGATCGGCGACGGCGCCCGCTGGGCGATTCCGGCGGACAATCGACGGCTGGTCGAGGAGGGGACCCACCCGGCGCGGCTCGCGGCCATCGCCGAGGAATGTGGCGATCGCTTCGATTCCCTCTGGCTGCGGCATGGGACGACGGCAGTCGTGGGAACGAGGATCGCCCACCACAACCAAGCGATCGCCAACGCTCTCGACTGGGGCAAGGGCTTCGAGAACTTGATGTTCCCGGCCATCGACGAGGTCAAGATCCGCACCCGCCTCGGCGCCGACGACCTGCTTCTGCCGCTCGACCGGCCGCTGGCGTCGCCCTTCGGCGAGATCATCACGCGCATGCGGCTGCCGGGCTGGATGGTCGCCAAGCCGACCTGGCAGATCATCCAGGCGGCCGAGACGCCCATTCTGGCCGTCGACGGCGGTGGAGTGATCGGGATCGGCGCGCAGCGATTCACCTACGACCGCTTTGGCTTACGGCCAGAGACTACCTCTTGAACAAAGGTTTTATAACTGTGATATGTGTGGTCCCGACCACCTCATCAGAATAAGGCCCACCCATGATCCTGGCTGCCCTCATTCGATGGCTCGTCGGACGCACTCGCGTCGTCGTTCCCTCCAGCTGTTCAACCCGTGAATGGGCAGCTGCCATCTTGGTCTTTCGAGAGCAACGGTCAGATGGCACCTCCACTCGAACGGTTGCGCTAATCATGCAACGCTTCGGCTGAGAATTGGGTAAGTTGCCCCGTAAGCACGGGGATGGACCCTGCGAGATCTGAGGTCCAGCAAGATCCCCCGCAAAGCGGGGAAGCTCAATGCAGTGGCATGGAATGATGAATATTATTATCGAATCGATTTTCCCGATTAGACAACGGAGCGGATCGTTAAGGCTGGTTAGCCTTTCCGAACTACTGGCAGAGCTGGGTCACGACACGATTGTAGACTTTCCTTTCCTTCGCCCTCATCAGCGGCATCCATGGCACGCGTTTCTCGTCCAGCTGGCGGCGTTGGCGCTGCGTCGGGCAGGGGAGACAGAGGTTGGACAGCCGGCCGAGCGGTGGCTCACGATGCTTCGGGCGCTCACCCCGGCGTGGCCCGACGACTCTCCCTGGTGCCTCGTCGTCGAGGATCTGGCCAAGCCGGGCTTCATGCAGCCGCCCGTCCCGGAAGGTACGCTCGCGAGCTTCAAGAACGCCGTCGATACGGCCGACGATCTCGACGTTCTGGTCACCAGCAAGAATCACGGGGTCAAGCAGGGGCAGGCCGGCGTCAGTGAGCCCGCCTTCTGGATCGCGGGCCTGGTGAGCCTGCAGACGACGGCGGGATTCCTCGGTGCCGGCAACTACGGTGTCGTGCGCATGAACGGTGGCTTCGCGACCCGGCCGGGCATCGGCCTCGTGCCCGAGGGCGGCCCGGGAGCGCGTTGGACCCGTGACGTTCGCCTGCATCTGCGACATCGAGACTGGTTCTTTGAGCGCCTGCCGCAGTTCGCCCGAGACAACGGCACGGCACTCGTCTGGTGCCGCCCTTGGGACGGCAAACAATCGATGGCCGTGGACCAGCTCGACCCGTGGTTCATCGAGATCAGCCGTCGGGTTCGCCTGGTGAGCACCGCCCGGCGTGTGCAAGCACTGGTCACGACGAGTGCCGTGCAGCGCATCGGCGCGGGAGCGCTCAAGGGCAATGTCGGCGATCCCTGGATCCCCACCAACCGGCAGAACGACTCCGCCGCCTACAACTCGGCGCCCCGCTACGAGATCATGGCCAGTGTTCTCTTCGATCCGGCCAAGTGGGATCTTCCGCTCTGCCTTCAATTTCACAAGGACATCGACAAGGCGCCGATGCTCGCACGGTTCGAGGTGTTCGTCCGCGGCCAAGGCAAGACCGAGGGCTATACCGTCCGCGACGTGCCGTTGACTAGGCAGCGGTTGCCGTGGGTCGCCTCCCCCGACGATCGCGAGCGACTGGCGACCATCGCCAGGGGCATGGTGGAGGGCGTCCGCATCCTGTTTGGTGGCAAGATCATGCGCACGGCCTTGCTGGCCCTGGTGCAGGGTGGGCCGGAGGCCGTCAAGTTCGGCGACAAGACTGCCACGGCCTGGGTCGACAAGCTGCTCGCGAACGCCGACGACGAGGTGGATCGCACCTTCTTCGACCATCTGTTCGCACGCGCGGCGGATGAGGAGGCCGGTCGCCGCAGCTGGCTGCTGTTCCTGCGCGCTCTCGCTGTCTTGACCTTCGAGCGTGCCATCGAGGCGTTGCCCGTGCCGGGGCCACGCCGCTTGCGCGCGATCGCCGTGGCCGAACGCATTGTGTGGGGCGGATTCTACAAGACATTCCCCGAACTGGCGCCGAAGCGTGCCGAGGAGCCTGTCGATGTCGTCTAAGGACCAGCAACGGGTGTGGCAAACGACTATCAGCGACATTGCGCGCGAGATCCGCCAGCCGATCTATCCGCCTGGGCACTTGGCCCAGCTCCGCCGGCTCGACGCCGACCGCCCCGATGGCATCGCGTTCTGGCAGCTCGTGGCCAAGCATGCGCCCAGGGCCTTCGACGACGAGCCCATAGCGGGGGCATTGGCAATCGTGCTCCGCGGCATGGCGCTCACCCGCGAATTCCTGACCATCGAGCGCCGCGGTCTCGGCACGGCGCTGGCCGAATCCGGGGTGAGCGAGCTGCGCCTCCTCCGCCTGCTGCGCGCCGACAGGGGCCGTCTCGACGAGGAGACGCGCCAGCTCGCCCGCCTGCTCGCAAGCAAAGGCGAGGCAGGGCGATTCGACTGGAGCGAAATCCTCTGGCTCGTGCTCACGGCCGATACTGAAACAAGCGACTGGTGCCGACGCTCCATCGCACGTGATTACTATCGCAAGCTGTTCGATACCAAGTCCACCAGCGGGGAGAAGGCCGCATGAGCGTGCCGCGATTCATTCAGATCCACACACTGCATTCCTATCCCGCCGCCCTTCTGAACCGCGACGACGCCGGGCTCGCCAAGCGGATGCCGTTCGGCGGCATCGAGCGGACGCGCGTCTCTTCGCAATGCCTGAAACGGCATTGGCGGATGGCGAACGACCCGTTCGCCCTGCGCACGATCAGCCCCGACATCGGTGTCTCGGTACGGTCGCGCCGAGTGTGGTCGGTCAAGGTGGCAGATGCACTCGTCGCTGAGGGTATCGACCAGAAGGCCGTCGAGGCCGTGCTGAAGGCGATGCAGGACGACCTTTACGGGCAGAGCAAGAAAGCGCAGGCCAATGCCAAGGATGTCGAGATCGACTTGGATCGCAGCGAGCTAGTCGTCCTCGGCTTCAAAGAAATCGAGTATCTGAAACAGGAAACCAAGCGGATCGTCGCGCTTACGGGCGCCGATGCGAAGAAGATCGCGGTGGAGCTGAAGGATCTCCGTAAGAATCTGCATGCCCTGATCGCCGGGGCCGGGATCGATGCCGCCATGTTCGGGCGGTTTGTCTCCGGTGATCGCGAAGCGCGGGTCGATGCTGCAGTCCATGTCGCCCATGCGCTCACCGTGCATGCGCAGGCGAGTGAGCCCGACTACTTCACTGCCGTGGACGATCTCCAGGCCGAGGAGCAGGGCTCTGGCGCCGGTCACCTGAATACGACGGAGCTGACCTCCGGCGTCTATTACGGCTACGTCGTCGTGGACGTGTCGTCGCTGGTGGCCAATCTCGAAGGCTGCAATGCCAAGCGTTGGCTGGATGCCGACCGGACGCTCACGGCCAAGGCGGTGGAGCATCTCCTGCACCTGATCGCCAAGGTGACGCCGGGCGCCAAGCTCGGCTCGACTGCACCCTACGATTGGGCATCGCTGGTCCTGGTCGAGGCGGGCGACGAGCAGCCGCGCACGCTGGCCAACGCCTTCCTTGAGCCCATTAAGCGCACGCCCCAGGACCAATGCGCCGCCGAAGCTTTAGTACGGCATGTCGCCGGCATCGACGCGATGTACGGCTCGACCGTCATCCGCTGGCTCGCGACCCGACTCAACGCAGTCGAGATCGCAGGCGCCACCACCTGCACCTTCCCAAAGCTCGTTGCCGCCACCGCCGCGGCGATCAGAGGGGACGCCTGAGGTGCGCTGCCTGATCCTCCGGCTCGACGGGCCGCTGATGGCCTTTGGCGACGTGGCCGTCGACGAGATCCGGCCGACCCGGCGCCTGCCGACGCTGTCCATGCTGACGGGCCTACTCGGCAACGCGCTCGGCTACGACCATGGCGACGGCCACGCCCTGCAGCGCCTGCAGGACCGGCTGCTGATCGCGGCCCGTCTCGACCATCCGGGTCGCACGATCGTAGACTATCAGACCGCCGAGATCGCGAAGAAGGATCCGATGTGGACCACGCGCGGCAAGCCGGCCGAGCGGGCCGGTGGTGATCAGAGCTACAGCGGGCCGGTGCTGCGCTACCGGCACTACGTGGCCGATGCCGTGGTGACGGTGGCCGTCTCCCTGGAGCCGGCGGGCGAGGCCCCGACACTCGACCATCTGGAGGAAGCCCTCCGCCGCCCGGCGCGGCCCTTGTTTCTCGGGCGCAAAGGCTGCCCCCCGGCCCGCCCGCTGCTGGTCGGCCGATCGCAGGAGGTCGATGGGTTCGCCGAGGCGCTCGATGCCATTCCCGTAGAGCAGAGGCGAGGAGAGCACTCCGGTACTGTTGCGACGCTTGTCGAGGTGCCGGATCGGGCCGGGGAGCCTACGGCTGACCGGGTCGTCGAGGTCGCGGATGTACGGGACTGGGTCTCCGGGCTGCACGTGGGCGGGCGCCGTGTCCGCGAGCTGAGGATCGCGCATGGAGGCGAGCCGTGACCCTGCACATGATCCGGCTGGACGTGCGCCGGCCAGGCCTCGTCCGGTTCGCCCGCGACGCCAGCCTGCCGCTCGACGACGAAGGCTATTTGCTGCATTCGGCGCTGCGGGCCGCCTTCGGTGCCGCGGCGCCGCAGCCGTTCGCGCTGATCGACGCCAAGAGCGAGCGCCCGGCCCATGTCCTGGGCTACGGTCCGACCGGGGCGGATGGACTGCGCGAGACACTGGCCATAGCCGCGCCGACACTCGATGCGACGTTCGATCTCGGCAGCCTCGAGGCCAAGGCAATGCCGGCGACGTTTCGCGAAGGTGCCATCTACGGGTTCGAGGTGCGAACCTGCCCGGTCGTTCGGCAGTCGCGGCGCGGCGACGGCGCCAGGGGCCATCGTGAGATCGACGCGTTCCTGCACGCGACCCTCGCGGTCGAGGCCGACGTGCCGGTCGACCGCGAGGCGGTCTATCGCGCTTGGGTGAGCGAGCGATTGCGGCTGGGCGGTGCCGAGCCGCTCACGTTGGCGGTGCAACGCCTGGATCAGGCACCTCTCGTTCGCCGTCGTCACCGCTGGAACGCGGCGGAACGGTTCCAGGAAGCTGTTGGACCCGCGGAGCGGCTGCAACGGCGCGCGGGCGGCCGGCAGATCTTCTCGCGCCGTCCTGACGTCACCTTCCGCGGCACGCTCCAGGTCACCGACCCCGACCGCTTCCACGCTCTCCTCGCCCGCGGCGTCGGCCGCCACCGCGCCTTCGGCTTCGGCATGCTGCTGTTGCGGCCGGCCTGAGCATGGTCCTGCTCGGCCGGCTCGGCCTCGAGACCGCCCGCATCCCGCATGTCGACCGGCATGGCCTGGTCTGGCTCGAGCGCGGCGCGCTCTACGTCGAGGACGGCACCTTGCGCTTCAAGGCGGCAGGCTCGCCCAGCCTCGTGGCCGGTGACTATGCGCTGCCGTTCCAGACCCTCTCGCTCGTCCTGCTCGGCCCCGGCGGCTCGGTCACCCACGATGCGCTGCGACTGCTCGCTCGTCATGGCACCGGGCTCGTCGCCGTCGGCGAGGGCGGTGTGCGGCTCTACTCCGCCCCACAACTCGGCCCCGACGCCAGCATGCTGGCCCGCCGGCAGGCACGGTTGTGGGCCGACCCCGACACGCGCATCGGCATCGCGCGGCGTATGTTTGCGCTCCGCTTCGGTGAGGTACTGCCGCACAGCTCGCCCGACGTGTTGCGCGGCATCGAGGGCGCAAGGGTCAAGGAGAGCTACAAGCTGCTGGCCGCGAAGCACCGGGTGCCGTGGGGTGGCCGACGCTACGACCGGCAGAACCCCAACGCCACTGACGAGCCCAATCAAGCCATCAACCACGCCGCGACCTGCGTCGAGGCCGCCGCCATGATTTCCGTCGCTGCGACGGCCACTATCCCGCAGCTCGGCTTCGTCCACGAGGACAGCGCCAACGCCTTTGTGCTCGACATTGCCGACCTGGTGCGCACGACCGTCACCGTGCCCGTCGCCTTCGCTGCCGCGCGCGCCTGCCTCGATAGTCCGCTGCTGACGCTCGAGCGCGAGGTCCGCAAGCGGGCCGCCGAGGCCTTTCGCAAGGACAAGCTGATCGACATGCTGATCGAGCGCATCAAGACCCTGTTCGAGGCTGACAGTTAGGCACACGACATGGTTGTTGTTGTCACCCGCGACGTGGCCGACCGCTTTCGTGGCTTCCTCGCCTCGTGCATGCTGGAGATCGCACCCGGCGTGTACACGGCGCCGCGCATGACCGCTGGCGTAAGAGGGCGCATCTGGACGGTGCTCGCCGATTGGTTCGCCTCGTTGGGCGGCGGCTCGGTCGTGATGACTTGGCGCGAGCCGAAGTTGCCTTGCGGTCAGGGTCTGCTGACACTGGGCATCCCGGCACGAACATTCGTCGAACTGGACGGCGGCCTGATCACGACCGTCGAGCGAATTGCAACGCCTTGAATTCGCTCGCGTGCTCTTTGACATCGTAGGCTTCATAATTGTTTACTTTCTAGAGGCTTCCCCGCGTCCGCGGGGATCGACCCTTATGGGCCAGGGACAAAGCCGGGGCTCCGCTGGCTTCCCCGCGTCCGCGGGGATCGACCCTCAGCCCGCCTCGTCTGGCCAGCGCGCTCAGCGGCTTCCCCGCGTCCGCGGGGATCGACCCCGGGCGATCAGCGGGCCGGTGGCGCTGGCCTTGGCTTCCCCGCGTCCGCGGGGATCGACCCTTCGGGCAGGCGACGCCCCACACGTCGTGACCGGCTTCCCCGCGTCCGCGGGGATCGACCTTCATTGACCGCATCGAAGCGCTTCTCGGCCGCGGCTTCCCCGCGTCCGCGGGGATCGACCTTCCGCCGCTTCATCCTGAGTTCCCGCCTGGAGGGCTTCCCCGCGTCCGCGGGGATCGACCTT
>JBATRI010000704.1:0-4448 GCA_049292515.1 Geminicoccaceae bacterium
ATCACCCGGACCGCGCCTACCGGGTGAACGGCGCGCTGGCGTCGGCGGTGGCGATCCCGCAGACGAGCCCCGGCGCCGGGCGCAGGCCGCATGCCGCGACCATGCGTCGGGACGGCACGTTCGACGCCGACACCAGCTCATAGACGTGCGTAGCACCGAGGTCGCGGAACACGCTGGCGATCATGCGCGCATTGATATGGTTGCCGAGCCCCCTGCCCCGCTGCGATTCCGCCACCGCGACCAGCCCGCCCCAGGCATGGCGGTGATAGGGGCTGTGCTCGTTATGCGGCAGATAGCCATGGGCCGCCGCCACGACGGCGCCGTCCGCGTCACCGACCGCCACCGTCGTCGCCGGCCCGAACGCCCCGACCAGCAGCGAGCCCGAGAACGGCACCACACCGGCGGCCCCCATCAGCGCCTGGATGCGGGCCGTATACCCGTCCTCCGGCCCGGACGGCGTGTCCAGCTCGGCCAGGCCGTCCGGCAGGCCTCTGGCCAGGATCGCCTCGCAGGCCGCCAGCGCGCTCGCCCGGTCGGCGAGGAACACGTCCCAGGTATCGAGGCGGCAACGCCGCTCCAGCAGGCGGGACCTGAGCTCCTCGGCCTTCTCGGCGGCGATCAGGCGGAAGCCGCAGACACCGTCGCGGGCGAGGAACTCATCGATGCGCTCCCAGCCGAACCGATCCGGATCGTCACAGCCCATCGTCCGCCCGGTCTGGCACGCGCCAGCCGTCGCCTGGATGAACGCGGCGCTCGTCTCGGCCTGCGCCTGCAGGCGTTGCTGAAGCGGCGTGCCGAAATAACCGGACATGGGCAGTCCGCCCCCTGAAGCCGATCCCGCCGCAGCATAGCCGGTTCGGCGGGCGCGGCAACGCCATGGGAACAGGCTGCCCGTGCATGGCATACCGGCGCCGCGGCAGCCTTCGCATGGCGGCCACCGGGAAGGTCACCGTCGCTTGCCAGGCAGCCGTGACCTCCTGCCTTGCCGGCCACAACCATGTCTGTGAAGTCATCCGGGTCTGCCTAGCCCGCCACGCCCCGAGCCTGCCCCCACCCGACACACATTGCTGCGACCGGCCCTTGCTCTGCTGCCCAAAACGATGCAGGGTTGCCCCAGGCTGGCAGCCGGCGAAATTCTCGGTTGGTCCGGTGGCCGGCGAGACCGGCCTCGATAGGGAGGCAAATGCATACCCATCTTGAGCCACCTCACGGCGCTAATTGCTTGACGAACTGCCAGTTATATCCGCAGGCTGCCTATCCTCGTCCACGTGCGTCGACCTCAACCAGCAAAGCGGCCTCAAGGCGATCATGGCGCTCGAAAGGGCAGACAATAGCCGCAGCCGCGCCAGCTAGCAGGCTGCGGAAAAAGGACATGGAATTCCGACTGGTACCTCTAGATGTTGCGTCCGCGTCTACTTGGAATCAGCACGTAGCAGATTCAAAAGAACCTAGAACCTTTTTTCGAAGCCTGCTCGGCGTGCACCTGCGACAACCCGGGCCGCGGGGGGCCACGCTTCACTCCAAATCTTCTTATTATGCTAACTAAACTTATCAGACTGAAGACGAGTGCAATATGGTTGAGAAAAATACTGCCCAGTCACTCTCAAATATGTTTCCGTCATATCATCCGATTGGCTCCATCAAAATTTCCGAAATGTGGGATCACGCGCATTTTGTATTAGATACGAATGTCTTACTAAATTTCTATCGCTATTCCATTTCGACAAGAGATGAGTTGATTCAAATAATGGATCGTCTAAAAGACAGAGTATGGATACCTCATCATGCGGCTCTCGAATTTGAAAAGCGCAGATTGTCAGTAATTGCTGATCAGAAAAACATGTTTAGTAAGGTAAAAAACGTTGTTTCGAGTGGAATTTCGGGCATAGAAAAATCTATTGATGGATTTCAACTAGAGAAGCGCCATTCTACAATCAACGCTTCTAGTTTTTTGAAATCTTTGCGAGAAACGCGAGATAATTTTATCTCTGAGCTAGAAAAAATAGAAGCAAACCAATTAGATGTATATGAAGCTGATAGACTTTACTCTGATTTGAATAATTTATTCTCTGGATGCGTTGGCGCACCGTACGACGATCAAACTCAGTTAGACAAAATTTCTGCCGATAGAGAAAAGAGAAATAAATCTAAGCGTCCGCCGGGCTTCAGAGATCGATCTAAAGAACATGACGATGACAATGAATTCTATTTTAATGGACTTCGTTACTTGCGCATTGACGGAGATATCATCATATGGAGTCAGATTAAGGACTTTGCCAGAAGCGAATCAATTAAATCTGTTATTTTTATCACAGATGACAGAAAAGATGACTGGTGGCATATTATTGATTCAAATGGCAAGAAGACCGTAGGTCCGCGTCCGGAGTTAATTGAGGAAATATATCAGACTACTAATGGCACAAAATTTTGGATGTACCGCCCAGATTGCTTTTTAGCATATGCTCGCGAGCATTTACGGATCGACGTCGCTGAATCAACGGTAAGTGAAGTTCGCAACCTCATGCAGATACGGCAAGCAAATAATACAGATATGCTGGATCAACGTCATATTCGGGACGCTGTCAGCGCGTGGATTAGGAGCAAATTTGATACATACGATTTGCATGCAACCAGAAATGATGATAGTATTATTTTTGATTTCATTTATATCGACAGATCTAATGACGGACGCTTGCTAATAAATATCATTTATCTGCAACGGCTTCAATCAGCGCGCAAAGCTGCAATTGTTATTGGTAACAGTTTAAGAAAAATTCATGTATTTAGAGATGATTCGGATAGAGGATTGCTTGTCTGCGTTGTAGACAATATAGAGATGGCGCATTCAATTCATCGCGCTGCCGCCAGTGGCATTTCTGAGTATCTAGAACACACTCAAGTGTGGCTTGGGGTGTGCGAACCGTCTAACCAAGAAAACGAATTATTCTTTATACCAGTTGTGTATTTCAACGATCCAGACTTAGAACTGTACACCCGGTAAATGATGATTGGGGAGCCGAAGTTAAGGAGTCAGGAATCTTTCTTAACGCGGAATGGCACATGGACGAAGCCACCGGCAGGCAGGTGTTCTGCAGCAGCGCCTCAGTTATCCCTCAACCGCTCACGCCTCTCCCGCCGGCGCCGTCAGGTCGACACCGGCCACCGGCTCCATCAGCTCGCGCAGCGCACCCAACAGCTCGACCGGCCGCACCGGCACCAGCCGCCACGGGCCGGCCGCGCTTGGTCAGCACCAGCCGCGCCACCCGCCCGCTCGCCACCTACTCGATCAGCTCCAGGCCACGCGGCTTGAAGGCATTGACCGCGATCACCTTGACCTCGGGTGGTGCGCCCATCAGCTTATCCCCGCCTGCTCCAGCCGCCGTTCCAGCTGCTCGACCTTGGTCCGCAGCGATTGGTAGCGCTGGTCGATGGCCCGCATCAGGTTGAGCTCGGCCTCGCGGCGCTGGAGCATGCGGATCATCGCGGTCTGGTCGTCGTGCACCCCCCGCAGCTCCGTGCGCAGGTCGCGCACGTCCTCGCGTGTCTCCAGCACTACCTGTCCGATCAGATCGAGCGGGACCTTGCCCGCCATCGCCACACCTCACCGCCACGACCCCGTCGAATATTAGCACCTCGCGATAGGCCGAGCCAGCCCACGCTCCCTCGCCTGGCAGGTGCCCTCGGGGCCACACCCTACCCCATGGCCGGCACCAGCCCATGCCGCAGCATGACCTCCTTCATCCTGGCCGGATCGGGCGCGCCGCCGGCCACCAGCGCCGCCATCTCCCTAAAATAGCCCGGGCCGAGCACGCCCGGGGTCAGGATGCACAGGCAACTCGCGGGCTCGGCCGAATCGTTGCGGAAGCCGTGCACCACGCCGCGCCGGATGAACAGCGTCGCCCCCGGCCCGACCGCGACCTCGCCGCCGTCCACCCGCCAGGTGGTGACCCCGGCGAGCCCGTAGATCGTCTCCTCCCAGCCTTCATGATGATGCGCCACCGGCATCCTGGCCTGCGGCTGTACCGTCATCTCGAACAGATCGAGGCTGCCGCCCGTCTCCTCCTTGTCGCGCAGGAACCGCAGCTCCAGCCCCGCGAACCCGATCGTCTCCATGCCCGCCCCCTGCCTTGGCCACCCCGGCCCTTGCCACCCTGAGCCTAACCGACCTCCCCACCCGCTTCCACCCGCCCCGGCCTGCGGCCGGCAAGGAACTGCCCCCACCCACCCGGGACGCGGCACCTGGTCCAGGCTCCGCCAGTCTGCACCAATATCCCGAACGCCCGGTTAACCCAGCGTTGGAATATATTCCTTGATCTGCTACCATGCCGCGCAGCCCCCTGCTGCCGGACGCCCTGCCATGCCCTCAACCCACCGCCGCCCGCGCGCCGACGCCTTCGGCCTGCTGCCCGAGGAGGACCAAGCCGCCTGGACCCGCCACGTGCTGGAGC
>JBATRI010000705.1:0-6339 GCA_049292515.1 Geminicoccaceae bacterium
GGCGAGGCCGCTGAGTGGCAGCGGATGATTGGGCAGGCTGCAGCCGTCGATGCCGGGGGCCGGCAGCCGGTCGAGCCCCGCCAGCGCCGAGACCGCGGCGGCGCAGTCGACCTGCACGGGATGATGCTCGTGCTCGTAGCCCTGCGTGGGCTGGTGCCGATGCAGGGCCACCGCCAGCATGCCGGTATGCTTGCCGGAGCAGTTGTTGTGCACCCGCCGCGGGGACTGCCCGGCGCGAATCAGGGCTGCGGCAGCCGGCGGGTAGGTCGGCGCATGCGGGCCGCATGCCAGCGCCGTCTCGTCCAGGCCCAGCCGGGCGAGCCAAGCCTCGACCTGGGTCACGTGTTGGGCCTCCCCGCCGTGCGACGCGCAGGCCAGGGCCAGCTCGGCTTCGCTGACACCATAAGCATCGGCGGCGCCGCTCTCCACCAGCGCCAGGGCCAGGAACGGCTTGACGGCGGAGCGGGGATAGACGGGCTCGGCGATGTCGCCCACGGCCAGGGCCACCCGGCCGCTCGCGTCCGCCACGCACACCCGCACCCGATGGCGGCTCTCGACGCGCCCGTTGCGCCACACCTCCACCGCGACCGGTGTTCTGGCCATCGACTTTCCCCTTCGCCCGTGCCCGGGCATCAGCCACAAGCGCCATGCGGAAGCAAGAGGGAGCGGGACGGATGCGAGATGGGGTTTGGGTCGGGCTCGCCGCCCTGTTCGGGCTGACCGCGGTGGCGGCGGGTGCGTTCGCCATCCACGGCCTGCAGGCACAAGGCGATGTCCGGGCGGCGGAGCTGGTGGAGACGGCATCACGCTACCAGATGTGGCATGCGCTGGCGATGCTGGGCTCACTCGCCTACGGACGCGGCAGCCGTCTGCCCGTATGGTGCTGGAGTGCCGGGATCGTCCTGTTCTCGTTCAGCCTGTACGCGCTGGCCCTCGGCGCGCCGCGCGCGGTCGGCGCCGTCACGCCGGCAGGTGGCTCGGCTCTGCTGCTGGGCTGGGCGGCGTTGGCATGGCAGGCCTTCAGGGGTGATCTCGAACCACGGCTACCGGACCGCCCGCCGCCGGCTCGACCAGGCGATAGCGGCGCACCCCGTCGGCGGTGACCACCTGCTCGACACTGCCCCGGCCGGTCGGGTGGCCGGTTGCCATGACTGTCTCGTCGATGGGATCGTCAGCCGCACGCTCGGGGTCCTGCCATGGCGGCGACGCACTCGGAGTCGCGGCCCACGCCGCCACCACGGCCATCATGTCGCCTGGTACGCCTGCGGCCGGGGTCGTCGGCAGCGTCGTCGCCAGCCAGGCCAGGGACGGCCGCAGCCCGCCACGTTCCCAGACCGTCACGTTGGCCGTCGTCACGATATCGCCGCCTCGACTTTCTAGCAGGTCCCGATCCTTGGGCAGCCGGCCGACCGCGACCTTGAAGCGGTGGCGTTCACGCACCGTCTGCTTCAGCGGCCAGCTCAGCCCTCGCGCCAGTTCGATCAGGGTGGCGCGCAGCTGCCCGGTTCGCTCAGCCTCCACGGTAGTCAGCTCGTAGGTATAGGGCTCCCAGACCGGCTCGACGAACGAGGAAGGCGTGGCCGCCAGGGCTGCCCGCGCCTCGCCCTCGGCGCGGCCGCGCCAGATGGCACCGATCCCGTTCAGCAGCCCGCCCGCGACCAGACCGATGAGGTCGATGGTCGGATCGCCCGTGGCGATGATGCCGTCGTCCTGGTCGCCGTCCAGCTCCCGTACCTTGCGGCGCAGAGCCTCGTGCTCGGGGTTGGCGACGCGCTGGGTGCCGCGACGATAGGTCGAGCGGATGATCTCGTGCGCCAGCGGCTGCCGTGGCGCCGATCGGGCCGTGGGCGCGAGCGCGACGAGCAGCAGGCATGGCGCGCCGGCGGGCTCACCCATCGGGATGGGCAGATCCAGCGTAAGGCCTGCCTGGACATGCTCGCGCGGCACCGGCGTGCCGCCGTCGATCACGGCCACCGTGAGCGGCGACCTGGCCGGATCGAGGCGTCGCCGCTCCTCCTCCGGCAGCGCTGCGGCGGCGGCCAGCCTGGAACGGCAGGTGTCGCCGGGAGGCCAGGCCGTCGCCATCGGGGCCGCCTCGGCGGGAATTGCCGCCGCCACCACCCCAGCGGGAGCCGTTGGCTGATCGGTCGCCGCGCACGCCGCAAGCAGGCTCGTGAAGGTGAGCAGGCACGCCCGGCAGCACATCGACTTGGCCTCAGATATCCATCATAAGTTGAATAATATGCTTCAAATTAAGCTGCAAGAGAATTTCCGCTGCAGGTGGCGATAGCCCGATCGCGTCGAGCATCGGCGGCTCGGCGGTGATGCTGCACCCGTAGGTGCGTCGGGAGGAGCGCAATCAAGGCTGCTGAGCCGGTGCGACGGACGACGGTTTGAGATGGGTTGAAGACTCGGGAGCGCGGGTGTCAGGACGCGCCCCGGATGAGCGCCGATCTCATCCAGGGCTGGCGCGGTCGAGCTGACGTGCTCCGTGCCGCCGGGTGCCACATCGATCCACATGACTGTGTCGGACCTCAAGCCGATCGGACGACGGCGCGGGCACGTCCTGCGAAGGCGGGGTGACGGTGCGCGGGAGGTCTGACGGCGGCGCGACCGGCCGGGCGCGCCATCGCTGGTTGTCCCGTGGCACGATTACGGCCCGAGATAGGCCTCCACGGCGCCTGGGACGGCAAAGCGGTCGCGGCCTTCACCGACGGCCAGGCGACACCGTATCAGGCGGACCGAGTGCATTCCCGGCTCCAGGTGCAGCCGCCTGTCGCACCCTTGGCCTGATGGGCGCCCGCCGCGCCATGGCCGGATCGGCAACGGGTCGAAGGGCCCCAGGCTTTATCCAGGTGGCCAATCGGGCCGGGCATGCACGCCGCCTCCTTCGGCGCATGTGCCCGCCATGGCGCGGCCAGGTAATCGCACCGGCCCAGCCGTGGCGCGAACTGCCCGCGAGCATCCTGGACACCGTGGAGCAGGGCCTCTGGCGGCAACCTCGGCGAGGCCGGATCATCATCGTGGCTGCGGTGCCCGGGATGGGTCGATCGGACACACCAAGCGCCTCGCTACGGCCGGCAACGAGCCTTCCGTCGGCTGCTCGAGCCGACCGGTACCTGCCCGACCGTCGCAGCCGCCGAAGCCGACCATTTGCGGCACGCTGCAGGCAGCCATCTCGGCGGCGTGATGCTCGACCGAACCAGCTTCGGCAGGCGCTTGGTACCGTTCGGCGCGAACAGCATCAAACCCCGACCTCAAGCCCGTCGCGCGTGCTGCCGAACCCTTGGCCGCCTGGACTGAAGGGATGGCCACAATGTCGACCGGGACCCTGATCCTGCCGCGACGTGGGGGAGTGCTGTCGGTCCGCGGCCACGAGCGCTCCAGCCCATCGTCGGCACCCGACGGCAGGCCGGCCCGCCTCGGGTCGGGGAGCAAACGCCCAGCGAGCGCGCCTACACTCGCGTCCAGACACGGGCTCAAGCCGACACGCAAGTCGCTTGAAAACCTGGAGATCCCGCCTCGACCCTGGGCAGGGTGGCCGTGCCGAGCTCGTTCCAGGCGTCGCGCATCCGACCGATGAGGCCGATCAGCTCGTCGCAGATGGTGGCGTCGTTGCGGAGATTGATCTGCGCCAGCCTACCGAGCACGTAGCCGTACAGGCGATCGAGCAGCGGCGCGATCTCGCCGCCACGCTCGAAGTCGAGGCACGCCTGGAGCCCGCCCACGATCGCATGCGCTCGCATCACCAGATGGAAGCGAGCTTCGACCCGACCACTGGCAATGGCGGACTTCGCCTCTTCCAGATGCTGGATCGCGCGCGCGCAGAGCAACGCCACCTGTTGCGCAGGCGGTTGGCGATCGGCGTTGCCGTAGGCGGCGGCGCGGATCAGCAGCGGGGCGTGGTGCATGCGGGACCTGTTCTCAGTTCGGGCTATTGAAAGCGTCCATCTGCGCACGGAGCTGCTCGAGCATCGAGTTGGCGACGCTCAGCGCCGATTCCATGGCCGCGAACCTGGCGATCAGCCGGTCGCGGGTGGCGACCGCGCGCTCGTCGATCTGGTCGATCTGCCGGGTGTACCCGGCATTGGCGTCGGTCAGGGCGTCGATCGCGTGCTGAATCGGGCCGTCGAACAGGTCCAGCGTTCGGTCCAGCGCATTGTAGAGGCGGTCGGCGATGCCCTGGCTGACGTTCATGTCGATGCTGGCGTCGCCCTGGCCGGTCCAGATCAGCTTGAGACCCGCGTAGGGCGTGCCCTCCGGGCCCATGATCGTGCCGCCACTGATCTGCGCGGCGATCCCGTCGATGGTCGCCGAATCCGGCTTCCCGTCCCCATCCGGATCGGCGATGGCGACCGTGAACGACAGATCGGCCAGCGCGTTGGTCCGCGTGTAGACGGCGAGGCTGCCGCTGGACGACGTCGCGGTGAACTCGAACACCCGGCGCAGCTCCGGCAGCTTCGACGACAGCCGGGCGTCGAGCGCCGCCTCGTCGATCTTGAGCCGCCCGCCCGTTTCCAGCGTGATGCCGACGTCGCGCAATGTCCGCAGCACGCCTGCCCCGAGGCCGGGCGTGGCGCCACCGATGAGATCGCCCATCGTCTGCGCCACCGAGCGCAAGGTCCGGTCGCCGAACAGCACGGCCCCCTCGGCGACGTCGCCCTGCTCGCTCACCGCTCCCTGCCGGGCGACGAAGTCGCGCACGGCATTGTAGGCGGCGACGAAGCCGGAGATCTGCTCCTTCGCCGCATTGAGCGACGCTTCCACCTGCACCGTCACCACCGAGCCGGGCCCGGCGCGATAGGCGTCGATGGTGACTCCGGGCAGCACGTCCTGGAACTGGTTGTCGGAGCGCTCGACGGCGACGCCGTCCACCAGGATGCGGGCGGTCTGGGCCGGCTGGATCTCGGTCGCACCGAGCAGGCTGGTCAGGCTGTCGCCGCCGGCGTCGGCAAGCTCGATCGCCTTGCCCGTGGCGCTGGCGGTGAGCACCAGCCGATGGTCGGTGTCGGAGACCGCCAGCACGTTGGCCACCACGCCGGTCCGCCCGCTGGCGGCGTTGATGGCCGCTCGCAGATCCTGCAGGCTCATCGTGCCGGTAACGTCGATGGTGGCTTTCGGCCCGCCGGCGAGGCCGAGCTCCAGCGAGCCCGAAAACGCGGTGCCGCCGTTCCAGGCCTCCGCCAGGCTCTGGCCGGACGGCCCGGCCAGTCTGGCGGACAGCTTGTGCGCGGTCGCCAGGCGTTCGACCTCCAGGGTGAACCCGCCGGCCGCGGCCGCATTGTCCACCCTGACGCCGAGCAGCTGCTCGGGCGCGGTGTCACCGCCCCCGCTCAGGAACGCCTGCTTCGTCTCGAACACATTCTCGTTGCGGCCGAGCAGGCCCGGCGGATTGCGCAGCCCGTTCAGCGCGCCCCTGAGCGTATCGAGCAGCCCCTTGAGCTCGCCCAGAGCCACGATCTTGGCGTCGTTGCGGGAAGAGCGCTCCTCCAGCCGCACCGCCGGCTGTCGTTTGGCGGCATAGGCCGCGGCCACGATCGCCTCGGTGTCGAGCTTGGAGCTGGCGCCGGTCAGGCGGGCGAGGCCGCGGGACACGCTCAGATTGCCGATGCTCAGACCGTCGGCCACGACCGCCCTCCCCCGCTGGCGCTCATGCCTCGACGGCGAGCAATGGCTCCGCCAGGGCATCGCGGGTGTTGGCAAAGAAGCGCAGCAGCGCATCCGGCGGCGACTGCATCAGCACCTCGCCGCTGCTCCGGTCGGCCACCTTGCAGACAATCCGGCCGCTGCCCTGATCGTGGAAGCTGGTCACCTCGATCTCGCGCCCGGCGAACATGGCGCTGGCCGCGATCTGCGTGGCTCGCTCCCATGCCCGCAAGGGATCCGTCGCACGGCGTGGTGCCACCGCCGCCGTCGACGACATCGCGACCGCAGGCTGCCGTGCTTCCGGTACGGCGATCGCACGGGTGCCGGCAAGACTGGCGCCGGCGAGTCTGGAGATGTCGTTGAGCATGGCCGCCTCCGGGGTCAGCCCTGGACGGAGTGCTGGACGGCGCATGGGCGCGCCGCCCCGACCGCATGGGTGCGGCGGGCCTGCCCACCGCGAGTTTCGGTCTCACGCCGCCAGTTGCCGCCGATGCAGGGAAGCAGGTGCCGCAATGGCTCTGGCCGGATGAGACCATCGACCGGTCAATCGCTAGCTGAGCAGCCGCAGCAGGGCCTGCGGCATCTGGTTGGCCTGGGCGAGCATGGCGACGCTGGCCTGCATGACGACCTGCCTGGAGGAGTAGTTGGCCATCTCGGCGGCGACGTCGACGTCCATGAGGGTCGAGCGGGCGG
>JBATRI010000706.1:0-5064 GCA_049292515.1 Geminicoccaceae bacterium
GAGTTGGCGGGCGCCCGGCGGCCGCCTCGGCTCCCGGGCGGCCACGGACCGCACTTCGTGCGTAAAAGCGGGGACTTGGCGCTCGCGAGCCGGCCGGCGTCCACAAGAACATCCTCGCCGTTATCCCGAGAACTGTGGAAAACACCGACCGGTCGCAAGTCGGCTAGCTTCTCCTTATAGTTGATAAGTTGACCGATCAATCGCGCAAACATACATGGCGGGATTCTGACCAGACCTGGCCCAGACGCTCCCATGCGGCCGAACCGGGTCGGCGCAAACCATCGGCAAGCGCAGTGATGAATGGCTCGGGCAGACCACTGCTGACCAGGGCGGCGACAGCCGGCTCCATGGCTCGTCTCGACGGCTGGGCGGCGCGTTGGCCGATGGTGCCGTTGCGATAGCAGACCTCGCGCTGACCCTCACGGAAGTCCCCGCAACGCAGTTCCCATGGCTGCTGGCCCGGCCAGTGCATGGTCATCCCGGCCTCGGCAGGACGGTAGGCCGCCGTGTAGACCGTGCCGAAGCCGCCAGCGTAGTTGGTGCTGAACAGCGGCCTGGCGAGGAAGGTCCGGACCAGCTGCGGTGGCGTCAGGTTCCGCTCCTCGAGCAGCTTCAGCAGATGGGCCTCGCGCTCGACGGTGCGGGAGAACTGCGCCTGCTCCGGCCATTCGACCCGCTGCTGATGGTTGGTCGTCACCCGGCGCCGGGTGACGATGGCGGGGCGATCGGGGGCCACGAAGACGGTGGCCACGTCGCTGGCCCGATCGACGATGGTCACGTTATAGGACATGTGCGACGGCACGCGCCGCAGCACGGCCACCGCGTCCGCCGTGCGGTCGCAGACCTCGAGGAGGTAGCGGATGATCAGCGGGATGCCGAAGCCCGGGCCGGTGACCCGTCGACCGCCGAAGGTCAGGGAGACGGCGAGCCCCGCATCGTTGATGCCGTCGGCGGCACCGGCGATGCCTTCCATGGTGGCGATGACCTTGCGCCCGGTCCAGGAGCTGCACAGCACCGTGGATTCGCTGAGCTTGGGATCGAGATCGTAGTTGCGGACCAGAAGCGGCCCGTCATCGTGCAGCAGGACCGCCTGCGAGCAGTGGACCAGATAGGGTGGCGGGCACCAGAAGGTGAGGAAATTGGCAGCGAGCTCCCCTCCGCCGGCCAGGGCCACCAAGCGGCGCCAGGGCCGCTCCAGCTCGGGCATGTGTTGCCGCAGGGCCCGCTCGGCAACGTCGAGACGCGGCTCGGGATCGCCGCCGCGGGCCAGATACCAGGCCCGCCAGCCGGGCCACGCGCGCTCGAACAGGGCCTGCCATTTGGCGCCGGGATCGGGCTCGAGAACGGCATCGAAGGTGAGTTGCATGGGATCTTCCAATCGGCGAAAGCTACATCATGATGCATGATGTAGGTCCCAACCCGATAACTTCCAGAGCGGGGCTCGGATGATTCCGACCCTGGCCAACCCGACGGTGCGCCAGTCGGATCTGGACGCGCTGCGCAAATCCTACCGCATGGTCGGCTATCCTACCGTCGCGCGGGTCGTGCGGGCCCAGATGGGCGGCGGCTTCGGGGATCAGGGGCGTCACCCGCACGCCTGGGGCGTGTTCGTCCAGGTCGACGGGATCTCGGCCCGAGTCGTCAGCGCCCGCGGCCTCGCCCGTGAGTGGACGAACCTCGACCGGCTGGAGCGCTGGCTGCGCGGCCAGGGCTTCCGCTACTGGTGGATGGCGAACGAACTCGATGCGGTGGGCGAGACCGGCGAGGACGGCGGCGAGAGCCAGGCTTGAGCGCGCTGCCTCAGCCGCCGCGCTGCGCCGCCAGGTAGATGCCGTAGAGATAGGCCGAGAGCAGGGCCAGGCCCAGGATCACGCCGAACACCAGCGCGATGATCCCCGTCGCCCGGAGCAGATCGCGCGCGGGGCGTCCGGGCTGGCACAGGGGTACCAGGTTGAAGACGAGCCCGCCGAACACCACGAGGCCGCAACCGACCGAGAACAGGCCCAGCGAGAAGGGCTGGAAGATCGCGAACAGGGCGAACAGGCAGAACGCGATGATCAGGCCCTCGGCGGTCCGCGCCTGCGCTGCGGACATACCCGCAACCTTGCCCGTGGTCATGCGCGTACCGCCTCCCCCGTCGCGTCGAAGACATGCGTCTGACCGGGCTGCCAGCGGACGTGGATCCGCTCGCCTTCGGCGACCGGCGTCCGCCAGCCCGTCACCACGCGGATGTCGTGGTGCCCGTCGTTGAGGTGCGCGAGGGTCTCGGCGCCCATCGGCTCGATAATGTCGACGACGGAGGAAAGACCGTCGTCGACTGGTTCGCGAACGATCTCGAGGTTGCGTGGCCGGATGCCGAGCGTGACCTTGGCGCCGGCCGGCAGGTCGCGCACGCGGGGATCGACCACGAGGGCCAAGCGCTGGCCGCCCTCGATCGTGAGCCGCGCCCGTCCGTCGTCGCCGAAACCCTCAAGCTCAGCGGGAATCAGGTTCATTTGCGGCGTGCCGATGAACCCGGCGACGAACAAGTTGGCGGGCTTGGCGAAGATGCCATGCGGCGTCGCCACCTGCTCGATCAGGCCGGAGCGCATGACGGCGATCCGGTCAGCCATCGTCAGCGCCTCGAACTGGTCGTGCGTGACGATGATCGTCGGCCGCTGCAGGTCCTGCAGCACCAGCTTGATCTCACTGCGCATCTCCTCACGCAGCTGGACGTCGAGGCGCGACAGCGGCTCGTCGAACAGGAAGCAGCTCGGGTCACGGATGATGCAGCGCCCGACCGCGACCCGCTGCTTCTCGCCTTCGGCGAGCTGACTCGGCCGGCGTTCCAGGACCTGGTCGAGCTGCAGCACGCGCGCGGTCTCGGCGACCTTGTCACGGATCCGCGCGGCCCCGAGCCGCTCGGCGTGCAGCGGGTAGGCGAGGTTCTCGGCCACGGAGAGGTTCGGGTAGAGCGCGTAGAACTGGAAGGCCATCGCGATGTTGCGCTCGCGGGTCGGCAGGTCGTTGACCCGCTGGCCGCCCAGCATGATGTCGCCGCTCGACGCTGCTTCCAGCCCGGCGATCATCCGCAGCGTCGTCGTCTTGCCGCAACCTGAGGGGCCGAGTAGGCACAGGACCTCCCCGTCGGCGATCTCGAGATCAGCGCTGTCAACGGCCCGCAACGGGCCGAACAGCTTGGTGACCTGGCGGAGCTGGACCTTGGCCATGCGCGCGCTCCTACCGCCGTACCGTACCGAAGGTTACCCCGCGCAGGAGCTGGTTCTGCAGCAGGAACGTCACGACGATGATCGGGATAAGGAACAACGTGACGATCGCCGCCAGCAGGCCGTAGTCGACGCCGATCTCGCCGCCGAGCGTGCGCGCCATCGCCACCGGCACCGTGCGGGTCTCGACACCGGTGAGCAGCAGAGCGAACAGGAACTCGTTCCAGGTCAAGATCAGGCCGAAGACGAAGGTGGCGGCGAGGCCGGCCGTGACCTGCGGCAGGCAGATCTTGAAGAAGACGCGGGCCTCCGACGAGCCGTCCATGCGCGCCGCGTCCTCGACTTCGCGGTTGAGCTCGTCGAAGAAGCTTTTGATCATCCAGACCGAGAACGGGATGTTGAATGCCGTGTAGAGCAGGATGATCCCGGCATAGGTGCCGGCGAGGCCGGTCAGGCGGAACATCAGGAAGATCGGGATGATCACGACGATCGCCGGCATCATGCGGGTGGTCAGGATGATGAACAGGTAGGTGTCGTTGCCCTTCAACGGGAAACGCGAGAAGCCGTAGGCGGCGAGGCAGCCGATGATCAGGGCGAGCAGCACGCTCGTGCCCGAAATGAACATAGAATTCACGAAGTAGCGCAGGAACTGCGTCTCCTGCGACGCCTGGGCAGTGATGCTGGCGCGGTAGAACACGCTGACGAAGTTGTCCCAGATCGGCTGAAAGAACAGGACTGGTGGCACCGCCAGCGTGTCGCCGCGTGACTTGAACGCGGTCAGGATGATCCAGAACGCCGGGAAGAAGTAGATCAGGCTGATAACCGCCGCCAGGGCGGTCCAGCCCCAGCCGGCCTTGCCGATTTCGCGCCGGGCCTGCATCAGGCGGCCTCCTGATTGCGCCGGTTGACGGCGTAGAGATAAAGGCTCGTGAGCACGATCACGACGAACAGCACGATATAGGCGAGCGCTGTGGACTGGCTGGTACGGAAGTTCTGGAACGCCACCCGATAGACGTAGACGCCGATCGTCTCGGTCGCGGAGCCGGGGCCGCCCTGGGTGATGATGTAGACGATGTCGAATAGCTTGAAGGTCTCGATCGTGCGGAACAGGACCGCGAGCAGCAGAAGGCTGCGGATGTAGGGGAAGGTGATGGTACTGAATCGCCGCCACCAGGAAGCCCGATCGACCTCGGCGGCTTCGTAGAGATATTTCGGCACGCTTACCAAGCCCGCGAGCACGAGCAGCATGACGAACGGCGACCACATCCACGCGTCGGCCACCACGATGCCGACGATCGCACCAATCGGCGTCGCCAGGAGAGCGAACGGCTCGCCGGTGAAGACGGCGTTGATGAACTGGCTGACCAGTCCGAAGGTCGGCTCATAGTAGAGCTTGAAGAACACACCGACCGCCACTGGCGACAGCATCATCGGTGTCAGCACCAGCGTGAGCAGGAGGCGACGCAGTGGGAACTGCCGCTCGAAGAGGAGTGCCAGCAGGAAGCCCAGCACGAGCTGCAGCAAAACGCTGGCACCGACGATCAGCGCCGTGGTCTGGAACCGCTCCCAGATCACGGGGTCGGTCAGCACGCGCCCGTAGTTGGCCAGCCCCTCGAAGTTCGGCGCCGCCTGCCGGTTGGCGCGATAGTTGAAGAAGCTGAGGCCGAATGACCAGAGCAGCGGAAAGATGTTCATCAAGAACAGGACAATGATCGCCGGCGCGACCAGGAGCGGGCCACGGCGCTCGGGCGCCATGATCCAGGGCAGGAAACCACCCTCCCGCCGCACCTCCGTTCGGATGATATCGGTCGTCGCCATGCCGTCGCGTTGCCTCGCCCTGTCCCAGGATGCGTCGGGG
>JBATRI010000707.1:0-3383 GCA_049292515.1 Geminicoccaceae bacterium
GCGGCGGGCTGGAGCTCGCGGCCGCCGCCGACCTGCGGGTGGCGGAGGAGCATGCCCGGGTGGCGCTGCCCGAGACGCGGATCGGCATCGTGCCGGGCTGGTCGGGCACACAGCGGCTCGTGCGACGCGCGGGGCCGAGTGCGATCAAGCGACTGATCTTTACCGGCGAGCCGGTCGATGCCTCGGAGGCGCTGCGCCTGGGGCTGGTCGACTTCGTCTGCGCGAAGGGCCAGGGCCTGGAACGGGCGCGCGTGCTCGCCGCCACCATTGCCGAGCGGGCGCCGGTCGCCGTGCAGATCGGCAAGCAGCTGGTGAACGTTGCCGAGGGTGAGGAGGGGCCGGCGGCGTTCGAGGCGCTGGCGGGCGCGCTGGCCGCCACCACCGAGGATGCGAAGGAGGGTGTCGCCGCCTTTCGCGAGAAGCGCCCGCCGGAATATCGGGGCCGATGAGATGCTGCTGAGCATTGACCCGCACCACCCGCTACTGCCGCGGGCGGCCCGTCACTTCGATCTTATGATCGACGGGGCATGGCGCCAGGGACAGGGCCCGGACATGATCGAGCGGTCGAGCCCGGCCCATGACGTGCCGATCAGCGCCTATCCTGCGGGCACTGCCGCGGATGCCGAGTCGGCGATCCTGGCCGCCCGCCGTGCCTTCGATACCGGGCCGTGGCCCAGACTGAAGGGCGCCGAGCGCAGCCGCGTCCTGCTGCGGGCCGCCGACCTGATCGAGCGACGTGCCGACGAGCTGGCGCTGCTCGACTGCCTCGAGAGCGGCAAGCCACTGGCCCAGGCCCGGGGCGAGATGGCGGGAGCCGTCGACCTCTGGCGCTATGCGGCCGGCCTCGCCCGTGACGTGCACGGCGAGGCTTATGCCAATCTCGGCGGCGCCATGCTGGGCGTGGTCGTGCGCGAGCCGATGGGTGTGGTGGCGATCATCACGCCGTGGAACTTCCCGTTCCTGATCGTCAGCCAGAAGCTGCCATTCGCGCTGGCGGCCGGCTGCACCGCCGTGGTCAAGCCGTCCGAGCTGACCTCGGGCTCGACGCTGGTGCTGGGCGAGATCCTGCTCGAGGCCGGGGTGCCGGCCGGGGTGGTGAACATCGTCACCGGCTATGGCCGTGAGGTCGGCGCCACCATGGTTCGGCACGGCGCCGTCGACATGATCTCGTTCACCGGCTCGACCGCGGTAGGCAAGCTGACGGCGGCGACCGCGGCCGACAGCCTGAAGCGGATCTCGATGGAGCTTGGCGGCAAGAACCCGCAGCTCGTGTTCGCTGATGCCGACCTGGAGGCGGCGCTCGATGCGGTACTGTTCGGTGTCTACTTCAATGCCGGCGAGTGCTGCAACTCGGGCAGTCGGCTCCTGGTCCAGCGCGACATTGCCGACAGCTTCGTGGCCGACATCGTCGCCCGCTCGCGCGACGTCCCAGTCGGCGATCCGTTGGATGAGGCGACCAAGGTCGGCGCCATCATCAGCCCGGAGCATCTGGGCAAGATCGAGGGCTATGTCGACGGTGCCGTCGGCGCAGGCGCCGAGCTCCGCCTCGGCGGCAAAAGGCTGGAGGCCGAACGCGGTCGCTTCATGGCGCCGACCGTCGTCGCCGGGGTCACCCCCGGCATGGCGATCGCCCGCGAGGAGGTGTTCGGGCCGGTGCTGTCGGTGCTCACCTTCGATACGGTCGAGGAGGGAGTGGCGCTGGCCAACGGCACCGGCTACGGCCTGTCCGCCGGCGTCTGGAGCCGCGACTATGATACCTGCCAGACGACGGCGGCCGCTCTTCGGGCCGGCACGGTCTGGCTGAACACCTTCATGGAAGGCTATGCCGAGCTGCCGTTCGGTGGGTTCGGCGAGAGCGGAATCGGCCGCGAGCTGGGTCGCCACGCGGCGCTCGACTATACCGAAATGAAGACCATCCAGATGCATCGCGGGCCGCGTACCGACTGGTGGGTGCCACCGCGCGCTGGCGTCCGGCGTACGGTGAGCATGGCCCTTGACTAAGTCTGGCCGGGGTCCGAACAGCAATGTGACAAGCATGGCCTCTTGTGGCCGCCATGCCGGCGGATGCAAGCTGCTACAACTGGGACGGGGAGAGCTTGAATGTTGACGAGACGAATTCTTCTGGCGAGTGCCGCCATTGCCGGCCTCGCTTTCGGCGCGGCCCAGGTTCGGGCGGCCGAGGAGGTCGAGGTCATCCATTGGTGGACCTCGGGTGGCGAGGCCGCGGCCCTGCAGGTGCTGCGCAGCAACCTCGAGAAGGAGGGCGTGACCTGGAAGGATGCCGCGATCTCCGGCGGCGGCGGCGATCAGGCCCGCACGGTCCTTCAGGCCCGCATGGCCGCCGGCAATCCGCCGACCGCGATGCAGATGCTGGGCCTCGTGGTGCAGGATTGGGCCGGCCAGGGCGTGCTCGGCGATCTGACGCCTCTCGCCGAAAAGGACGGCTGGGACAATGTGATCCCGCCGGCGCTGCAGAACATCGTCAAGTATGACGGCCATTATGTGGCGGCGCCGTTCAACATGCACTCGACCAACTGGGTGTGGGTGAACAAGGCCCTATTCGACAAGGTCGGCGGCACCGAGCCCAAGACCTTCGAAGATTTTCAGGCGCTGGCGCAGAAGTTCAAGGACGCCGGCGTCATCCCGGTGGCGCATGGCGGCCAGGCCTGGCAGGAAGCGACCATCTTCGATGGTGCCGTGATCAGCGCCGGCGGGCCCGAGTTCTACAAGAAGGCCTTCATCGAGCTCGACGAGGAGGCCCTGGGCTCCGACACGATGGCCAAGGCCTTCGACCAGCTGCGGGCGATCCGCGGTATGGTCGACCCGAACTTCCCCGGCCGCGACTGGAATCTTGCCACTGCCATGGTCATCAACGGCCAGGCCGGCATGCAGATCATGGGCGACTGGGCGAAGGGCGAGTGGATCAATGCCGGCAAGGTGCCGGGCACCGATGTGCTCTGCTTCCGCTATCCCGGCACGCAGGGGTCCGTGACCTTCAACAGCGACTCGTTCGGCATGATGAAGGTGAGCGAGGCCGAGGAGGACGCACAGTTCAAGCTGGCGGCGGCGATCATGGACCCGGCCTTCCAGGAGAGCTTCAATCTCAAGAAGGGCTCGATCCCGGCCCGCAACGACGTCCCCGACACCAACTTCGACGCCTGCGGCAAGAAGGCGATCGCTGACGCCAAGGAAGCCACCGCTGCGGGCTCCCTGATGGGCAGCATGGCGCATGGCCACGCCGCGCCCGAGGCGGTCAAGGGCGCCGTCTACGATGTGGTCACCGAGTTCTTCAACAGTGACATGAGTTCCGCCGACGCCAGCAAGAAGCTGGCCGAGGCGGTCGCCAACGCGAAGTAAGAGACGGCGGGGCGCCGGGTACCCGG
>JBATRI010000708.1:0-3315 GCA_049292515.1 Geminicoccaceae bacterium
AAGGTCGAAAATCAAGCGGAGCTGAGGCGACTGCGCGCCTTGGCCATGCGGTTCCGCGTCGACGCGGCGCTGCCGGCCCTCGACGCGGCGCTGGCTTAGCGGGCGCCGTAGATGCCGCGGTGGCGGAGCAGGTGGTCGGCCAGCACGCAGGCCATCATCGCCTCGCCCACCGGCACGGCCCGAATGCCGACGCAGGGGTCGTGCCGGCCCTTGGTCACGATCTCGGTCTCGTGGCCGTGCCGGTCGATGGTCCGGCGTGGTGCCAGGATCGAGGAGGTGGGCTTGACCGCGAAGCGGACCACGACGTCCTGACCCGAGCTGATCCCACCCAGGATGCCGCCGGCATGGTTGGAGAGAAAGCGCGGCCCGGCATTGCCCATGCGGATCTCGTCGGCATTGTCCTCGCCGCGCAGGGCCGCCGACGCGAAGCCGGCACCGATCTCCACGCCCTTGACGGCATTGATCGACATCATCGCCTTGGCGAGGTCGGCATCCAGCTTGTCGTAGATTGGCTCGCCCAGGCCCGCCGGCACGCCGCTGGCGACGACTTCGATCACCGCACCCACGGATGAGCCCGCCTTGCGGACCGCCAGGAGCTGCGCTTCCCAGCGCTCCGCCGCCGCCGCATCAGGGCACCAGAAGGGATTGCGCTCGACCTGATCCAGATCGATCCGCTCACGATCGATGTAATCTGCGCCAATCTGAACGAGATAGGCGACAATCTTGATGTCGGGTCCCAAGATCTTGCGGGCGATGGCGCCGGCGGCGACGCGCGAGGCGGTCTCGCGGGCGCTGGACCGGCCGCCGCCGCGATAGTCGCGGATTCCGTACTTGGCGTCGTAGGTGAAGTCGGCGTGCCCGGGACGGTAGCTGTCCTTGATCTCGCCATAGTCCTTCGAGCGCTGGTCCTCGTTGCGGATCAGCAGCGAGATCGGCGTGCCCGTCGTGACCCCCTCGAACACGCCCGACAGGATCTCGACCCGGTCCGGTTCCTGGCGCTGGGTGGTGAACTTCGACTGGCCGGGCTTGCGGCGGTCGAGCCAGTGCTGGATCTCGGGCTCGACCAGCGGCAGCCGCGACGGCACGCCGTCGATCACGACGCCGATGGCCGGCCCGTGGCTCTCGCCCCAGGTGGTGAAGCGGAACAGCTCGCCGAAGGAGGACCCGGCCATCAGTCTTTGACGACGCTGATGTCCGGCGCGTCGACCGCCTTCATGCCGACCACATGGTAGCCGGAATCGACGTGCAGCACCTCGCCCGTGGTGCCCCCGCCGAGGCTGGAAAGCAGGTAGACGCCGGCGCCGCCCACGTCCTCGATCGTGGTGTTGCGCTTGAGCGGCGCGTTGTACTCGTTCCATTTCAGGATGTAGCGGAAGTCGCCGATGCCGGAGGCGGCCAGCGTCTTGACCGGGCCGGCCGAGATCGCGTTGACGCGAATGTTGCTCTTGCCGAGGTCGACCGCGAGGTAGCGCACCGATGCCTCGAGGGCGGCCTTGGCGACGCCCATGACGTTATAGTGCGGGGTCACCCGCTCGGCGCCGATGTAGGACAGCGTGACCAGGCTGCCGCCGTCCTTCATCAGCGGCTCCGCCCGGCGGGCGAGGTCGGTGAACGAGAAGCACGAGATCAGCATGGTGCGCTGGAAATTGTCCAGGCTGGTATTGAGATAGCGGCCCTTGAGCTCCTCCTTGTCGGAGAACGCCACCGCGTGGACCAGGAAGTCGAGCCGGCCCCACTTGGCCTCGATCTCGCTGAACAGCGCGTCGAGGCTCGCCGGGTCGGTCACGTCCGCCGGAAGGACGAACTCGGAGCCCAGCTGCTCCGCCAACGGTCGGACCCGCTTCAGCAGGGCGTCGCCCTGATAGGTCACGGCGACCTCGGCACCCTGGGCGTGGACCGCCTTGGCGATGCCCCAGGCCAGCGAGCGGTCGTTGGCGATGCCCATGATCAGGCCCTTCTTGCCCTGCATGAGCGGCGTTGGAACAGTCATCGGAAAGGCTCCAAGGTCGCGGCGTCGGCGCGGCGGTGCATCCTAGTCGTGCCGCCTGGACGCCGGAAGGCCAAGCACGTGCCCCAGTGCTTCGCGGCGGTTTTCGTGCCGCTGCCGCACCACACTGTTCACCTCCGCGCCGAAGATGAACAGCAGGGCCGAGATGTAAAAGAAAAATAGCGTGACCACGATGCCGCCCAGGCTGCCGTAGGTGACGCTGTAGCTGGGCACGTTGCGCAGGTAGATGCTGTAGCCCCAGACGGTGGCGAGCCACATTCCCCAGGCGACGATGGCGCCGGGGATGACCTCGGTGGCGCGCAGGCGCACGTTGGGCAGCACGCGGTAGAGCAGCATCAGCAGACCGAGCAGCAGCATGAAGCCCAGGGCTTCGCGCGACCCGGCGAGCCAGGACTGGTCCGGCGGCGGTGCATCCGGGTGAAAGATGAGCTGGATCGCCTGCAGCACGAGCGGGATCACGACCAGCAGCACCATGACGACGATGACCACGACTGCCGCCAGCACGGTCAGCAGCAGGCTCTCGAGCCGGGTCTTCCAGAAGGCGGGCGGATCGGCGACGTCGTAGGCGAGGTTGAGCGCATGCCGCAGGGCCTCGAGGCCGGACGACGAAGCCCACAGCGTGACCATGATACCGAAGGTCATCAGGCCGGCATGCGGCGCGCGGCGGACCTCGTCGATCGCCGGCCGCAGCGCCTGGCTGACATCGTCTGGCAGCAGCTCGAGACCGAGCTGGACCGAATTGTCGGCGGCGGCGCCCTGGCCCAGGAAGCCCGCCAGCGCCACCAGGAAGATCAGGAACGGGAACAGCGCGAACAGGCCCATGTAGGCGATATGGCCGGCGATCATCCAGCCATTGTCCTTGTTGAAGTGGTAGTAGGCCTGCCACATCGTCCGCCGCACGAGGCGGACGATGCCTTCGCGCCGTCGCTCGCCGCGTCTCGCGCGATTTCTCCGCTGCACCCGCGTCCTACCTCCCACAGCCCGCCGGCTACCTATAAGGCCGCTGCCGGCCGCGCCTAGGCGGGTGTCGCCACACTCGGCGCTTAGAGTGAATCGAAAGCGTGGTGGTAATGCACCGTCCCGGTGACCGGCAGGTCGGTGGACGGCCGCGGCCGCCAGACCCGGAACGCACCCGTCGGCACCTCGTAGATGCATTGCCAGCCCAGCGGTGCCGCCTCCTCGAACCCGAGGCCGGCATAATAGTCGGGCCGCCCGAGCACGAACACCAGGTCCGCGTGCCGCTCGGCGGCCGCCGCCAGGGCGTGCTCGACCAGGCGGCGGCCCAGCCCCTGACGACGGTGCCCCGC
>JBATRI010000709.1:0-10972 GCA_049292515.1 Geminicoccaceae bacterium
GTCAGCACCCGTCCGAACTCGCGCATGCCGAACGGCGGGTGACCGCAATGCCGCGGCACACCGCCCGCCTCGGCCTCGCGCTCGAGGACGACGACCCGCTCAATGCCGCGCCGTCGCAGTGCGATCGCGGCGGCAAGCCCGGCCGGCCCACTGCCGATGATGGCGACATCGGCAGCGAGGTCAGCCATGGGCGGTGCCGACCGCGAGCGGCGACGTGAACCTGTCCCGGGTCAGGCTCGCCAGCCGTGCCTGGCAATGGAAGCCCTGGCAGCGGCCCATGGCGGCGCGCGTCCGGCGCTTCAGGCCGCCGATGTCGCGTGCGGGCAGTGGGCCGCCCAGCGCCGCGTCGACCTCGCGGCGCGTCACCAGCTCGCAATGGCAGACGATCTCGCCATGCTCGGCTGTTTCCCAGTCGCGCGGACGATGTTCGGCGAGGTTGGGCACGCGCGGCCAAGTCGGATCCGGCAATGGTGCGTGCTCGCGGCCGGCGCTGCGGTACAGCGCGTGCACATGGCCCGCCAAGCCCAGTGCGGCCGTCAATCCCGTCGAGCGGATGCCGCCCACGGTGAGCCATTGCCGCTCGGCGGCGTAGCGGACGCGATACTCCTTGCGCTCGGTGGCCGGCCGCAAGCCGGCATAGGTGGCGGTGACGGGCATGCCGGCCAGGGCCGGCAGCATCGTCTCGGCCTTGCGCACGAGCTCTTCCAGGCTGTCGCGGTCGACCGGCGCCCGGTCGCGCTCCTCCTGCTCCTCGGCCGTCGGGCCCACCAGCAAGTTGCCGAAGACCGTGCGGGCGAGCACGACACCCTTGGTGCGCTCGCTGGGCACCGGCAGCACGATGGTCCGCAGCAATGGGGCCGCGGCCTTGTCGAAGACCACGAACTGGCCCCGGCGCGGGCGGATCGTGAACGTGGATTCCCCCAAGAGCCGCTGCTCGACGATGTCGCCGAAGAGGCCGGCACAGTTGATGACCGTTCGAGCGGTCAGCGGGCCGCGCAGCGTATCGAGGTGCCACAGGCCATCCGCCAGGATGCCGCCCTGCACCTCGGCCCCGAACCACGTCGTGGCACCGTTCGCGACCGCCTGGCGCAGGTAGGCCAGCGGCGCCGACCAGGGGTCGATGACGTGCTCGCCCGGCACCAGGAGCGCGCCCAGCGCGTGCGGTGACAGGTTGGGCTCGCGTGCCAGCAACTGGCCCCGATCCAGGCGCCGCACATCGGCCACTCCATTGAGCCGGGCCTGCGCCTCGATCTCGTCCAATCGGTCGAGGTCGGCCTCGTTCCAGGCCACGACCACTGCCCCAGTCTGCAGCAGCGGCAGGTTCAACCGCCCGCGGATCTCCAGGTACTCGGCGTACCCGGCCTGCATGCAGGCCAGCTCCAGGCTGCCGGGAGGGGCGTCGAATCCGGTATGCAGCAGGGCGCTGTTGCCCTTGCTGGCGCCGGCCAGCAGGTCCTGCGCCCGTTCCAGCACGATGACCCGAGCACCTTCGAGCGTGAACCGGCGCGCGACGGCACAGCCGACGACGCCGGCACCGATCACGGCGATATCGAATGGCGCGATGTCGTGATCTTGACTAGCGTGCAGCAAGGAATGCCCACTCGGACTGCTAAGCTGCCCGAACGGTAGGCATGTTTGACTGAATGGTCAATCAGGAGGCTGGATTGGTACGGCCGGGTCAACGCCGTGACCGGATTGTGGCGCTGCTGCGCGAGCGGGACCGCCTGAGCGTCGAATTCCTGGCAGGCGAGCTTGCGGCTTCGCCCGAGACGGTGCGCCGAGATCTGGCGGCGCTCGCGCGCAGCGGGGTGATCCGCAAGTTCCACGGCGGTGCCAGCCTACCCGAGACGGAGGGTGAGGGCGCGTTCCAGACTCGCCTGAGCGAACATCCGCAGGAGAAGCGGGCGGTGGCCAAGCGGGCGGCCACACTGTTCGGCCCCGGCGACACGCTCTTCGTCGATACCGGCACGACGACCGTGGTGTTCGCCGAGGAGCTGGCACGGCGCAGCGGCCTCACCGTGGTCACCAATTCCGTCACCATTGCCCAGCTCGTCGGCCGCGGCGGCAATCGCGCCTTCCTCATCGGCGGCGAGTACCGGGACGAGGCCGTGCAGACGCTGGGCGCCCTGGCCGTCGAGCAGATCGGCCGCTTCCGCGCCGATCATGCGGTGCTGACCGTTGGGGCTATCGAGCCCGCTGGCGTGATGGACTACGACCTGGGCGAGGCGGAGCTCGCCCGCGCGATGATCGCCCAGGCGGAGACGGTCACCGTCGTCGCCGATTCGTCCAAGCTCGGCCGGCGCGGCCTGTTTCTGGTCTGCCCGCTGGCCAGGATCCACCGCCTGGTCGTCGACAGCATGCCGGTGGGGAATCTGGCCGAGGCGCTCCTCGGCGCTGGTGTCGAGGTGATCGTCGCCGAACCCGTACGCGAGCCATAAGTCTCAGGCTCAGGGCTCGCGTTCCCACATCCGGCGCAAGCGCTCGCCAATGGTGCATTCCATCGACGCCGGCTCGGCAGATTGCGCCGCCAGGATGAGCTGGGGCGGCTGCCCAGCGATCTCGAGCACGAGCTTGCGGCGGATCGCCTCGGCGAGCTGGGCCGGCTCGGTGACCGGGATCACGAAGGCGCCGGGGCCACCGATGACGCAGTCCCGATAGTAGGCGACCAGATCGCTGCCGCCGATGGCGGAGTAGCCCGGAGCCTTGATGGCGATCGGCAGCCCGTTGATCACGATCCCGGCGTCGACCACGGCCTCGCGGGCCGGCACCACCGGTGCGCCGGCATTGTTGGGGCCGTCGCCGGAGATGTCGATCACCCGCCGCAGGCCCTGGTAGTCGTTGGCGGCGAACAGTGGTGCGGTGAACATCATCGCGCCCGAGATTGAGGTGCCACGAATCCTGGCGATGGACGCCTCGGCAAGACGAGCGGCAAAGGCCTCGGCCGTACCATGGTCTTCGATCAAGGACCAAGGCACAGTGACGCTCTGCGCGGCCGGACCGGCCCATTCGACGTAGGTGACGGCGATCCGGCCGAACGGTCCGGAGCGAACGGCGTTCACGATGTCCGGGTGGCTGAACGCCTCGACGTAGCCGCGCCGCTGGATGGTCTGCTCGTCGCGGTCCATCGACCCGGAGACGTCGACGGCGAGCACGAGCTCAAGGTCGACCGGCGTCTGCGCACGCAGCGGGCTCGGCGAGGCGACTTGGGCGATGCTCAGAAGAGTGCCGACGAGCAGGTACGCGCCGATCCGGTGCATCGCATTTCCTCCCGCAAGGATCTCCCGCAAAACTGTTGCCAAGCCCCGCATGGGGCGAAGCACGATTTGGTGAGCAGAAGGCAATGCCCACCTCGGGAGGACCGCCAGCGGGTCAGTCCGCCAGCTGGTCCAGCATCGGCTGGGTGATCAGGCAAATCCCGTGCTCGCTGCGGCGGAAACGGTGTGCGTCGAGATCCGGGTCTTCGCCCACCACCAGCCCCTCTGGAATCTGTACGCCGCGATCGACGATCACTCGGCGGAGCCGGGCGTGCCGGCCGATGGAGACCTCGGGCAGGACCACGCAGGCGTCCAGCTGGCAGTAGGAATGCACGTGGACGCCGGTGAACAGCAACGTGTTGCTGAGGCCGGCGCCGGAGATGATGCAGCCGCCGGAGACGAGGGAACTCACCGCCATGCCACGCCGGCCATTCTGGTCATGGACGAACTTGGCGGGTGGCGTAATCTCAGCATAGGTCCAGATCGGCCAGTTGTGGTCGTAGAGGTCGAGTGCCGGGATGATCCGGGTGAGGTCCATGTTGGCCTCGAAATAAGCATCGAGCGTGCCCGCGTCACGCCAATAGTCTTCCGATTCGTCTTTCGACTTCACGCAGGACTTGGCGAAGCGATGGGCGACTGCGGTACCGTGCTCGACCAGATAGGGAATGATGTCGGAGCCGAAATCGTGGCTGGAATGGGGATCGGCGGCGTCACGCTTCAGCTGGTCGTAAAGGAACGCCGCATCGAACACGTAGATGCCCATGCTCGCCAGCGCCAGATCGGGCCGCGCCGGCGTGCCGGGCGGATCGGCCGGCTTTTCCAGGAAGGAGAGGATGCGGTCGCGCTCGTCGACCTGCATGACGCCGAACGCCGTGGCTTCCAGTCGCGGCACCTCGAGGCAGCCCACGGTGACGTCGGCCCGCTCGGCCACATGCTGGGCCAGCATGATCTCGTAGTCCATTTTGTAGACATGGTCGCCCGCCAGAACGACGACATGGTCGATGCCGTAGTCCTGGAGGATGTCGATGTTCTGGAACACCGCGTCGGCCGTGCCCTCGTACCATTGGGTCTCGGAGACCCGCTGGCTCGCCGGCAGGATGTCGAAGCTTTCCTTCCGCTCCGGTCGCAGGAAGTTCCAGCCGTGCTGCAGATGCCGGATGAGGCTGTGGGCCTTGTACTGGGTCGCGACACCCATCCGGCGAATGCCGGAATTGAGCGCGTTGGAGAGCGCGAAATCGATAATCCGGGTCTTGCCGCCAAAATAGACCGCAGGCTTGGCACGGCGGTCCGTCAGCTCCTTCAGGCGGGAGCCGCGGCCACCGGCGAGCACGAATGCGAATGCATTGCGGCTGAGGCGACTGGAGGTCGACGATTGCGGCATGGCTCCCCTATTCCCACTATGTGAATGGACACTCGAGCAGCATGATCCTGCATGCAAGCAAGCGCCGGACCGGATCGGCCCGATCATGAGCGATAGCTATTATCTTGCCCACGCTCCAAAGGTTCCGACGCGCCGTGCGCTGGCGGGCACGGTCGAGACCGAGACGGCCATCGTCGGTGGCGGTCTTGCCGGCCTCGGCACCGCCCTTTCACTGGCCGAACGCGGCAGGCCCTCGGTTCTGCTGGAAGCACGGCAGGTCGGTGCCGGAGCTTCGGGCCGCAATGGTGGCATGGTGTCCGCCGGTTTTGCCGCCTCGACCCGACTGCTCGATCACGCTGTCGGCCCTATTGCCGCAGCCTCGCTGATGGGGCTCAGTCGTGACGCCATGAAGCTGATGCGCGCTAGAATCGCGCGCCACGCCATCGACTGTGCACCGATTGCCGGCGTCGTGATCGCATCTTGGTTCGACGATGCGGCAAGCCTGCGGGCCGAGGTCGCCGAGTATAACCAGCGCTTCGGCATGCGGCTCGAGTTCTGGTCGCGCGAGCGGCTGCAGGCCGACTACCCTTCGCCGCGCTATTGGGACGGGATGTTCGACCCCGAGGGGTTTCATCTCGACCCTCTGGCGCTGACACGCGGCTACGCCGCCGCCGCCGAGAGTCTGGGTGCACGCCTCTTCGAGGATTCGCCCGCGACGCGCCTCGAGCGCAGCGGTGGCCGCTGGCGCATCACGTCACCGCACGGAACGCTGGTCGCCGAGCGGGTGGTCCTCTGCCAGAGCGCCTATGCGCCGCGGCTGGTGCCGACGGTCGCCCGCGCGACGCTGCCGGTCTTCACCTACGTCATCGTCACCGAGCCGCTCACGGGGCGCCATGCCGGGGTGATCCGCGCGCCCTATGCCGTCTACGACAACCGCTTCGCCACCGGCTACTACCGGCTGCTGCCGGACCGGCGCCTGCTCTGGGGCGGCCGGATCAGCACGCGCGAGCGGCCGCGCGATCTGGCCGCACAGATGCAGCGCGACCTGGCTCTGGTCTATCCGCAGCTCGCCGGCGTTGCGGTCGAGCATGCCTGGTCGGGCCGTATGGGCTTTGCCCGCCACAAAATGCCACTGATCCGCGAACTGGCCCCGGGTCTGTGGGTCAACAGCTGCTTCGGCGGGCACGGGCTCAACACCACCACGCTCGGCGGCGAGCTTGTGGCCTCGGCCCTGACCGAAGGTGACCGCCGCTGGAAGCTGCTGGCGCCGTTCGGCCCGCGCTGGGTCGGCGGCGCGTTCGGCCCGCTGGCGGCCCAGGCGATCTACGGCCACAGCCGGCTTCAGGACGCCACCCGAGCTTTCTTGCACCATCGCCGCGCCCGGCGCCGCAGGAAACATGCTTTGCTGGCGTAATCACGAGCTGGCGAGGCCGATCTCGTGGCTGGAAGTCGTGGTCGGCGTCGATCTATGGCCCGAACGGCTGTCGGTCTGAGATCGACGCCTGACCAACGCTTGGGCAGACGGTTCGGAGGAGGTCGCGCTAGCGCGACCAGATCTCGCGATTGATGCCGTCGCCCAGCTCCGGATAGTCGGCCGCATGGAACACGGGCTCCTTGCCAGCCTTCCGTTGGGCGAAATAGTCCCGCGTCAGCTTCACCACTGTCGACGACATTGCCACGATGGCGATCAGGTTGATCGTGGCCATCAGCCCCATCGAGGCGTCGGCGGCATCGAAGACGGTGGCCACGGTCTGATAGGCGCCCCACACCACCATCAGCAGCACGAGCACGCGCAGCACCACGAAGCCGGTGGTGTGACCATGGCCCAGATAGGTGATCGCGTTCTCAGCGTAGGAGTAGTTGCCGATGATCGAGGTAAAGGCGAAGAAGAAGATGGCGATGGCCACGAAATACTTGCCGACCTCACCGAAATGCACGGTCAGGGCTGCCTGGGTCAGCTGGGTCCCGGTGAGACCGGAGCCGGGCTCGAGGGCGCCGGACAGCAGGATCATGACCGCCGTCGCCGTGCAGACCAAAATCGTGTCGATGAACACACCGAGCGCCTGGACGAATCCCTGCGACGAGGGATGGTGGGGGTTGGGAGTGGCGCAGGCGGCGATGTTCGGCGCGGAGCCCATGCCGGCCTCGTTGGAGAACAGGCCGCGCTTGACCCCGTTCAGCATCGCCGCGGCGACACCGCCGGCCACGCCGCCAGCAGCCTCCTGAAAGCCGAAGGCGCTGCCGATGATGGCTGCGATAACGCCCGGCACGGCGGTGAGATTGGTCACGAGCACGTAAATCGCCAGCAGCAGATAGGCGCCCGCCATGAACGGCACCACTACTTCCGCGACGCGGGCGATCTGCTTCAGGCCGCCGAAGATGATCACACCTGTCAGTGCCGCCACCACCAGCCCGACCACGAGCTTGGGCGCCCCAAACGCTCCCTCCATGGCATCGGCGATCGAGTTGGCCTGCACGGCGTTGAAGACGAGGCCAAAGGAGAGGATCAGGCAGACCGAGAACACCGCCCCGGCCCACGGCAACCCGAGGCCCTTCGCGATGTAGAAGGCCGGGCCGCCGCGATACTGGCCGTCATCGTCGGTGACCTTGTAGAGCTGCGCCAGCGTGCTTTCCGAATAGGCCGTGGCCATGCCGACCAAGGCTACCATCCACATCCAGAAGATCGCCCCGGGCCCGCCGAGATAGAGGGCCACCGCCACCCCGGCGATGTTGCCGGTGCCGACCCGCGAGGCCAGGCTCACCGTCAGCGCCTGAAACGGCGAAATGCCGGCCTTGTCGGTTTGATTGGAGCCGACGATCACGCGAAACATCTCGGTAAAATGCACGATCTGGACAAAGCCCAATCGCAGCGTGAAGAAAATCCCAACGGCGAGGAGTCCGTAGATGAGGACATAGCCCCAAAATATAGTGTTCAGGAAACCGATGATGGTATCCATATTAGAGCCGTCTCCTCCATCGATTCCCGGTGGAATCTATTATGGGTAACTTAGCAGGCGATTCGACCATGGTCTTGGATTTGACCGCCCAGGCAATGGACGGTGGTGGACTTTGGCAAAGCTGTCAACTCTGTCATGTACCGTACATGGAGCCCGTCCATCGTTTCTCCGGCCCTCTCGCAGAGCCGACGTTTCGGTTGCATCGGGCGACGCCGCGGATGTTGCGGCGATGACGCCGACGAGGTCTACATGCACGGCCGGGGATCTGGGAGGGTGGCCCGGCCGGGAGCGCCAGCGGCCTCGGTTGGAGCGGTATATGAGTTCAACAGTGCAGACATTCGGCCGCCGGCTGCGGCTGGGGCTGGTCGGTGGTGCCAGCGGCTTCATCGGCCCGGTGCATCGCACGGCGGCTCGCCTCGATGATCTGTGGGAGATCGTGGCCGGAAGCATGTCGTCGGACCCGGAACGCGGCAGCACGGCCGCCGCCGCGATCGGGCTTCCGGCCGAGCGAGCTTATCCGTCGGCCGAGGCGATGATCGCCGCGGAGGCCGAGCGCCCTGACGGCATCGACGCCGTGGCCATCATGACGCCGAATGCCCACCACTTCCCCGCCGCGATGGCGGCGCTCGGGGCCGGCCTCGACGTGATCTGCGACAAGCCGATGACCACCAGTCTCACCGATGCGCTGGCCCTCGTGCGCAAGGTGGAGGAGACCGGCCTCGTCTTCTGCCTGACGCATAATTACAGCGCCTACCCGATGGTCCGGCAGGCGCGCGCCATGGTCCGGGCCGGCGAGATCGGCGAGATCCGGCAGGTCCACGTCACCTACGTGCAGGGCCACAACGCGACCCTGGTCGAGGCCCGGGCCGATGGCCGGACCTGGCGCTTCGACCCGGCACTGGGTGGTGCCTCGCTGGTCACCGGCGATATCGGCACGCACGCGCATCATCTGGGCGCCTATGTATCCGGCCTTCAGCTTGACGCCGTGCTGGCAGATGTCGGCGCCACCGTTCCCGGCCGCGTGGCGGATGACTATGGCGCCCTGCTGCTGCGCTGGTCGAACGGCGCGCGCGGGACGATGTGGGTGACCAACGCCGCTGCCGGGGCCGACCATGGGCTGGCATTTCGCATCTTCGGTAGCCTGGGCGGGCTTGAGTGGCACCAGGAGCAGCCGAACGAGCTGCGGCACCGGCGGCTGGGTGGCTTCGAGCAGGTGCTGACCCGGCGGCTGCATGGTGCTCTCCATCCCGCGGCCGAACGGGTGACGCGGGTCGAGATCGGCCATCCCGAGGGTTATCAGGAGGCCTTCGCCAATCTCTACCGCGATGCTGCCGAGGCGATCGTGGCGCGGCGTACCGGTCGGCCCTGCGATCCACTGGCGTTGGACTTCCCGACGGTGGTCGACGGCGCCCGTGGCCTGCGCTTCATCGAGGCCACGGTCGAGAGTGCCCGGACCGGCAGCTGGGTCGATTGCCGCCTCGCCGCCTGACACCAAACGGGCCCCGATGGGCCAAAACGAAACACGAGGTAAAGCCATCATGCGGCTGGGAATTGGCCTGATCGGCTCGGGGTTCATGGGGAAGACGCACGCGCTAGGCTTCGCCAATGCGCATCGCCTGTTCCCGCTGCCTATCGAGCCGCAGCTCCGTCTGTTGGCCGATATCGATGCGGAGCACGCCGCCCATGCGGCCGCGGCGCTCGGGTTCGACCGCTCGACGGGCGACTGGCGCGAACTCGTCGTCGACGACGCGGTCGATATCGTCGACATCACGACGCCGAACATCCTGCACAAGGAGATGGCGCTGGCCGCCATCGCCGCCGGCAAGCACGTCTATTGCGAGAAGCCGCTGGCGCCCACCGTCGACGATGCGCTGGCGATGACCCTGGCCGCGGAACGGGCCGGGATCGTCACCGCCGTCGGTTTCAACTATCTGAAGAACCCGCTCTTCAAGCTCGCGCGCGACATCATCGCCGCCGGCGAGATCGGTGAGATCCGATCCTTTCACGGCATCCATGCCGAAGACTACATGATGGACTCCGAGAGCCCGTGGAGCTGGCGGCTCGACCCGGCCGGGGGCGGCGGCGCCCTGGCCGATCTCGGCAGCCACATCATCGCCACGGCGCGCCATCTGGTCGGCCCGATCGAGGCGGTCCTCGGCGACGTCACCACGGTCGTGGGGTCGCGTCCGGTGGCGGCGGGGTCGACGGCCCGCCGCCCCGTCGAGGTCGAGGATATCGGTCGCGCGCACCTGCGTTTCGCCAATGGCTGCAGCGGCGTCATCGAGGCCAATTGGGTCGCCACGGGTCGCAAGATGCGCCACGATTTCGAGATCTCGGGCTCGAAGGGTGCGCTCGCCTTCAGCCAGGAGCGCTTCAACGAGCTCGACCTCTATCTGACCGGGGACGGGCCGCGCCGACGCGGGTTCCGGAAGATCTTCACCGGCCCGGAGCACGAGCCCTATGGCGCCTTCTGCGTGGCGGCGGGCCATCAGCTCGGCTTCAACGATCTCAAGACCATCGAGGTTCGCGATTTCCTCCTGGCGATCGCCGGCCAACCGTCCGGCCACGCCGACTTTCGCGAAGGGCTCGAGGTGCAGCGCACCGTCACGGCGATCTACCGCTCTGCGAGCGAAGGCGGCTGGGTCAAGGTCGCGTAAGTTGCACGGTGTGCTGCAAGGAGTGCGAGGGCACGCACCGAAGCTATCGGCATCGCCGCGACCGCGGGCCGCTCCTACCTCAGCGTAGCATCCTACGCCGACTTTACCCCTTCGTTACCGACGAGCGACTACACCACCGGCCAGTGCAGCGCCTTGGCGGGGACGGCCGAGCATGGACATCTATCGCGCGGGGCGGCTGCCCGAGACTATCGGGGCGTTGCCGACGGTCGATCTCGACCGCGTGTCGACCTTGGGTGTCGAGACTCTGGTGCTGGTGGCGGCACTGCTCCTCATGGCGGGTGCCTGGCGCGCCCAGCTGCCGTTGATCCGCGGCCTGATGGGGGAATGGCGCGTCCGATGGCTGCTGCGGCGTCAGGGCGTCGAGGCGGCGCACGACCTCCTGCTGCCGCGCCCGGACAAGGCGGGCTGGACCCAGCTCGATCATCTGGTGCGGCTGCCCGATCGCCTGCTGGTGCTGGAGACCAAGTGCCTGCGCGGGCGCCTGTCGGGGCGGGTGGACGAGCGAACCTGGACGCAGCAATTCGGCCCGTGGCGGTTCGGCTTTCTCAACCCCTTGTGGCAGAACGCGCTGCATATCGAGGCGGTGCGTGCCCGTGCAGGACCGGGTGTTCGGGTCGAGGGCATGGTCGTGCTGCTCGGCCGCGGCTGGTTCGAGGACGGGCTGCCCGATGGCTGCTACCGGCTGGAGGGCCTGCGCCGCCGGCTGGTCGAGCTGCCTACCCG
>JBATRI010000710.1:0-1915 GCA_049292515.1 Geminicoccaceae bacterium
GTCCTGGGCTTCGTCGACGGCCGCACCCTCGGCCCCGAGGACGTCCGCCTGCGCCACCAGCAGGAGCGCATCGTCGAGCTGCTCCGCCGCGCCCACCGCGAGATCCCCCGCCATCTGCGCGGGGCCTCCCTGGTGTTCTGGGTCTTCCACGTGCTCCGCGACTACGCCGCCACCCTGCGCGCCGGGGCAAGCCGCCTGGAATCCCTGCTGCCGGGGCTGCTGGGGCGGGCCGAGCGGCTGGAGCGCGCCGTGGGGGCGATCGACCTCGTCTTCGGCCACAACGACCTGCTGGCCGCCAATCTGCTCGACGATGGCCGCCGCCTCTGGCTGGTCGACTGGGACTATGCCGGCTGGAACAGCCCGCTGTTCGACCTGGGCGGCCTCGCGTCGAACAGCGAGCTGCCCCTGGCCGACCGGGAGTGGCTGCTGGCGGCCTATTTCGACCGCCCCGTCGACGACGGGCTGCGCCTGCAGGCCCAGGCGATGCTGACCGCTTCGCTGCTGCGCGAGGCCATGTGGAGCATGGTCTCCGAGCTGCACTCGTGCCTCGACTTCGACTTCGTGGTCTACACCGCCCAGAACCTCGGCCGCTTCGAGCAGGCTTGGGCCGCCTTCCTTGCGATGGACCCGCCATGACCGACCTCCCGTCCTCCGCCCGCGTCGTCATCGTCGGCGGCGGCATCGTCGGCTGCTCGGTGGCCTACCATCTGGGCCGGATGGGCTGGACCGACGTGCTGCTGCTGGAGCAGGGCCGGCTGACCTCCGGCTCGACCTGGCATGCGGCCGGGCTCGTGGGCCAGCTGCGCACCAGCGCCAACATCACCCAGCTCCTCGGCTACTCGGTCGAGCTCTACGGCCGGCTCGAGGCCGAGACCGGGCAGGCCACCGGCTGGAAGCGCAATGGCGGCCTGCGCCTCGCCTGCAACCCCGAGCGCTGGACCGAGGTCCGCCGGCAGGCGACCACCGCCCGCTCGTTCGGCCTGGAGATGCAGCTCCTGTCGCCGAAGGAGGCGCTGGAGCTGTGGCCGCTGATGAACGTGGACGACGTGGTGGGGGCGGCCTTCCTGCCGACCGACGGCCAGGCGAGCCCGTCCGACATCACCCAGGCGCTGGCCAGGGGTGCCCGCATGGCCGGGGTGACGCTGGTCGAGGAGGTGGGGGTGACCGGCTTCGAGCTGGAGCTGGGCAGCCTGCGCGCGGTGCAGACCACGGCCGGCCGCGTCGCCTGCGAGAAGGTGGTGCTCTGCGCCGGCCAGTGGACCCGCGCACTGGCGGCCATGGCCGGCGTCAACGTGCCCCTGGTCTCGGTGCAGCACCAGTACATCGTGACCGCGCCCGTCCCCGGCGTGACGCCCGGCCTGCCGACGCTGCGCGATCCGGACCGGCTGACCTACTACAAGGAGGAGGTGGGCGGGCTGGTGATGGGCGGCTACGAGCCCAACCCCAAGCCCTGGGCCGAAGCGGGTCTGCCGCAGCGCTTCGAGTTCCAGCTGCTGGACGAGGACTGGGACCATTTCGAGCCGCTGATGGAGCTGGCGCTGGGCCGCGTCCCAGCCCTGGGCAGCGTCGGCGTCAAGCAGATGATCAACGGCCCGGAGAGCTTCACGCCCGACGGCAACTGGATCATCGGCGAGGCGCCGGAGACCAGGGGCATCTTCGTCGGCGCCGGCTTCAACGCCTTCGGCATCGCCTCGGCCGGCGGCGCCGGCATGGCGCTGGCCGAGTGGGTGGCCAGGGGCGAACCGCCGTTCGACGTGGCGCCGGTCGACATCCGCCGCTTCGGCCGCAACCATCTGGACACGGGCTGGGTGCGTACCCGGACGCTGGAGGCCTACGCCAAGCACTATGCCATGGCGTGGCCGTTCGAGGAGCACCAGTCGGGCCGGCCGCTGCGCCGCTCGCCGCTCTATGAGCG
>JBATRI010000711.1:0-7402 GCA_049292515.1 Geminicoccaceae bacterium
TTCATCCCCCGACCACCCGCTCCAAAGCCAGAGCAGGTAGTCCGCGACAACCACGCCGACGGGGGTCAAAATTGGACGCCGATCCCGCGGCTCAGGGGGTCAAAGTTGCATGCCGATACACAGCCAAACCCACAGCACCGGCATGACGCAGGGCGCCAGCGAAGTCGTCGATTACCGCATCCAGCCGTCCGAGTTCGCCACGCTGCGCACCGGCGGCGCGCGCAACGGCTTCCAGGTCGATGCGATCATCGTGCGGAACGGCGACCCCTGGCGGCACAGCCGCTCGGTCTGGCTGCCATGCGTCTTCTCCCAATCCTAGCGGTTCTCGCCCGGCTTTTCGTCGTCTGGCCGCTGCTCTGGCTGTGGTGGCTGGCGCTCCTCGCCAAGGGCCTGATCCTCGCCACCGGCGACATCACCGTCTTCCTGCTGCGCCTGCTGATCGGCGGCGTCCTGCGCCCGCTCGGCCACCGCTACGCTCTCATCGCCTGCGCGCTCCTCATCATCGTCATCGCCGCCCAAGACCCGCGCGCCCAGAACCCGAACTTCTACGGCGTCCTCGGCGGCGCGCTCCTGGTCTGCTTTCTCTCAGGAAAATTCGGACGCCTCCTCCTGCCGAAATCCGCGCCGGACATCAGCGGGATGTTCCCGGCGCTGCCCGGATGGCCGACATGGCCGCCCATACCGAAACCCCGCCCGCGCGTTGCCCCAGCGAGATCGAACCAGGCCACACCACCGCCCCGGCATCCGGAGCCGCAGGCCCGCCCGCTAACGATGCCGGAGCGTCCCACGCCGTCCGCCGTCCAGGTCATGGCAGTGGCAACCGCGATCCCCTCGCCTTCCGAGGAAGAGGCGGTTGCCGCCTTGCCCGATGCCCTGCAACGGCTGATGCGGCCCAAGGAGCTTCCCGTCACCGGCGGGCCTGCGGCTCCGGAAGCGAGCGGCTAGCCCGTGTCTGGACGATCTCGATCCGGTCAATCCTGGGCGATGTTTCTCTGGGCTTCGGCCATCGTTCGGCATCGAATTCCTGAATGAAATCGACGCTGCGGGCCTTGATGAGCATTCGCAGTTCGCCGAGATGCTGCCCGGTCAGGGTGATCGTGTAGGAACTGCCGAGCAGGGAGATGGTCGTGTCGCCGACGCCTTCGACCGCGACGAGATAATTCCGGAACACCTGCCGCCACTCACCCGTCTTCAGCCGCACCTCGATCACGTCATCCACATTGATGTGCTCGCGGCCCCAGGGCTGGTATTCTTCCTTTTCCGTTGCCTCAGAAGCCGCCAACGGCACGGTGGACGGTGCCGGCATCGATGCCGGCGTGATTGTCGTCGCCGGCGTGCCGCGAAGCGCTTCTTCCCATTTATCGTTCAAGGCCGTGCTCCTCGATGCGCGGGCCGAGCGGCACAATGCGATCCAGCCCCAGCGCGCGCGCCGTCCGGCTGAACAACGCGCCGATCATGTCTTCCATGCCGCTCTCGCCCTGCATCTGCTCCATCGCCGCCAGATGATCCCGCACCCGGTTACGGTGCCGGATGGCAACCCATTGGTTGAAGCGCTCCCGGATTTGCCCGGTCAGCTTCTTCAGGCGCAGGCCAAATCCGAGATAGGGTTGCGGGTCGCGGGTGAAGTGCCGCGCCCGTGCCTCATAATGCGCCGCTTCCTCATGCCGTCCGGCATCGTGCGCCTCGCGCGCCAGCCCTTCGGCCTCGACGCGCCGCTCCTCATAGGAGCGATGGTCAAGGCGATGCGTGGAAGCGGCTTCCTCAAGCAATTTGTTCTGCCGTTCGGCGGTGCGTTCGCGGACACCGTCATAGCTGGCCTGATCGTTCCAACTGCGGGCGACGCTTCCGGCTGACTTCTTCTCAAACCCTTCCCCATCCGCCGTGATGGGCCGCATCGTGAGCAACACATGGCAATGCGGCTGAAACAGCCGGTGAGCCTTTACCTCCCCTTTGCGGTCGCGCGTGACCATGACGTGTTGCGTCTCGGTGCGCGCTGATGCGTCCTCTTCGAGGAAGGGAAGGCCCCAGGATTGCCACTTGGCGACTATCTCAGCCGCTCCCTCTTCCCCCTTCTTCCAACTCCGGCCATAGCGATGGACGGCCACATCGGCCACCATGCCCCGGCTGACGAATTCCTCCCGCGCAACGTCCTGTGCAATTGCGCTGCGTTGCGCAGGTGTCAGGTCATAGGAGAACGCAAATTCGTACTCGCGCGCCACCTGGCTGTCCTTCCGGCGCTCCGCCTTCTCCGACCGGCCCCATAATTGTTGCCGGTCAAAGGCCCAGGCCGGGGAGCCGTCCGGGGCCAGGATGGCGGTGAACTCCACCCCCTTGCGCTGCGTGTAGTCCCACGTCTCGCCGGTGCGCTCACAGGTCAGCTTCTCGCCCGACCGATAGGCAGCGGAGCGCACCGCATTGCGCCCTTCCGAGCGCTTCACCGGCTTGATCCGTGTGTGCAGTGTCACCTCAGGCATGACCGAGGCCCCTCCTTCCGGGCCATCCATTCCGGCAGGTCAGTTGACTAAATGTGCACAGATACATTTGCTACGCAAATGTGGCCCACGTCAACCGCCCCGCCTCCACTCCTGTCCCTTCATTTTCCCACACCGCCGTTAATTTAACATGAAATATCATGTTATTTCTTGCATTGCGCCGCGTTGCGTGCTCTATTGCATGCCATGCTGTCCCGATATTAATCCGCCTATGAAAATTGGTTTGACTGAAGCCGCCGCCCTGATCGGCAAAGCCCCCTCCACCATCACCCGTGCGGTGAAGACAGGACGGCTATCGGCAACGCAAGACGCCCAGGGTCGCACGGTCTACGACGTGGCCGAACTCGAACGGGTGTACGGCCCGCTAAAGACCCCGGACGTTGCGCGCAATGATGCGCCCGCAATGCAGGGCAATGCCGCGCAACAGGGCGCGCAACGCGCGCACGAGGCCGAAAAAGCGGCCTTGGAACGCCTCATCGGCCATCTGGAAACTACCAACCGCGATCTGGCTACTGAGCGCGACAGGCTGCTCGGCATCATCGAGGAGCAGGCATCGCAGATGCGCCTGCTTACCGACCAGCGGCCAAAAGAACCGGCCCCACCGGAGCCGGAACCGCCGAAGGGATTTTTTCGGCGGTTATTCGGGAGCAGAAGATAGAGTTGAATAACATAACAGGTTATGATATATTAGATGGATGATTTTGAACTGGAAGCTCTCCTCGGCCTGGACGGGGCATCGTTCGAGATGGCTGCTGGCTATGTGGTGGAGTTCAAGGCGCAGCGAACGGATGTCACTCCCCAGCGCCCGCACGGCATCAGCTATGCCCTGGTGTTTCGCGCCAAGGCAGGAGGGCCGCCGCTGGTGCGCTTTGACAATGCGCACGCGGTGCCGCGTCCTGGCGGCAGGTACGTGCGGAGCCAGGAAGCGTTCGATCACTGGCATCGCACCGAGAGGGATAAAGGGCAGCCCTATCAGTTTTCGACAGCAACACAGCTGCTGGCCGATTTCTGGCAGGAGGTGAAACGGATTATGCAGGAGAAGGGGATACCCAATGACCTATAAAATCGGCACGATTGGCGAGTTTCGGGAATGGACAAGCAAGGTCATCCGCGAGCCGGAGGCGGCGGATAACGTCCCCAAGCAGTGGTTCGACAGTGAGGAAACGGCGGAGGCGGCGGGCCATTCTCCCGTCACGGCGGAAGCGATGGTGAAGCTGCTTTCGCCGGAGAACATGATGCTCCTGGAGGTGATCGGGCGCGACCGGCCTCCCTCCGTCCAGCGCTTGGCCGAGATGGTTGGGCGTACGCAGCCCAGCATCTCGCGGACACTCAAGAAGCTGGAGAAAGCAGGGATCGTGCGGTTGGTGACCGGCACTGGCCGCGAACGCACTCCGCAGCTTGTGGCGCGTCGGGTGAAGCTGGAAATCGACTTCACCGGCGCAGGCAATGCCGTCAACGTCGAGGCCCGGTAGCTGTAGCGGCAGGTGTTCAACGACCAAACGTCATTGGGAGTTCACCATATGGCACGGCGTAAAACAAAATGTTGGAAATGCGGAAATAGCATGTACCGCGATGAGATGGCGAAGATTTTCTCTCATGGGTTGCAGAATGGCTATAAGGGCAAGGGCCACATGATGTACGGCAACGACGTAGTAGTCTGCCCTTCTTGCGTTCCTGCTGTTAACGAGAAAAACTCGCAAGGAAACATGATAGCTATAGTTATTGGAGTGGTCGGCTTTCTGATCGTTATCATCATAACTCTTGCTCAGAGAAGCTAAATTCGTGACAATGGGCTATATCAGGCGGCGATATGAATAATATCATAGAAGATTTCAGGCATCAGCACGTCCGACAACGGGAAAAAGTCCCGATCTACGATGCTGTATCGGCGCGCTGTACAACGACGAAACGTCCGTTTCGTCAATTAACTGACCATGCTAAGGAAGAGTGAACATGAGTTCCCATTCAGAGGCATTGAGAAAAGCTATCCATAATGCCGAGATTGAGCAGAGAAAAAGATTTGAGAAGGAAAAAGGAGGTATCGCACTTCATAATAAGGACACTATAAAGAATTATGAGATTCTCAGAAATTTATTCAATAACCTGGGAGAGTTTCTAAAAGAAATGAAAATAGAAGTAACATATGAGGATGACGATTACCGTTATGGTTCCTTGCTAAAGGGAATAGGCCTTTATCGGAATGTTAATAGTAGGGTTGTCAAAGTTATTGTTGATGGAGAAAATTTTTATTTATTTGCAGATGATCAGCAAACCCCACTTCTTGTCTCCGATTTCAACAAGCTTATCGATTTAATTGGGGAAAAAATAGCTAAATTTCATGTCTATTATCATAATGAGTAGTTATCGGTTAGCTAAATGACGGACTTTGTCGCCTACTACCGCGTTTCCACCGACCGCCAAGGCGCAAGCGGCCTCGGTCTGGAAGCCCAGCGCCGGGCCGTCGCGGATTTCGCCGCCGGTCGCGGCGACATTCTCGCCGAGTTCACCGAGATCGAGAGTGGTCGGAAGAACGACCGGCCCGAACTCCATGCCGCGATCGCCGCCTGCCAACGGCAGCGCGCCACGCTGATCATCGCCAAGCTCGACCGGCTGGCCCGCAATGTCGCCTTCATCGCAGGCCTGATGGAGAGCGGGATCGAGTTCATCGCTGTGGACATGCCCCACGCCAACCGGCTTACCCTGCACATCCTCGCCGCCGTCGCCGAGCACGAGCGCGAGATGATTTCCGAGCGCACCCGCGTCGCCCTGGCTGAAGCTAGGGCGCGCGGGGTAAAACTCGGCAACCCGGCCCCCAACATTCCAGCTGCCACCGCCGCGCGCCTTTCGCGCATGGCGAAAGCCCGTGCGACTGTCGCGCCGCTCATCGAGCGCTTGCGAGGGCAGGGCCTCAGCCTCCGTGCCATCGCCGCCGACCTCAACGAACGCCGCATCCCGACCGCGACAGGTCGTCTATGGCACGCATCGAGTGTGCGGAATGTGCTGCTTCCCTCTCTCCCGAAAGCCCATGCCTTGCCATGCGACACATAGAAGTGTATACACCTATTATGCTATAGCATCCGAGGTGTAATGAAAGTCCTGTCGCTCATCTCCCAGAAAGGCGGCGTCGGCAAAACCACACTGGCGACGGCGCTCGTCGTGGCGGCGATCCAGGATGGCAAGCGGGTCGTGCTGATCGACCTCGACCCCCAGGCAAGCGCCACCTTCTGGAAGGATACCCGCAAGGACGACACGCTCGCCGTCACCTCCGCCCCTGCCTCGCGCCTCAAGCACGTGCTCGCCGCTGCTGCGGACGCAAAGGCCGATCTTGCCGTTATCGATACCCCGCCATTTGCGAAGGATATCGCCTTCGAGGCGGCTGAGCGCGCCGATTTCGTCCTGATCCCGACGCGGCCCGCCGTCCTCGACGTGATGGCGATGACGCGCACGCTCGAACTGATCCGCACCTTTCAGCGCCGGGCGGCAGTCGTGCTGACCTTCTGCCCCCCGACCGGCAAGGAAATCGACGATACCGAGGGCGCTATCCGGGCGCTCGGCGCGGAACTCTGCCCGGTGCGCATCGGAACGCGTATCGCCTACTCCCGCGCCCAGCAAAGCGGTCAGGCAGCACAGGAAATCGACCCGCAGGGCAAAGCCGCCCGCGAAGTTCAAGAACTATACCGGTATACACATAAACACCTCTACCAGGAGAGCGGCTATGAGCAGTGATCAATCACGTAACGCCATGCAGGCCGTGCTTGACCGCGCCGCCGCCATCGAGCCTGCGCCGCCGCCTGCCCATGCGGCCACCAGGGGACGGAAAACCGCAGCGGCCCCTAAGCCGGAAACCCCTGCGTTTGACCGGCCCTCGCGCCGCAATACACGGTTGATCGGCGGCCATTTCCCGCCGGAGACAGCCCGCCAGCTCCGCATCCTCGCCGCCGAGGAAGACACGACGATCCAGGCCCTGCTGGAGGAAGCTATCAACCTGCTTCTTGCTAAAAAAGCAAGGAACCGCCTCGCCTCTCCGAAAGGCAACGTGTAAAATTCTATAATCATATACGTGTATACACGTATATGACTGACCAAAGAACGTGCGCAGACTTTTCCAGTGGTATGCATCGAGCGCACAGAATGTATTCAAGCAGGCCGCTTGAAGTAAGCTACTCCCATCCTGGGCGAACCTCTGTCCTCTGACACTTAGGGCACGAGATGGAATAAAGTCTACGACGCTGCCTCTCAGCTTCCCGTTGCTCATCAAGGGTAAGTACTTCAGTCTCGAAGCGATGACCGCAATTTTTACACCGATAGCGTTGGATTTCACTCATACTCGATACCTGCCTGTTTTACGAAATCATTCCACATCACCTCTGCAACCTGTTCTGGTGTATATTTTTTGTCTTTCCCTTCGCCATGATAGAAGGCACTAAGCGTCAGGAAAAGATTATATTCATCTGCCTCTACGTGAACAGCGCCATTTGAGGTATTTGTTTCCGCATAACGCTGGTGGACATAGTTTATATCACCAAAACGATGCCTTCCCTTTGAATTATGAAAAGTGATATGAGCTTCGCCGCCGCGTATTTTGCTTCTATTCACGATGGTGCATGTAAATGCTGTCTTATTCATTTCCTCAAATTTGGCGCGTATAGTGTCTTCGATACCGTTCAGCTCATCACACGATGTTTGAAAATAGCTTTTAATAATTTCAAAAGCCTTATCAGCAAATTCTGCTTTCTGAATTGCGTCGAAATCCCGCTTTATGCGTGGACGACGATTGCTAATTCCACTTAGAACCCGTTTGAGAATGTGGCAGCGGTCTCGGCTTGGGTCGGCTCTATGCCTATGTAGTGGGGATGTGGACCAAGGAGCATCGTGCGCGCCAGGCTCGGTTCGAGCGGCGGCGCTACCCG
>JBATRI010000712.1:0-1502 GCA_049292515.1 Geminicoccaceae bacterium
CTGCGCAATAGTGGCATTTTGCACACTATCAGCCGTTAGCCAATGGTTTCCGGTGGTTTGCAAGGTATAGGTTAAGGTATTAAACTGTTTATATACTTGCTGGTTGGTATTCGTATCGGGTAAATTGGCAATAGCGGAGGCAGCGGTGGTGTCGTTGCTTTGCAACCAAATAGCAATTCGTTGTTGTTGGGCGGCGGCATCGGTTTCGTTTGTCAAACTATTTAGGGCTTCGGCAAAATTGCCCTGCTGTACATAATAGGCTACCCGAACCTGCCGCATTTGGTATCGCTGCCGATTGGTTTCGTAAATTTCGGCTTGTTTTGCTATATAGGCAGGGGTATTAGGGGTTAAACCCGCTAATTGGTTGTTTAAGGTATTTAGCTGGGCGGTAATACTGCTGTATGCTTCGTTGCAAGGCGGTTGCGGGCAGTAATTATCGGGCATACAATCAGGGCTATAAGGAATATTGGTGGGGGTGATGGTTATTTTATTGCCGGCATCTTCGTTGCAAGTGGGTATATACTGCGCTACGGTATGGTGAAAATATTCGTAGGGCATAGCCATGGGGTCGGCAATAAGGTGTAGGGCGGGGTTATTGCTATTGGCACAATCGAGGGTAAATACATTTCCGGCGGGTTTTTGTTCAGAACCTTGTAAAGCGGCTATACTGGGTACCCCAAGGTTGGGGTTTAAGTGCAAGGCTATGCAATCCGTTACGTTTATATTATTATTGCAAAGTATGCTGGCGCCGTCGTTAATGCCTTGTGCGCCAACGCCTTCGGTGAGGTATTCAAAGCGATTTTTTTTCACCTCGTAAGGTTGTTCAAAATTACCCGTATTTGTTAACACCACGCCAAAATTTTGGTAGTTATTGGCAGTATTGCCCCTTACTATTTTATTGTGTAAAATACTGCTGTGCAGGGCACCGTCGTTGTATATTCCGGCACAATCGACATCAACAGGCAGGCTTATCAGGTTGTTGGTTACGGTTGCCTTGTTGGTGCCGCTTAGTATAATTGCATAGCGGTTATTGTTAAAAATATTGGCGGTTTGGGGGTTATAAACTTCGCCAAGAACAATACTTATGGGGGTAATAAGCCCAGTGCCGGTGGCGTGTACGCCCGAAACACAGTTGTTAAACGTGTTTTGATTGCTAATGGTATAGCTGGCGTCAATACTATATATACCGCGAATGGTAGGGTCTATGCCATTTAGCAAGGTGGCTGGGAAACTAAACGTACAGTGGTTAAATTTAATGCCTTTGGTTTCCCACATGGTTATATGTGCCCATGGGTTAATGGGTAAGGTGTTGTCGGTGGTTATTTCAAATAAGCAGTTGTTAAACTGGCTAATATTATCGGGTTCGAACTTCATAAACTCAACGGCACGACCGTTGTTTCTGAACGTAGAATTTTCGGCATAAACAATACCGCCGTAATAGTTGGGGTTGCTGCCAAACTGCCCAATTTCGTCGGTGCGTTTAGTGGTAATGGCGGTGTTGG
>JBATRI010000713.1:0-6080 GCA_049292515.1 Geminicoccaceae bacterium
GCCCTGGACCGGGACGGGATGGCGCGGCTGCGCGACGGGTTCGTCACGGCGGCTAGGCGGGCGGCCCGGCTAGGCCTCGACGGGATCGAACTGCACGGGGCGCACGGGTACCTGCTGCACCAGTTCCTGTCGCCGATCGCCAACAAGCGCGAGGACGAGTACGGCGGCAGCCTCGCGAACCGGATGCGGTTCCCGCTCGAGGTGTTCGACGCGGTGCGCGACGCGTTCCCAGCCGACCGGCCGGTGTGGATGCGGGTCTCGGCCACGGACTGGGTGCCGCACGGCTGGGACATCGAGGGCACGGTGGCCCTGGCGGCGGCGCTCAAGGCGCGCGGCAGTGCGGCCATCCATGTCAGCACTGGCGGCGTGTCGCCCGAGCAGGCGATCAAGCTCGGCCCCGGCTACCAAGTGCCCTACGCGCAGCGGGTCAAGGCCGAGGTCGGGCTGCCCACCATCGCCGTGGGCCTGATCACCGAGCCGGAGCAGGCGGAGAGCATCGTCGCCAAGGGCGAGGCCGACGCGATCTCGATCGCCCGGGCCATGCTCTACGACCCGCGCTGGCCGTGGCACGCGGCGGCCGAGCTCGGCGCTCGGGTACACGCGCCCAAGCAGTACTGGCGCTCGCAGCCGCGCGAGTACAAGGACCTGTTCATCGATGCCGGGTACGGCCAGCGCTAGGCCGCACCCGATCCCAGCCCCGATCACCACCATCCGCGCGGAGCCGCCATGCGCCTGCCGACCATCGCCCCTGCCGACCTCACCGCTGCCCAGCGCCCCCTCTACGAGGACATGCGCCAGGGCATCCTGGCCAATTTCAACGGCTTCAAGGCCATCGGCGACGACGGCGCGCTGATCGGGCCGTGGAACCCGTGGCTGCGCTTTGCCAAGTTCGGCGGCCCGATCTGGGAGCTGGTCAAGGCGCTGTCGACCGAACCCACGCTGCCCAAGCCCGTGCGCGAGGTGGCGATCCTGGTCACCGGCGCCCATTTCCGCTCGGCCTACGAGCTGTACGCCCACGTGAACGTGGCCGAGGCGCGCGGCCTGCCCGACGACACGATCGCCACCATCGTCGCCGGGCAGCGGCCGGTGGACCTCAACCGCAAGGAGGCCATGGCCTACGACGTCGCCGCCGCACTGGTCCGTGGCGGTACGCTGCCGGAGATCCTCTACCGGCAGTCGGTGGCAACCTTCGGCGAGGCGGGCAATGCCGAGCTGATCAACCTGGTCGGGCTCTACTGCCTGGTCTCGATCATCCTGAACGGCTTCGACGTGCCGGTGCCCGACCCGGCCTGAGGGGCTCCGGCCGGCAAGGCGTCGGGCGGTGCTCAGCCCAAATAGAGACACAGCGACTGCTCGGTCCGCAGCACCGAGTCCTGGCTGAAGCGGCGCTTGTAGGCGGTGATGATTGCCTGGATCTTGCCCTCGACCTTGGCCGCATCGGGCACCAGCAGGATCACGAGCTTCGCCGGCTCGCGGAAGATGGTCCCCGTGGCGGTACGGAACTCGCCGTAGGCGTCGAGCACGGTCAGCCCGTCGGGAAAGCGCGAGGTGACCACCTCGTCCAGGAACCGCCGGAACGCCTGCTCGCCGACGACCGCACCCGACGGCTGGGCGCGCCCGAGATAGAGCTTGATCTCGTCCGCCGGCCGCAAGGGGGGCCGGCACGCTGTGGCCCAGGCCGGGGCACCGGACCCGCCGCCGAGCAGCAGCATCATCACCGCGAGCGCACGCACCGACCTCATTCCGTTCCTCCGCTGCCGTGTGCCGCCGCCCATCGCCTGCCGGGACGGCGTCTCCCGCCTCGACGGTGGGCTATGCCTGCCCGCCCGTCAACCGCAGGTTGCTGCCACCCCGGGGCGGCGTGCCGGGCGTCAGTCGAGGATCGCCACCGCGCGGGTCCAGCCGGCCGAGGCGCCGCGGATCTTCACCGGCAGGCAGCTGACGGTGAAACCCGTGGGCGGCAGCTGCTCCAGATGGTGCAGTTTCTCGAGGTGGCAGTAGCCGATCTCGCGGCCGGCCTTGTGGCCCTCCCAGATCAGGGCGGGATCGTGCGTGTCGAGCCAGCGCTGCCGCGTGTGGACGAAGGGCGCGTCCCAGCTCCAGCCGTCCGTGCCGGTGACCCGCACGCCGCGCTCGAGCAGCCAGAGCGTGGCCTCGCGCCCCATGCCGCACCCCCTGGCGACATAGTCGGGCCGGCCGTAGGCAGCCCCGGCGCCGGTGTTGACCAGCACGATCTCCAAGGGTGCGAGGGTGTGCCCGATCCGGGCGAGCTCGGCCTCGACCTCGGCCGCACCGACCACGTGCCCGTCGGGCAGGTGGCGGAAGTCGAGCTTCACCCCCGGCTGCAGGCACCAGTCCAGCGGCACCTCGTCGATCGTGATCGCCCGCCGGCCGCCGTCCATGGTCGAGGCGAAATGCCAGGGTGCGTCCAGATGGGTGCCGTTGTGCGTCGACAGCCGGACCCACTCGATGGCCCAGCCCTCGCCGTCCGGCAGATCGGCCTCGGCCAGGCCCGGGAAGAATTGCACCACGTCGGCCGCGGTCTCTCGGTGGGCATGGTACTCGATCCGCGGCTCGTAGCCGGGCGGATCGGCGGCGACGTCGTTCTCGAGCGGGACGGACAGGTCGACGATGGTGCGGGGCATGCGGACCTCGGCTTGAAGGTTCCACTTCCTGGTAGAGCGCCGCCCGGCCCTTGGCGAGAGGCCGGGTTCGTTCGGCGCCGGGTTCGTTCGGCGCCGGGTTCGTTCGGCGCCGGGTTCGCGGCACTATGGAGCAAACTCACCATGACCGGTGATTGCTGGTTCGTTCCCGATTTGTGCGGCTTACGTCAACCAGTGACGGGCGGCAGTTTGGCTCATGGCTTCACACCCCGTCGCCCGTACCCTTGGCGCAGGTGCTTTCGTTATCGGCGCTTGGTCGCAGATGCGGCGAGCCGCCGATCTACTCGGCATAGCAAGCCTGTATCCCGACGCCTACGGTCGGATTGAGGCGCTGACCGATATGATCAGCGTGCCTTCGTTGCTGGGGCTGGCAATGCTCGCTGGCGGCATCCTGCTGGTAATCTATCCCCAGTGGGTAGATATAGCCAAAGCCCGAGTGGTAAATTGTTTTGGCCTCGTCAAAAGTCGTTTGAATCGAAAAACTCGACTCTATGAAGAAGTTCTTACCATTTTAGAGCAAAGTGCGACATCTTCTCAACGAATTGCAGTCGGATCAAGCCTCCAATTACTGGCAGAAGCTTTGCCAAGCAATGTACAAGCAGCATATATGGCGCTAAACTCAGAATTAGAAAAACAGTTATTTTATGAAAAAGCTGTAGACCGCCTCAATAGTATTGAGCAAGAGTATTATAAGCTACGATATGCGATTCACAGCGTTGGCCTCCATGAACTTACATTGTATTCTGAAATGCCCGCATCTATTAGGGAGGACGAATTGTTTGACGATGGTCTCCGCGCTGCTATAGCATTGGATTACCGCTGTGGCCATTGGCGGGCCGTATTTCTTGGGGCCGCTCTCGAACTTTTTGCTGCAGAGATCCGTATGCCGCCTGCGGACGCGGAAAAAAGTTAACCAAGTTCTACTCTAAGGCAGCCCATTGCCCGCAGGCACTGCACGAAGAACACCGCAGAGAACCCGCCCCGGCTGACCTTGTTCCGCAACACGTGCGGGTCTGCCTGCACCCCGATCTCCACCAGCTTCCCGGCTAGCTGGTCGTAGGTCATGCCTCGTCGCTTCATCTCGGCCTTGAGCATGCCCTTCACCTCAGCCTGCCATTCTGCGTCCGTCTTCATTGCTTGCCCCATCCGCTATGGCGGACGCCATCATAATTGATGCGAAAGGCATTGACAACCAATCCCATAAGCCATAGATATCGATGCGAAAGCAACGATATCTATGGCGAAACCCGATGGCCTCCCACTTCCTCCTCTCCGCCAAGGCCCGCACCCTCTCGCTGGTGCAGGTCGCCCGCCTGTCGGATGATCAGGCGTTCGCGACCTTCCGGGCGCTGCGGTGGCACGAGACGGGCGGCGATCCGGTGTGCCCAGCCTGCGGCTACTGCGCCTGCTACGAGTACCGGACCCGCCAGCTGTTCAAGTGCAAGGGCTGCGGCAAGCAGTTCAGCGTCACCAGCGGCACGACGTTCCACGGCCGCAAGCTGCCGATGCGCGACTACCTGATGGCGATCGCGATCTTCGCCAATTGCGCCAAGGGCATCAGCGCCTTGCAGCTCGGGCGTGATCTGCACGTGTCCTACAAGACGGCCTTCGTCCTGGCGCACAAGCTGCGTGAGGCGATGGCGGCCGATCAGGCCAAGTACCAGCCCAAGGGTGATGTCGAGGTCGACGGCGCCTACTTCGGCGGGCACCGCAAGCCGGCCAACCACAAGGCCAACCGGGTCGATCGCCGTCTGGCCGAGCACCAGACCGGCAAGCGCCGTGTGGTGGTCGTGATGCGCGAGCGGCAGGGCCGCACGCTGCCCTTCGTGGTCCGCTCAGAGGATGCCGGTGTGAACGTGATCGCCCGCCGGGTTGCGACCGGCTCGACCGTCTACGCCGACGAGGCGGCTTGCTGGGATGCCCTGCACGCCCGGTTCGCCACCAAGCGCATCAACCACAGCGTCGCGTACTCGGACGACGGCGCCTGCACCAATCAGGCGGAAAGCTACTTCTCGCGCCTGCGCCGGGCCGAGTTCGGCCAGCACCACCACATCAGCGGCGTGTATCTGGGCTTCTATGCTGGCGAGATGGCGTGGCGCGAGGACATGCGCCGCGAGGACAACGGGACGCAGGCCGAGCGGATGACCGCCGATGCGTTGGGGCATCCCAAGAGCCGGAATTGGTGTGGGTACTGGCAGCGGCATCAGGGTTGAAACCCAGGGATGCAGAACCATATAACCGTCTAACAAAAAAATGCCCGCTGTGAGGCGGGCAAAATGTGACTTCAGAAAGAAGGTTGTTGTTGCGTTCTGGTTTACCTTTCGTAAACCGGCGCGCTATAAGAGCCTTTGACAAGGTCGATGCCCGCTAGGCAATCGGACTTGTTCCAGTAGCTCTCTGCGGAATCAGCGATGGTCTTATGATTCTTTGAGACCAATCGCCACCGCCACTGGTTGATGGAGTCTTTGTAGATGATGAAGTAGGTGGTGTCCATGCTCGCTCCATTGGACATTGAGTACAGGACCTTCCTCGTCAGCTATAGCTACGAAGGGTCTAGATGGAACTTGGAGATCAAGGCGCGCGATCTCGATGACGCTCAGGCTCGCCTGAACCGACTTTCGTTCGCGTCTCTTGACGGGGAAGTTAAAGCCAAGATCCCAATGCCGCGGGGGCGGCTAGGGATTATAGTGGCCCGCTTCCTCGGAGCTATCCAGGATTCGATCTGTTCACCGCGCAGCTGACTGACGACTAGGGACCGTGCGACACGTAGTAGCGCCGCCGGGGCATTCAACTGCCCGGCGGCAATTTTTCGTTAAGTATTCGAAGAATCCTATCGTAGTTTAGTTCATCGTCCGAACAATAGTTCGCTCGCCCGAGCGCATCCTCCCCGCCCTCCGATGCATCGCCCCCTTCACCATCCCCGCCACGCGCTTGACCGCCACCGCATCACCCGCCGGCAGCCCCTTGCGCTCCATGATGGCCCGCGCGATCTCGGCATGCCCCAGCGGCCCCTGCTCCCGCAGCACGTCGAGCACCATCCGCGCCAGCTCGCCGCGCCCGAACCAGTCGCAGCCCTTGCGGCTGGGCTTCTTGGGCCGGATCGCCTCGGGGTCGGTGTCTGGGCTCATGATGCGGATTGCGGCGTCGAGGTGCGCCAGGTCGGCGCGGAGCTGGGAGAGCGTGGCGTCGAGCGCTTCGATCTCGCCGGCCAGTTCGGCGCGCTTGCGGATCAGGGCGGCGGTGGCGATATCAGGCATGCCGCCATGGTAGAGCGGCGACGGCTAGGCGCTACCGGGCGGAAGGTGAGTTTGCTCCATAATGCCGGTTCGTTCGTGCCGGTCGGGTTCGTTCGTGCCGGTCGGGTTCGTTCGTGCCGGTCGGGTTCGTTCGTGCCGGTCGGGTTCGTTCGTGCCGGTC
>JBATRI010000714.1:0-2165 GCA_049292515.1 Geminicoccaceae bacterium
CGAGGGGGCCGTCAGCCCGGCCGACCGCCCGTCCTGGTTGACCGCACTCCCCGCCACCACCGCCCGCACCCGGCCGCCACCCGCATCCCCCAGCCGACGCAGCACCACCACACCGCAACCCTCGGCATGGCCGAAGCCATCGGCGCGGGCGTCGAAGGTCTTGCAGCGCGAGTCGGGCGAGGTGGCGCCGAGCTTGCTGCTGGCGACCAGGCCGAGTGGCGATAGCAGGAGGTGGACGCCACCGGCCACCGCCAGATCGCATTCCCCGGCGCGGAGCGACTGGATCGCCAGATGCACCGCCACCAGCGAGGACGAGCAGGCCGTGTCGACGGAGACGGCCGGGCCGGTGAAGTCGAAGGTGAAGGCGATCCGGCCGGCGGCGATGCTGGTGTGCGTGCCGCTCGCCGACCAGCCGCCGATGCGGCCGGGATCGGGCGAACCGCGGGCGATCATGCCATAATTGTCGTTGTAGAGGCCAACGAACACGCCGACGCGGCCGGCATGCCTGGAATGGCCGAGTTCTCCAGCGTCCTCGAGCGCCTGCCAGACGGTCTCCAGCAGTACCCGCTGCTGCGGGTCCATGGCCTCGGCCTCGCGCGGGCTGATACCGAAGTGGGGGGCATCGAACGTGTCGATCCGCTCGAGCAGGCCGGCTTCCCGCTGCCGGGTCTTGCCGATGGCTGCCGGATCGGGGTCATACCAGGCGGCATGGTTCCAGCGGTCGATGGGAATCGGCGCCACGACGTCGCGACCGTCGGCGAGCAGGCTCCAGAGGCGATCCGGATCGTCGGCCCCGCCGGGCAACCGGCAGCCGACCCCAACCACGGCGATCGGCTCTGAGCGTGACCCGCGCATTGCCCGCATGATCGCCAGTCTCCTCCCCTGACACTTCTGGTCGAAACCCTTGTGCGTTCCCGCAGCGGAATGATGCCTAATGGATCGTACTAGAGCGCCCAAGTGAAAAAACTCACCCGACACGATCCCAATCGCCGCGGGTGAGGAGAGCTTGGTCGGGGGCCGGCAGCACGACGAGGTCGGCTGCCGGCACGGTCAACATCCGGTCCAGTGCGGCGAGTGCATCCGCTGCCGGGTAGCTCGGCATCGGCCCATCGCGCCAGAGCTGTGCAGCCTCGGCCATTCCGGTATCCTGCCAAGCCGCCCAACCGATCGCCAAGCCTGGCAGACCCACCCGACGGCGATCGCGGGCGATCCCGGCAAGGGCGGCGTTGGCGGCGGCGTAGGCGCCGGCACCCGCGAGTCCCAGTGTGGCCGTGACGGAGCCGAACAGCACGAAATGGTCGAGCTCGAGCGCCCGGGTGGCCCGGTCGAGCAGCCAGGCGCCATCCAGCTTGGCGGCGAACGCGGGCGCCATCGCTGCGACACTCTGCGTCGCCAACAGGCCATCTGCGGTCACGCCAGCGAGATGGAAGACGCCGCACAGGGGTGGGCCTCCCTGGGCGAGACCTTCAACGAGCGTGGTGACCGCCATTCCGTCGGCAAGATCGCACGCAGCGGCCGTCAGGCGGCCATCGCCCGCAAGCGAATCAGGCAAGCTCCCACCTCGGCTCGCAAGCACGATTCGCCCGGCACCGGCGCCCAACAGATGCTGGACCAGCAGTCGGCCGATGCCACCGGTTCCCCCTGTCACTAGATAGGTCGCATCGCCGTGCGGCGGACGAGGCGGATTCGCGACTGACACCGGCTCGAAACGGCGGATCAGCCGCTCGTTCTGACGAAGCAGCACCAGCGGCTCGGCTTCGGTCCGGCCGAGCTCGGTCACGATCGCTGCCACCGGATCAGCCAGGCTCGCCGCGAGCACGATACGCCGCGCCTGCAGTTCGGGATGCTCGACCCGTAACGTTGCGATCAGGCCGTCGAGCAGTTCGGCCACTGGATCGAACTCGCCCGTCACCCACACCAGCCGGCCGCTGGCGCCCAAGACTGGGCGGAGCGCCACGGTGAACGCCGAGAGCAGCTCGTGGCGCCGCGTGCGCCATTCGGCGAGCGAAGTCGGCACCGTCAGGGGTGCCGGCCAGAAGCTGAGCAGGTCGCCGCCTGCCGGCAGGCGGCGCTGCAACGCAGCGGCGACTGCTCCCTCGCCCAGCACCCTCCAGCCGCCTGTTGCCTCCGCCATGGCGAGGGAGGGCTTCCAGACCGGCGTCAGC
>JBATRI010000715.1:0-4536 GCA_049292515.1 Geminicoccaceae bacterium
GAGTTGCGGGGACCTGGCGTAATCGCGCTAGGAGGTCACTCTCCACGGGGCGTGCAAGCACCAGGAGAGTGACCGATGACGAGCTATGCCGGATCCCCGAAACTCAGTCAAAGAATTGGTTGATTGAGTAAGGTGTCCCCGGAACTAACCCTGGAAATAACAAACAAAAAACAACTGAATGCTTAATTATTACTTGAATTTTCTTATTCCTAGGTTAACGGTATTGCCGATATCACCATCAATAAATTGGGGGAAACAAATGAAATCTGGCATCACACTGGCTCTGGCGCTCCTCGTGTTCGCCGCTGCGGCGGCGTTCGCGGCGGCCAGACCGTCGGCCGGAGAGCTTGGCCTCGCGGCGGCCTCCAAGCCGGTGGCGTCCTTCCCGGCCATCGGCATCCCGTTCGTCAGCGGAAGCTTCGTCGGAACGATCGAGATCAAGGGTTTCCTCGCCCAGGGCGGCAAGATCGTCGCCGACGCCGTGATCCGCAACGGCGGTCGGAAGGCGACGCCGGCCAAACTCCCGGTCCGGATCACCCACGCGACCTGCCACGTGCTGGAACTCCGGGTCGGGCCGCCGCAGGGGGCCGTGCTCCCCATGGTGATCACCCAGCACCAGGGTAACAGCGATCTGAACACGTCGGAGTTCTGCGATATCGCCCAGGCGAACGGCGTTCCGGCCCAGGTGGCGGCTCTGAACCAGAAAGGCAATCTCGGCGCCGGCCTCAAATCGTGCAGTTGGATCAAGGCGCTGGGGTGCGTCGCCGCCGCGGCCTCTTGCGCCACGAGCTGTCTCGCCGGCCCGGAATTCTGCATCCTGTGCTTCGCCGCTGTCGGGGCGCCAGCCTGCTACGATTGCTTCTGATCGCAGGCCAGGGCGGGCCGACGCGTCCTGACGTGAAGGAGGCGGCCGCCCGTCCGAGCACCGACGGCCCCTGAGGTCAGGGGCTCCGGCGACACCCTACGCCACCGACGATCGCCCTGACCCGACCCACCCCCGTTGCGCGGCGCGTTCGACGAGGGTGGTGGCGGCGGGCGGCGTGTCCATCGTGGGAGTTTCGGGGACACCATACGAAATTGACCATTTGCCGTCGGCCCGCTACCAGCCTTCCATGGCTAGGCCGGCACGCGTGGTGGCTGCCGGTGTTCCGCATCACGTGACCCAGCGCCGCAATCGACGTCAGACGACCTTCTTCGGTGCCGAGGATCACACGCTCTACCGGCAGTTCCTGGCGACTTGGTGCCAGCGCCATGACGTGGCGGTCTGTGCCTGATGCCCAACTACATCCATCTCCTGCTCGCCGCCGTCCGCTACATCGAGCTCAACCCGGTGCGCGCCCGACTCGTCGCCACCCCCGAGGCGTGGCCATGGAGCAGCGCCAAGGCGCATCTGACCGGCCAGCCGAGAACCGCTGATCGAGGCCGTGGGTGACTGGCTCGAATCTCTCGCGGGCGGGCTAAAGGAGCGCGACGCAGATGACCTCCGCCAGCACGAGCGCACCGGCCGGCCGCTCGGCGATGCGGATTTCCTCAGTGAGATGGAAGCGCACCTTGGCCGCCGACTGCGCGCCGGCAAGCGGGGGCCAACGAAACACACGCCCGAAACTCAAGCGGTCTGGGCGAGACGCGCCAGACCCAGGGCATCGCCGCGGCCGGTCTTGCTGCGTCGCTGCCGCAGCGCGCCATGTGCCGCCCGCCTCGATGCAGACCGCCGGCAGGCCCGCGGCGATCAACCCGCCGCATAGCCAGCCGAACAGGGCACCGCTCTCCAGCACCGCCCACGGTCAGCTCGGCGCAGGACGCCGCAACACCGTGGCCAGAGCCGCGGGCTCGCTGCGGGCCTTGCCGGCCCACAACACCGCTCCACTCGCGCCCACGACGCAGATCGTCGTCTCTTGTTGCGGTACGTCCAAGCCGGCATAGCTCGTCATGGTCACCCCCCTCACGCTCTCACAGGCTGGAGGGTGTCCACCTTAGGACGATTGCGCCATGTCCCCGAATTCCCGGCGATCGACCAAAAGTCAACGGCCGCGCTTAAGGCTATCTGGTATGCTGGTCCCATGTGAGTATTGCCAACGCGACACGCCCTCCAGCCGCGATTCCCACGGGATCGACACGCTCCTCGACCGCAGCCGATAGGTTCTGATGGATTGCGCCGCGCCCGCATTGATCGACTCGGCCAGCAACGTGTTCGAGTCTGCCGCGGCGAAGAGGCGGCTCATGTCCCCGCCGCCATATTGCGCCTGAAAGCCATGACAACCCTGGCAGCCGCCCATCTCGAAGCCTTGGCCGTTGACCATCACGTTCGGGAAGAACGGGATTACGGTCCCTTCGGGAGCCGCGCCATGGAAGTTCTGCAGGGTCTGATTGGTCTCGACCATGATATTGGCGAGATAGTAGTAGCTGAGATCGTCTGCCGACGCGGTGGCAGGCGGTGGGGCGGCGACGGGCGTAGCCTGAACGCCGATCAACTCATAGTTCAGCCAGACACTATCGGGGTTCACGGCCTTGAAAGCGTTGTGAACCACGACATTGGTAGCCGCAACCTGCGAGTGGATGGGATTGACGCGCGTCACGGGGATATTCTCAAGGTCTGTCCCGGTATTCTGGAACGCCAAGTTCTGAGTGTTTGCGGGTGGAGAAGCTGTGTCATCGTAATTGTCGACCTGCTCCCACGTCGCGAAAACGAAGCCCGGGAACGATTTGGTCTTGTGGATGATGTGCAGGGCAACGAGCCCCCACACATCATTGTTATAGAACTGCTTTCCTCCCGAGTTGGTGTAGTAGATGACGTTCCGTGTGAAAAATTTGCCTTTGCCCACCTCGGAATCTTGCAGTTTGCGCCACGCCGCCTTGATTTCGATCGCACCTTCGCCTTCGTCGCCCGCCTTGGTGATATCACCGCACGGCAGCATGAAGATCTGGGTGTTGCTGCTGCTGCATATTCCGCCGTAGAGGTCAAGATTGGCTGACGTCATGCCAAGGGCCGCATCCAGCTTCGGATACGAGATGACACCAGTACTTGGATTTTTGACGAGGGTGAGAAAGCTATTGTCTTGTGCGTATTTATATACCGCTCGATTGACTTTTGCCTCGTAGGCCACACGCGTCCCGGTCGCGGGGAGCGGCGCCTCGGGCTGCACGTCGGATGTGGCATACGCATACATGTTGTCCAAGCCAATCTGGCTGGTCTCGTCGAGATTGTTGAAGAGGTTGAAGCTCGGGATCGGCCCGTTGATCGTCGGCGTGGGCTGGGTCGCGTACTTGTAGGTTGGCGGCAGCGCCGAGTCGAACATGGCGTCGGTTATACCGTCAGCGGGAAACAGCTCGTTCTTGTGCCGGTAGGTCTGCCACACGAGCAGAGGGTAACTGCCGCTGGCGTCTGGCGCGATGCCGAGGAAGCCGGCGTCGGGGTCGAGCAGGGTGTTGGCCCGCCCGCGCGTGCCGGTTGAGGCCGGATCCGCCGCGACCCAGTTCAGGGCGACGAACTCCTGCCAGGCGAACACCGCGAGCTGTGCGACGGTGGCAGCCGGCCCGGCTGGGACGTCGTGCGGGACGCACGGGCTGAGGGTCAGCGAATAGGGAGGCAGATAGCATGAAGGGTCGCCAGAGGGATGAGCCGCAGCCTCCCGGGCGCCTGGCAAAACCCAAAGGGCCTGCGACAGCGCAAGCGCGAGAGTCCACGAGCTCGATGATACTTTGTACATACGTCCTCCCTTACGATTGCGATCCTGTTTCCCTTACCGTCCCGCTGGTGCTTCAACGGCAACGACTGGGCGAACTGATACGCCTCTTGCTAAATTTTAAAATTTCCAATGTGTAATGCAAGCGTTTCAGCAGGAGCCGCTCACATCGCTCACGGGGATATCGACGTCAGCAATCCTGCATTTCGGTGATAGGATATAATGCTAAACGCACTTGGTGCCGTTCGGCGCCTATAGTACCAGATATCATTAACGGGGATTTACGCCTCGCCGCGGCTGGCGGCGCACCATTGTCGAGACGCGCTCGATGCTGGAGAACAAGCTGTCGGCCTCGATCCGCCGCGACGTGGAGCAGCAGCTGCCCCGCCTCCACGGCACCGCCCGTCGCGACCCGATCCTGGCTCTGGAGGAGTACGAGGAAGCCGAGGCGGCGCGGCTTCTGCCCGAGGTTCCCCCCTGGATCACCGAAGGCGTGCTTCGTGACGATTGGTACCCAGATTCGCGGCTGCGGTAGCGGCGCTGCCGACGAGGCCGTGACTACTGCGGGCTGCCGTCCAACTGCGACCACGCAGCCCAACAAAGGTCTGGTTTCGGGGACACCCTACGAAATCGACGATCGTCCTGGCCCGACCTGCCTCGTCGAACGACCCGTTTGGCAGGGCGGTGGCAACCGCGGGGGTTCGCCACCCGGCACCTCTATCGCCGTAGCGCACCCGCTGCATTGGTCGCAATGCCGCGGCTTATCTACCGGAAGCACCGCCGCGCAGGACCATAATCCTTGACTGTACTCAACCTGTGAGCGATAGACTGGTGGATTCCCTCTGCCCAGGAG
>JBATRI010000716.1:0-2292 GCA_049292515.1 Geminicoccaceae bacterium
GGCACTGGGAGCGGCGCGGACAACGCCGGTGGGGGAATCTCCACGGGAACCGGCGCCGGCAGCGCGGCCAGGACGACCGGCGGCGGGGCGACCAGCCGCCGCTTGGTATCGTCCCGCACGAGCGGGAGGACAAACCGCGGGCTGACCGACAGGCTGGGGATCTCCGCCCACGCGGACGCGGCCCGCTGCGATTCGTCGTCCGGCACGCCCATGGCGCGCAGCACGGGCGCGGTGCGATAGGAGGAGTTGCCGCGGCCCGGTGGTCCCATGACCGCGCCCAGCACCAGCACCACGCAAACGGCCAGCACCGCCATCACGGCCAGATTGCGCAGGACCAGACCTCGCCCGAGTCGACGACCAAGCCGCCGCACCACGCGCGGCAACTCCAGCGTCCGCGACCCGCGCCGCCTGCCCGAACGATTCAATAAGCCGGCCTCCGGCCATTTGATCCATGCCGAGCCCAAGCTAATGAGCCGGCGCCCCCGTGCAAGGCGCATTCCGCCGCGAGCTGACCAGGAGTGTGGTTCGCCGGCACCATATGAAGGTAAGGTGGCTCAAGGTACGGCGCTTGACGCCGACGACCGCGGTGCGGTTCTCTGCGCCGCGCCCGCCGGCGGGCCCCTCAATCGAGCGAGACGATGCTGCTCCTGATCGATAACTACGACAGCTTCACCTACAATCTGGTCCATTATCTGGGCGAGTTGGGCGTGGAGACCGTCGTCCACCGCAACGATGCCCTGACCGTGCAGGACGCGATCGCGATGCGGCCCGACGCGATCGTGATCTCGCCCGGCCCATGCGACCCCGACCGGGCGGGAATCACGCTGCCGCTGGTGCGCGCCGCCGCCGGCCGGGTGCCGGTGTTCGGGGTCTGCCTCGGCCATCAGGCGATCGCCCAGGCGTTCGGCGCCACGATCGGCCGCGCCAAGCAGGTCATGCACGGCAAGCTCAGCCCCATCGAGCACGACGGCACAGGCGTGTTCGTCGATCTGCCGACTCCGTTTGCCGCCACCCGCTACCACTCGCTGACAGCGATTCCCGAGACCATGCCCGCGGAGCTGCGGGCCAATGCCTGGACCGAGGACGGCACGATCATGGGGCTGCGCCACGTCAGCCTGCCAATCCACGGTGTCCAGTTCCATCCCGAGAGCATCGAGACCCAGCACGGCCACCAGCTGCTGCGCAACTTTCTCGAGCTCGCTCGCGCAGGAGGCACGGCGTGACCGCCGAGGCGCTGCGCTTCAAGCAGCTGATCGCCAAGGCCGCCACCGGTGCACTCCTCGATCAGGACGAGGCCGGCGATGCGTTCGCGGTGATGATGGAGGGCGGCGCCACGCCGTCCCAGATCGCGGGCTTCCTGATGGCGCTGCGGGTACGCGGCGAGACGATCGACGAGATCACCGCCGGTGCGCTGAGCATGCGCCAGCGGATGGCTCGGATCACAGCACCCGAGGGTGCGATCGACACCTGCGGCACCGGTGGGGACGCGGCCGGCACCTTCAACATCTCGACCGCCGCCGCGATCGTCGTGGCCGGTGCCGGGGTGCCGGTGGCCAAGCACGGCAATCGCAGCCTGTCCTCCCGATCCGGCTCGGCCGAGGTGCTGAAGGAGCTGGGGGTCAACATCGATGCGGACTTCGCCCTGATCGAGCGGGCGATGCGGGAGGCCGGGATCGGCTTCATGATGGCGCCGCGCCATCACGGTGCCATGCGGCACGTGGCCGGCACGCGGATGGAGCTCGGCACGCGTACGATCTTCAACCTGCTGGGCCCGCTGGCCAACCCGGCGGGGGTCAAGCGGCAGCTCATGGGCGTCTTCGCGGCGCAGTGGCTCGAGCCGCTGGCCAATGTCCTGGGCCGTCTCGGGTCCAGCTTCGCCTGGGTGGTGCACGGCAGCGATGGGCTCGACGAGCTGACCACGACCGGCCCGACCCTGGTGGCCGAGTGGAACGGCAGCCGCGTGCGCTGCTTCGAGGTGACGCCCGAGGATGCGGGCCTGCCGCGTGGCCGGCCGGAGGACCTGAAGGGTGGCGAGCCCGCCTACAATGCCGAGGCGATCCGGACACTGCTGCAAGGTGGCCCGGGCCCGTTCCGCGACGCCGTGCTGCTCAGCGCCGCGGGTGCCCTGCTCGTGGCCGGCCGGGTGGGAAATTTACGCGAAGGTGCGGGCCTCGCCGCAGAGGCGATCGACGGCGGGGCTGCCGCGGCGGCGCTGGCGCGGCTGGTCGAGATCACCAACGTGCCCTCGCCCGCATGAGCGACGTTCTGGCCGAAATATGCGCGGTCAAGCTG
>JBATRI010000717.1:0-5932 GCA_049292515.1 Geminicoccaceae bacterium
CCGCTTGACCGCTGCCGCCTTGAACTCGGCCGTGAACCGACGCCGGGTTCCCCTCTCGGCCATACTGCCCTCCTCGAGTGTTCAGGGTTCGTTAGCAAACCCTCCACTCCCAGGGGGCAAGTCCACTGGGCGAAGGAACCGTTCGTTGGATGGCGATACCACATCAGAATGGTGGACTAGCGGGGCGAGGTTCTCATCAACTGCATGCGTCTTTCGGAGAAAATTCGGCTTCCCGATCCTCGTGCCGCGGCTCGTCATCGTTTACATGCGCCCCGCTTCATGGCGCTCTGGGTGCATGCTGATCTCCGGTGCAGACGGTCTATCGGTTGCCGAGCGCATGCGCGCCCACGATCAGCGCGACCATCGCATCAGTGAGCCAAGGCGGCGGCTGCACACCATGAGACTACCAACTGGTAGGCAACAGGGCTCAGCTGTGATCATAGACACAGTCTCCATTGGGCCGTCTCAGCCAAGAAAGCCGATGGAGATCCACGGAACGGCGGCGACGATGATCAGGCCGATCAGGAGCGCGATCATGTAGCCGACGATCGGTCGCATGCCTTCGTCGGGGTGGATGCGGCTGATGGCGCAGGCGGCATAGTAGCCGACGCCGAAAGGAGGCGCGAAGAGGCCGAGGCCCATGGCGAGGCAGACGACCATGGCGTAGTGGACCTCGTGGACGCCCACGGCTTTGGCGATCGGGAACAGTAGCGGGCCGAAGAGGACGATGGCGGGGATGCCCTCGAGCACCGATCCGAGCACGATGAAGGCCACGATCGAGACCGCGAGGAACACCGGGACGCCGCCTGGCATCGCCTTCATCGCATTGGCGAGCTCCTGCGAGAAGCCGGACTGGGTGAGCGCCCAGGCCATGCCGGTCGCTGCGCCGATGATGAGCAGGATCGAGCCCGACAGCGAGGCGGTGTCGACAAGCATTGGGTAGACCCGCTTCCAGTCGAACTGGCGGTAAACCAAGAGGCCGGCGACTACCGTGTAGGCGATGCCGATGGTCGAGACTTCGGTTGCGGTGGCGATGCCCTCGATCACCGCGGCACGGATGATGAAGGGAAGCGCGAGCGCCGGGATCGCGATCAGGAACGTCTTGCCGACCTCGCCCGCCGTGGCGCGCCGCACGCCGGACAGATCCTCGTGCCGGTAGCGCCACCAGACGAGAGCGGCGAGGGTGAGGCCGAGCACGACCGCCGGCAGGAGCCCGCCGGTGAAGAGCGCCGCGATCGACACACCGGTCACCGAGCCGATAGTGATGAGGACGAGCGAGGGCGGGATAGTCTCGGTCTGCGCGCCCGTCGCGGCGAGGAGTGCCACAAGATCGCCGGGCTTTGCGCCGCGCTTGCGCATCTCTGGGAAGAGCGCCGGCGCCACCGCCGCCATGTCGGCTGCCTTGGACCCCGAGATGCCGGAGACAAGATACATCGCCCCGATCAGCACGTAAGAGAGGCCGCCACGGACGTGGCCGAGCAGGCTCGCGAGGAACCCGACCATGGCGCGGGCCATGCCGGTCATTTCGATCAGCAGGCCGAGGAGCACGAAGAGCGGCACGGCAAGCAGGATCAGGTGACTCATGCCCTCGTCCATCCGCCCGGCGACGACGAGCGTCGGGGTGTGCGTGGTGACGGCGAGGTAGGCGAAGGTAGCGAGCGCAAACGAGAAGGCGATCGGCACGCCAAGGAGCACCATGGCCCCGACACCGAAGAGGAAGAAGATAAGCAGGTTCACGTTCTCGAGCGGCATCAGCACGGGGCTCAGCAGCGCGCAGACGACGACGAGTGCTGCCATGATGCCGAGCGCGAGGAGGGCGTCGCGCGTGGTGCCGACGCGAAAGAGCTGGATGAAGCCGACGACGATCATCAGCACGAAGCCGACCGGTAGGGCGGCGGCACGCCAGGAGTTGACGATGCCGAGCGCCGGGGTGATCACCCAGGATTCCTCCTCGGCGAAAATAAAGGCCGGACCGACGATGAGGACGAGGAAGGTCAGTGTCGCCGCGATCGCCACGAGGTCGAGCAACACCCGCGCTCGGGGCGGCATCATGCCGATGAGGGCGGTCATCCGCATGTGCTCGCCGCGGCGCAGCGCCACGACCGAGCCGAGCATGGCGAGCCAAACGAAAAGGATTGAGGCAAGCTCGTCCGACCAGACGAGCGGGTGGTGCAGCGCATAGCGCCAGATGACGCCGACGAGCAGCACGACGACCTCGACGACGACGAGGACCGCCGCCGGAAACTCAACCACGCGGCCGACGGTGTCGTTCAGCCGCTCGAGCCAGGGAATTGGCGCGCGCCGCTCGGTCTCGGCGCCGAGCTCGGCGATGGCCGTGGTTTCGCTGGGAATGCTCACGCGACTTCCTCCTTCATGTTCTGGTTGGTTTGGGGGCAGCCGTCAGCCGAGCTTGCCGGAGACCTGCTCCAGCAGCTCCCAAGCGGTATCGCCGTACTTCGCGCGCCATGAGGCATAGAAGTCGGTCTTGCCAAGGGCGGCGCGGAAAGCCTCCTGATCGACGTCGATGAAGGACAGGCCCTTCGCGCCAAGCTCCGCGCGCAACGTCTGGCTGAGGCCTGCGATGTCGGCGCGCTGGTCGAGCGCGGAGCGGTCGATTTCGGTCCTGACGATCTCCTGGAGATCTTCAGGCAGCATCTCGAAGAGCCGCTTGTTGGCGAGGACCCAATAGCCATCCCAAACATGGCTCGTCAGCGAGCAGCTCTTCTGTACCTCATAGAGCCGCCCAGTCTGGATGATGGCGAGCGGGTTCTCCTGGCCCTCGACGACGTTGGTCTGCAGCGCGGTGTAGAGCTCGTTGAAGTTGATCGGCGACGGCCCCGCGCCGAGCGCCTGGAACAGCGAGGTGAGCGCCGGCGCGGGTGGCACCCGCAGGCGGAAGCCCTGGAGATCCTCCGGCGTGCGGATCTCGCGGCCTGACGACGTAATTTGGCGGAAGCCGTTATCCCAGATCCGATTCATCGCGAAGATCGGCCGCTTGGCGATCTCGGCGCGGATATGGTCGCCGAAGGGCCCGTCCATCGCCCGCCAGACGTCGTCGTAATTCTGGAAGGCAAAGCCAAGACTGGTCATGCCTGACAGCGGCACGAAGGTGGCGAGAATGAGCGAGGAGACATTGAAGAACTCGACGGCGCCGCTCCGGACCTGCGCGAGCAGATCGGTGTCCGCGCCGAGTTGGTTTGTCGGGAAGAGCCGGATGTCCACCCGGCCCGAGGTCGCCTCCCGAATCCGGTCGATCGCTTCCTGCGCGCGGATGTTGACCGGATGGCTTGCCGCCTGGCCGGTCGCATATTTGAGACGGAACTCGGCGGCGGACGCCGGTCGCTTCAGGATCGCAACAAGGGGAACGGCCGCGGCGCCGGTGAGCAGCATTCGGCGCGTTGGCTTTAGAGTGGTCATGGCATCCTCCCTTATAACGGCGTGTCTCACATGGTGCCGTTGAGGGCCCGGAAGGCCCGGATGACTTGGCTGTCGTCGGCGGCGCCATCGCCTCGCCCAGAGGTCGCGTTGAAGAGTTGGAAGGCGAGCGCGGTCAGCGGCAGGGCAGCCTTGGTCTCACGACCAGCCTCAAGAACGATGCCGAGGTCTTTGACGAAAATGTCGACGGCGCTCGTCACTTCGGGCTCCGCCTGAAGCATTCGCGGGCCTCGGTCCTGCAGCATCCAGCTGCCGGCGGAGGTCCCCGTCAGGATCGCGAGCATCCGGGCCGTATCGACGCCGACGCGCTCCGCGAGCGAGAGCGCCTCGGCCGCCACGACGATGTGGACGCCGCAGAGGAGCTGGTTGACGGTCTTGACCGTTGCCCCCTGCCCCGGCCGATCGCCGACGTGGAGCGTGCGGCTGCCGATGGCCTTCAGCACCGGGAGCGCCGCCTCGAAGACTTCCGCGGGCGCCGCCGCCATGACGGTGAGGCTCCCCGTCGTCGCGCCCACGACGCCGCCCGAAACCGGGCAGTCGACGAAGCGGCAGCCGGCCGCTGCGACACGCGCCGCGATTGCTTCCACCTGCTTCGGCGGACAGGTTGCCGTCAGGCAGACGATGGCTCCGGCCGGAGCGGCTTCGAGCGCGCCCTCGGCGAAGAGTACGGCCTCCGCCTGGGCGGCATTGACGACCATCAACACGATGGTGTCAGCCCCGGTGCAGGCCTCGCGTACCGAGCCGGTGGGGGTGCCGCCTGCCGCCTCCAAATCCGCGAGGGCGGCGGGGTTAAGGTCAAAACCCCGAACCTCGAAGCCCGCGCGAAGCAGGTTGCGGGCCATCGGCCGGCCCATGGCTCCAAGGCCGATGAAGGCGATCCGTTGCATGTGCATTCCATATGGGCGCGCGACGCCAAGCCGCTTCTTTCGAGCGGCCGCTCCTGCGCCGGTGCGCGTTCGGAATTTGTGCGGTGTCAGGTGCGGGTCGGGGAGGCTTTGCCCCCCGATCCGCGTGATGTCACAGCCAGCTTTTGATGTTGGTCGCCATTGCCTCGGCGGAGATCCCGTAGCGGTCGTGCAACGTCGGCAGGGCGCCGGCGTCGAGAAACTCGTCGGGCAGCGCCACCTGCCGGAACTTCGGCGTCACGCCATTCCGCAGCAGCGCCGTGGCGGTCGCTTCGCCCAGTCCGCCAATGACGGTGTGGTTTTCCGCCACGACCACCAGCCGGCCGTTGCGGCGGGCCTCGTGCAGGATCGTCTGTTCGTCCAGCGGCTTGATGGTCGGCACGTGCAGAACCGCGAGGTTCACGCGATCGGCCTCCAGCAACTTGGCCGTCTCGAGCGCGCGCATCGTCATGAAGCCGGAGGAGATCACGAGCGCGTCGGCGCCATCACGGATCAGCTTCGCCTTGCCGAGCTCGAACTTGTAGTCGTACTCGTCCAGAACCAACGGCACGTTGCCGCGCAGGAGGCGCATGTAGACCGGCCCGTCATGCGCCGCGATGGCATGGGTGGCCTGCTCCGTGTCGAGCGCGTCGCAGGGGTCCACGATCGTCAGGTCCGGCATGCCGCGGAAGATCGCGATGTCCTCCGTTGCCTGGTGACTGGGCCCGTAGCCCGTGGTCAGGCCCGGCAGGGCGCAGCAGATCTTGACGTTCAGGCCCTCCTCGACAATCCCCTGGCTGATGAAGTCGTAGGTCCGACGGGAAGCGAATACTGCATAAGTGGTGACGAAGGGCACAAAGCCTTCATGCGCCATGCCACCGGCCGCCAGCATCAACAGCTGCTCGGCCATGCCCATCTGGTAGAAGCGATCGGGAAACTCCTTGGCGAAGATGTGCAGGTCCGTGTACTTGCTGAGATCGGCGGACATGCCGACGATCTCGGGTCGTTTCTTGGCCAGCTCCACCAGCGCATGGCCGAAGGGGGCCGCCTGGGTACGCTGGCCTTCGCTCGCAAGCGAAGCGATCATGGCCGAAGTGGTCAGCCGCGGCTTGGAGGGATCGCCGGCTGCTGCTGTTGCGGCAGTACTCGCGCCACCCCGCCACGGTCCTCGCTTCGTCCGGCTCATGATTTCCTCCCGGCGTCGAGTGCTGCCAGCGCCTGCTGCCATTCGTGCGGTTCCACGCGCAGGAAGTGGGACTTCTCGCGGGCTTCGAGGAACGGCACGCCCTTGGCCATCTGGGTGTCGCAGATGATCACGCGCGGCTTGGGCTCATCCAGGCTGCGCGCCACGTCGAAGGCTTGCACCACCGCATCGATGTCGTTGCCGTCCACGCGCTGCGCATGCCAGCCGAACGCCTCCCATTTCGGCAGCAGCGGCTCGGAGTTGAGAACGCCTTCCGGCCGCCCGTCGGCCTGCATTCGGTTGACGTCGACGAGGCAGATCAGGTTGGTGAGCCGCCAATGGCCGGCCGACATCGCCGCCTCCCAGGTCGGGCCCTCGCCGAGCTCACCGTCGGACATGAGGTTGTAGACGAAGCGGTCGGACCCTTTGC
>JBATRI010000718.1:0-19035 GCA_049292515.1 Geminicoccaceae bacterium
GCACGACCCCGCGCAGCTGCCGGGTGATGGGCGCATCGGCCTCCAGCTCGCCCGCCAGATTCGTGAGCACGGCCACCAGCACCCGCCGATAGTCGGCCAGGACCATCCGCAGGCCGTGGACCGCCGACGGTCGCAGCGGTGACAATCGCAGCAGGTAGGCCATCGCGGCACCGCCGGTCGCGGCCAGCAGCAGCACCCATCCCTGCGACCGCGTGGGCTCGATGGTGGAGACGATCAGGGCGGTCACGAACAAAGCGAGCCCCGCCCGATGGTAGGCCAGGCCGAATCGGCGGATGTAGAGCGCCACGAAGGTCGTGGGCACGAGCAGGAGCTTCATGATCGCCGGCCCCTGCGGCAGCGAGCCGGGGCCGATCAGGGCACTCAGCAGGATGAAGCCCAGCGTCAGGGCCGAGATCCGCCCCATTTCCACGAGCTCGCCGGTGCGGGACGACGGTGCGAGGAACGTGAGATGGGCCATGGCCCCCAAGGCCACGAACAGCGGTACCGCCACCGGCTGGCCAAGATCGTAGGCGTCGTCGACGGCGACCCCGGCAGCGATACCGAGCGCCAGGCCCAGACCGATATGCACGACCCGAGCCACCTCGACGTAGCAGGGGTCGTTGTCCCTGAGCCAGCGCAGCGGCCGCGAGATCAGGCGCGCCCGCACCGGCCGGTCAGCCGAAAGCCGAGGCCAGCGCCAGGCCCAGCGCCAGGCCCGCCGCCAGGGGCAGGAGACGGGTACCGATACGGGCGTCCTGGCGCGGGCTGGGCGCCCGGTCCGCCTCGAGGCCGTGCATCAGGCGCTCCGCCCGGGCGATCAGCACCGGCAGCCGCTGCAGCATCTCCATCCCTTCGCCGGCGAACTGCCGCGCCCGGGCCTCGGGGCCGAGATTGGCGCGGATCCACGACTCTACCAACGGCTGCGCCACCTGCCAGATATTGACGTTGGGATTCAGCACCCGGCCCACGCCTTCCGACACCGCCATCGTCTTCTGCAGCAGAACCAGCTGCGGCTGTTGCTCCATCGCGAACTGCTCGGCCACGGTGAGCAGCTGACCCAAGAGGCGGCCGAGCGAGATCTCGTTCAGCGGCAGGCCCAGGATCGGCTCGCCGACGGCGCGACAGGCCTGCTGGAACGCGTCCTCGTCCTGGTCCGCCGGGACGAACCCGGCGCGGAAGAACACGGCGGCCACCCGCCGGTAGTCCCGGCTGAGGAAGCCCACGAGAATCTCCGCCAGATGGCGCCGGGTGGCGAGATCGAGCCTGCCCATGATGCCGAAATCCATGGCGACGATGCGGCCTTGCGCATCGATCAGCATGTTCCCCGGATGCATGTCGGCGTGGAAGAAGCCGTCGCGGAAGACCTGGTTGAAGAACACCACGGCCGCCTGCGCCAGGATCGCGTCGGGGTCGTGGCCGGCTTCGACCAGCCGGTCGCGCTCGTCGGCCGGCAGGCCGGACACGCGCTCGAAGGTGACGACGCGCCGGCCGGTCCGCCGCCAGTCGACCCGCGGCACGACGAAACCCTCGTCGTCGATGCAGTTGGTCCGAAATTCGGTCGCGGCCGCAGCCTCCAGGCGCAGATCCATCTCACAGCGGGTGGTAGCGGCCAGCAGACGCACCGTGTCCACCGGGCGGAACCGGCGCAGCGCCGGCCGCACCCGTTCGGCCCATTCGGCGAGCCACAGCAGGAAGTCGAGGTCGCGCTCGACGGCGGCGCCGATGCCGGGGCGGAGAATCTTGACCGCGACCTCCTCGCCCTCGGGGGTGACGGCGAAATGCACCTGGGCGATGGACGCTGCCGCCACGGGCCGGTCCTCGAACGAGGCGAACAGCTCCGCCACGGGACGCTCCAGCTCGGCCTCGAGCACGGCCTTGGCCTCGGCAGCCGGGAACGAGGGCAGCTGGTCCTGCAGCTCCGACAGGTCGCGGGCGATCGCCTCGCCCAAAAGATCGCCGCGCACCGACAGGGACTGACCGAGCTTGATGAAGGTCGGACCCAGTTCCTGCAGCGCCCTGGCCAGCCGCTGTCCCGGTCGCCCTAGGGCCTTCCGGTTCGCGGCCATCTCGGTCACGCGTACCAGAATTGGCGGCACCGGCAGGAGTGCCAGTGGAAAGATCGCGTTGTGCCGCGTCAGGCAACGTACGGTCGCCAGCACCCGCGCCCCGTTGCGGAGCTCGCGCAGCATCAACGTCCGCCGTTCGTCGAGCTCACAGCCGCCAGCCGGAGTGGATCGCCGCCACGCCGCCGGAAAGATTGCGGTAGCGGACCTGCTCGAACCCGGCGTCGTGCATCAGTGCCGCGAACGCGGCCTGGTCGGGAAAGCGGCGAATGCTCTCGACTAGGTAGCGATAGCTGGCCTCGTCCTTGGCGACCCAGCGGCCGAGCAGCGGGACCACGTTGAAGGAATAGGTGTCGTAGATCCGGTCCAGCACCGGCAGGACGACCTTGGAAAACTCGAGGCACAGGAACCTGCCGCCCGGCCGCAGCACGCGTCTCGCCTCGCGCAGCGCCTGGTCGATGCGGGTGACGTTGCGGATGCCGAACGCGATCGTGACCGCGTCGAACGAGCGGTCGGCGAACGGCAGCGCCATGGCGTCACCGGCGAGCCAGTCGATCTCGGCGAGCCAGCCGGCGTCGAGCGCCCGGTCACGGCCGACCGCCAGCATGGCGTCGTTGATGTCGACCAGCGTCGCCCGCCCCTCGCCATCCACCCGGCTCAGGAAGCGCTGGGCGATGTCGCCCGTCCCGCCGGCCACATCGAGCAGGTGCAGCCCGCGCCGCGGCGCCAGCCAATCGAGCAGCGCTTCCTTCCACAGCCGATGGATGCCACCGCTCATCAGGTCGTTCATCAGGTCGTAGCGAGAGGCCACCCGCCTAAAGACGTCGCGGACCCGCGGCGCCTTATCTTCGGGATCGATCTCGTCGAAACCGAAGGAATGGGCCAGACGATCAGCCGCCGCGCGCGCCGGGTCGGCAGGGGCGGTCTCGGGCGGGCTTGCGGCGGTGGGCTCGCTCATGCAGATAGCGGCGCTCATTGTGAAGGTGCGGGTGCGGACTTCTAGGCTGCCGGGAACGAGCCGGCAACCGACGCTCGACAGAGGCGACATCGATGCCGGAGCTGCCGGAGGTTGAAACCACCATGAGGGCGCTGCGTGCGCGGCTGGTCGGGCGGCGCCTGACCGATCTGGTGCAGCGTCGCGCCGACATCCGCTTCCCGCTGCCGGAGCGGCTGGGGGAGCGGGTGCAGGGCCGCACGATGGTTGGCTTCGGCCGCCGGGCCAAGTACATTCTTTGCTATCTGGACGACGGCCAGGCCCTGCTGCTGCATCTCGGCATGTCCGGGCGCCTGCTCTTCGACGGGCCCCCGTGTGGCCCGCATGAGCATCTTACCTTCGGCTTCGACGACGGCGCCAAGCTCCGATTCGTTGATCCGAGGCGGTTCGGCATGGTCGATCTGTGGCCGGCTGCGAGCTTGGCGCAGCATCGCTGGCTGGCGCATCTCGGCCTCGAGCCGCTCGAGGCGGGATTTGACGGCCGGGCCCTGGCGCAGGTTCTGGCCAGCCGACGCAGCGACCTCAAGGTGGCGCTGATGGACCAGCGGCTGGTGGTGGGTGTGGGGAACATCTATGCCAGCGAGAGCCTCTTTCGAGCCCGCTTGTCGCCGACGCGCACGGCTGGCAGCCTCGGCCCGCGTCAGGCGCAGCGCCTGGCCACGGCGGTGCGGACGGTGCTGCTGGCGGCGATCGACGCTGGCGGCTCGTCGTTGCGCGACTATGTGCAGTCGAACGGGGAGCTGGGCAATTTTCAGCGTGCCTTCCGAGTCTACGATCGCGCGGGCGACCCTTGCACGGTATGTCACGATCCCGTGCAGCGGATCGTCCAGGGAGGGAGGGCGACCTTCTGGTGCTCGCGGTGCCAGTCGTGACGGCGTCCCATGACGCTGGAAGCGACCTGGACGGCAGGCAGTTGACGTCCTGCGTTGCAGCAGGCCTTGTGCGATGCAGCGCATTCCGTCATTCCGCTACCGACGACATCGACCAAGTCCGAGTGCTGGGGAGTTCCATCGATGGCCTATGAGACCATTTCGGTCGAGCGCCGCGGTCGCGTGGCCCTGATCACGTTGAACCGGCCTAAGGCTTTGAACGCCCTGAACGCGCAACTGATCGGTGAGCTCGAGGCGGCCCTCACCGACCTGGACACGGACGACGACGTATCGGTCATGGTTCTGACCGGCTCGGAAAAGGCATTCGCGGCCGGAGCCGACATCAAGGAGATGGCCGGGAAGGACTTTACCCAGGCCTTCCGCAGCGACTTCATCGCCTCCTGGGGGAAGATCGCCCAGCATCGCAAGCCAATCATCGCCGCCGTTGCCGGTTATGCGCTGGGCGGTGGCTGCGAGCTGGCCATGATGTGCGACCTGATCCTGGCCGCCGACAACGCGAAGTTCGGCCAGCCGGAGATCAACCTCGGCACTATTCCAGGCGCTGGGGGCACCCAGCGCTTGATTCGCGCCGTCGGGAAATCCAAGGCCATGGAAATGGTGCTCACCGGCCGGATGATGGAAGCGGCCGAGGCCGAGCGCGCCGGGCTGGTGGCCAGGATCGTACCAGTGGCCGATCTGGTGGACGAAGCGATCCGCTTGGCCGAGACCATCGCCTCGAAATCGCGGCCGGTCGTGGCCATGGCCAAGGACGCCGTGAATGCCGCCTACGAGACGACGCTGGCCGAGGGCCTCAAGGTCGAGCGGCGCCTGTTCTACTCAACGTTCGCCACTGCCGATCGACTCGAGGGGATGACGGCGTTTGCCGACAAGCGCAGCCCCAATTTTACCGATCGCTGAGGCAGCCCCAGAGAGCCGCGTTGACGCCAGGAGGCAGTGAGGCTATAGGGCGCCCTCGCACTTTTCATGAGAGGTACCCGTGGCGCATCATCGTTCCGCGAAGAAGCGGATTCGCCAGACGGAAAAGCGGACGATCGTGAACCGCAGTCGTATGAGCAGGATCAAGACGTTTGTCCGCAAGGTCGAGGATGCCCTGGCCAAGGGTGACTACGACATTGCGCGTACGGCGTTCGTCGAAGCCGAGCCCGAGCTGCGGCGTGGCGTCACCAAGGGCGTTTTGCAGTTGAACACGGCGTCGCGGAAGATTTCCCGGCTCTCGCGTCGCGTGAAGTCGCTGCAGCCTGCCGTAGCCGGCATCTGAGCCGGGCGCCGTCCGCAGCGCCCGTACTACAGCCTTTTCTGTTTAGCGCGCTGGTCGCAACCGCGGCCGGCGCATTTGGCTTTGCACCCTGATTTATGCCCGTGATTAGGACATCGGCTTCTCAACCATAACGCAAAATTAGGCGTTCCCCGTTCGATCCTCTTGCCATGATCGCCGTCGTTCCTTACTCTCTTCACTCACGCCATCCACTCGGGTGCGCAGCAATAGGACAGAAGAGTGGTCCTAATTTTCGTGGTTAGTCGAGGTTGAGTCGTCTCTTTATTTGTTGTCTCATGTAAATAGGTCGGGTCGTCTCTAAGTTGAACGAGAGACTCGCCCTGCTGCAGCAAAGCAGCGTAAAAGTGGTAGCAAGGCTGGGCTGCGGCCAACTCGGCGGCGTGTCCGTCGAGGTTTGAAGGCGTCATCGGCCAGCCAGTGTGCAGCCGGAGCAGGAAGGCGGAGTCCGAGGTGCGTATGGTCCTTCCGCAATCGAGTGATATCGAGCAGCAGTGGGGGCAGGTGCGAGGCCTGTTGCGGGCCGAGGTAGGCGATACCGCCTATTCGACCTGGCTGAAGCCGCTCGATCTCGCCCACGTGGACGGGGACCGTGTGGTGATCGCGGTGCCGACTCAGTTCATGCGCGACTGGGTCGTGGCTCACTACGCCGACCGCATTCGCGGCCTGTGGACCTCGCTCAACCCGAACGTCCGCACCATCGCGCTCAATGTGCGGCCGGCGGCCGCACGTACGCAGGCAGAACGCCCGCTGGCCGCACCGGCGGTGCTGCGGCCTGTCGAGGCCGAGCCGGTCCCCGCCAACGAGAGTGCGGCACTCGAGGATCTGGGCGCTCGTCTGGACCCGCGCTTCACGTTCGAGACCTTTGTCGTCGGTAAGCCCAACGAATTCGCGGTGGCCGCCGCCGAGCGTGTCGCGACCTCGCCGAAGCCGCCTTTCAATCCGTTGTTCCTCTATGGCGGGGTCGGCCTCGGCAAGACGCATCTGATGCATGCGATCGCCCATCGGGTGAAGCAGCAGGGCGCCGACCGCCGCGTGGTCTACCTGTCGGCCGAGAAGTTCATGTACCAGTTCGTGCGGGCCCTCCGCTCGAAGGACACCATGACCTTCAAGGAGCTATTCCGCTCGGTCGACCTCTTGATGGTCGACGACGTCCAGTTCATCAGCGGCAAGGACAGCACCCAGGAAGAGTTCTTCCACACCTTCAACACCCTGGTCGATCGCGGGCGGCAGATCGTCATCTCGGCCGACCGCAGCCCGTCCGACCTGTCGGGCCTCGAGGAGCGGATCCGCTCGCGCTTGGGCTGGGGACTGGTCGCCGATATCCATCCCACGACCTACGAGCTGCGGCTGGGCATCCTGCAGGCCAAGGGCGAGCAGCTGGGCGTCACGATCCCGAACCGGGTGATCGAGTTCCTGGCCAGCCGGATCACCAGCAACGTGCGCGAGCTGGAAGGGGCGATGAACCGGATCGTGCATCAGGCGGGCCTGGTGCAGAAGCCGATCTCGATCGAGATGGCGCAGGACGTCCTAAAGGACCTGCTGCGGGCGAACGACCGGCGGGTGACCATCGACGAGATCCAAAAGGCCGTGGTCGAGCATTACAGCATCCGCATGGCGGACATGACCTCGGCCCGACGGTCGCGGGCGGTGGCGCGGCCGCGGCAGATGGCCATGTACCTAGCCAAGCAGCTCACCCCCCGCTCGCTGCCCGAGATCGGCAAGAAGTTCGGCGGTCGCGACCATACGACGGTGATGCACGCGGTCCGCCAGATCGAGAAGCTGACCGCCGAGGACCGCACGCTGGCGGACGATCTTGAAGCGCTGAAGCGCAAGCTCCAGGGCTGATCGCGACCGATTCTCCGACCCGCAGGAAACCTGTCGCCCGCGACGCAATTTTGCTAGCTTGCGCGTCCCCAAAGCGCAGGCGCAGCCGAATGGCTGCCAGCAGCTCACGGATCGACATTGCCCATGAAGCTAACCATCGAGCGTGCGGCCCTGTTGCGGTCGCTGGCCCACGTCCAGAACGTCGTCGAGCGGCGGACGACCATCCCCATCCTGTCGAACGTCAAGCTCGCCGCCGAGTCCGACCGGCTGGGCCTGACGGCGACCGATATGGACCTGTCCCTGGTCGCGCACGAGCCGGCCGCAGTCGCCCGCCGGGGCACCACGACGGTGGCCGCGCACACCTTGTTCGATATCGTGCGCAAGCTGCCCGACGGCAGCGAGATCGGCATCGAGCAGGGCGACGGCGGCGAGATGACCGTCCGCGCCGCCCGCTCCGTCTTCAACCTGCCGACCCTGCCGGCCGACGAGTTTCCGGCGATCGGCGAGGAGCAGCTGGGCGTCAGCTTCACCATGCCGGTCTCCGATCTCGCCCGGCTGATCGACAAGACCCGGTTTGCGATCTCGACCGAGGAGACGCGCTACTACCTGAACGGCATCCATGTCCACGCCACCAGCGCAGGTGCCGCCAGCATGCTCCGCGGCGTCGCCACCGACGGTCATCGGCTGGCGCGCGTCGAGGTGGCCCTGCCCGCCGGTGCCGAGAAGATCCCGGCGATCATCATCCCGCGCAAGACCGTGGGCGAGGTCCGCAAGCTCATCGACAGCATCGGTGGCGAGGTCGAGATCAGCGTCTCGGCGACCCGGATCCAGTTCGCCTTCGAGCGCGCCGTCCTGGTCTCGCGTCTGATCGACGGTACGTTTCCGGACTATGAGCGGGTGATACCGACCGGCAACGAGAAGATGGCGATCTTCCGCACCGCCGATCTCGGCAAGGCGGTCGACCGGGTGGCCACCATCTCGACGGAGAAGGCCCGTGCGGTGAAGCTCGGCTTTGACGACGGCACGGTCCGGGTCAGTGCCGTGAGCGCCGAGACCGGCCGCGCGGAAGAAGAGCTGGACGTTGATTATTCTAGCGAATCTCTCGAAATCGGCTTCAACGCTCGCTATATTCTGGACATGCTCCAGGAAATAGATGGCGACACGGTGCGCTTCGAGATGGCGAGCGCCGCCGCACCGACTGTGGCGCGCGACCCGGGCGATTCGAGCACGCTCTACGTGCTGATGCCCATGCGGGTATGAGGGCATTGCCGCTGGCCCGGGAGGCCGGCGCCATGGCGGAGCCGGCCCGCGCGCTGTCGGTCAGGCGACTGGAGCTCTGGGACTTTCGCAACTATCGCCATCTGGTGCTCGATTCCGGCCCCGGTCCCGTCGTGCTGCATGGCGAGAACGGCGCCGGTAAGACCAACCTGCTCGAGGCGGTCTCGATGCTGACCCCCGGTCGCGGTCTCCGCCGCGCCCGACTCGGCGAGCTCGACCGCATCGGCGGCGCCCCATGGCGGCTTTACGCCGAGGTCGACGGCCATCAGGGCCGGGTCGACCTCGACACCGCGCGCGATGCGACGGCCGAGCGACGCCTCGTCGCCGCCGACGGTCAGACCCTGCGCAGCCAGAACGAGCTGGGCGAGCTGGTGAGCATGCTCTGGCTGACCCCGGCCATGGACCGCCTGTTCACCGAGAGCGCTTCCGGGCGACGGCGCTTTCTCGACCGGCTGGTGCTCGCGATCGATCCCGCCCACGCCACCCGTGTCGCCGCCTTCGAGCGCTCCGTGCGCGAACGCTCGCATCTGCTTCGTGGCGGACGGCACGACATCACGTGGCTGGCCGCGATCGAGCGTCGCATCGCGGAGGCCGGCGTCGCCGTGGCGGCAGCACGGCGCGCCCTGGTCCGCGATCTCGACGCCGAGTTGGTCGGGGCCGCCCATGTTTTTCCGCGACCGCGCCTGGCACTGGCCGGCGATGTCGAAACCTGGCTCGAATCCATGCCGGCCCTGGAGGCCGAGCAGCGGCTGGCCGAAGCGCTGGCGCGCGAGCGCAGGTCCGACGCCTTGAGCGGCGGTGCCGCGGTCGGACCACACCGCAGCGATCTCGTCGTCACCGACAGCGCCGGCAGCGAGCCGGCGGCCCGCTGCTCGACCGGCCGCCAGAAGGCGTTCCTGATCAGCATCGTCCTGGCTGAGGCGGCGCTGCGCCTGCGCCGGCACGGCGACCTGCCGATCCTGCTGCTCGACGAGATCACCGCGCACCTCGACGCCCGCCGGCGCGGTGAGCTGCTGGAGTCACTGATCGAGCTGGGAGCGCAGGCCTGGCTCACCGGCACCGATGCCGGACTGTTCTCGCCGCTGCGCAAGGCGGCCCGCATTTTTCATGTCGTGAACGGAGCGTTGACACCCCATGAGTGAACCCCTGCCGCGCGACGAGGCCGTCTACGACGCCAGTTCGATCCAGGCACTGAAAGGCCTCGAGGCCGTCCGGATGCGGCCGGGCATGTACATCGGCGACACCGATGACGGCTCCGGCCTGCACCACATGGTGTTCGAGGTCGTCGACAATGCGATCGACGAGGCCCTGGCCGGCTATGCCACCGAGGTCGGCGTGACGATCAACGCCGACGGCTCGGTCACCGTCACCGACAATGGTCGCGGCATCCCGGTCGACATGCACGAGGAAGGCGTGTCGGCGGCCGAGGTGATCATGACGGTCCTGCACGCGGGCGGGAAGTTCAACCAAAACTCCTACAAGGTGTCGGGCGGTCTGCACGGGGTCGGCGTGTCCGTGGTCAACGGCCTGTCGGACTGGCTCGAGCTGCGGATCTGGCGCAACGGGCACGAGCACCACATGCGCTTCGTTGACGGCGGCGAGCCGGTCGGGCCGTTGGCGGCCGTCGGGCCCCAGAACGACCGGCGAGGCACCGAGATCACCTTCATGCCGTCGATCAAGGTCTTCACCCAGACCGAGTTCTCCTATGAGACACTCGAGCATCGGCTGCGCGAGCTGGCGTTCCTCAATTCGGGCGTGCGGATCAGGCTGGCCGACCGCCGGCAGGAGCCGCCTAAGGAGGAGACGCTGCATTACGACGGCGGCGTCGAGGCGTTCGTGCGCTACCTCGACCGGACGAAGCAGACGCTGCACCCGCCGATCGTCGTCGCCACCGAGCGCGACCGGGTCACGGTCGACGTGGCGCTCGAATGGAATGACGGCTACCACGAGACCATGCTCTGTTTCACCAACAACATCCCGCAGCGCGACGGCGGCACCCACCTGATGGGCTTTCGTGCCGCCCTCACCCGGGCCATCAACAAATATGCCGAGGACAGCGGCACGCTGAAGCGGGACAAGGTGACGCTCACCGGCGACGACATGCGCGAGGGCCTGACCTGCGTGCTCTCGGTCAAGATGCCGGACCCCAAGTTCTCCTCGCAGACCAAGGACAAGCTGGTGAGCTCGGAGGTCACGCCCGTGGTCTCCAACGTCATCGCCGAGGGCATGGCGCGCTGGTTCGACACCCACCCGGTCGAGGCCAAGACCATCATGGGCAAGGTGGTCGAGGCCGCCACCGCCCGCGAGGCGGCACGGCGTGCCCGCGAGCTGACCCGGCGCAAGGGTGCGCTCGACGTGGCGAACCTCCCCGGCAAGCTCGCCGACTGCCAGGAGCGCGACCCGGCCAAGTCCGAGCTGTTCATCGTCGAGGGTGACAGCGCCGGCGGCTCCGCCAAGCAGGGCCGCGACCGCAGCGTGCAGGCGATCCTGCCCCTGCGCGGCAAGATCCTCAATGTCGAGCGGGCACGTATCGATCGGGTGCTGGGCAGCCAGGAGATCGGGACGCTGATCACAGCGCTGGGCACCGGCATCCGCGACGAGTTCGACATCGGCAAGCTGCGCTACCACAAGATCGTCATCATGACCGACGCCGATGTGGACGGCTCGCACATCCGTACCCTGCTGCTGACCTTCTTCTACCGGCACCTCGCCGACATCATCGAGCAGGGTCATCTCTTTATCGCCCAGCCGCCGCTCTACCGCGTCAAGCGCGGGCAGAAGGAGCGCTACCTGAAGGACGACGCGGCGCTGGAGACCTTCCTGGTCGACGAGAGCCTCGACGACGCCCACCTCGTCACCGCCAACGGCACGCGCCTCGATGGCGAGGCGCTGCGCGCGCTCGTCGAGCAGGCGCGCACCTGCCGCTCGCTGCTGGCCCATCTGTCCCGCCGCCTGCCGATCGATCTGGTCGAGGCTATAGCGCTGGCCGGCGGATTTGCCGAGCAGGCGATGGACGACGAGGGGCGGGCGCTGGAGCTGGCGCAGCGCGTGGCCCAGATGCTGGGCGGCACCGGCCGCGGCTCCTGGCAGGCGCATCACTCAGAGACCACCGGCGAGCTGGTGTTCATCCAGACCAAGGGCGAGCGACGCGAGCGGTTTCGCCTCGACCCGGCGCTGGCCCGCAGCGCCGATGCTCGCCGTGCAGCGGCGGTGCTGGCCGAGATCGGCGGTGCGCTGGCCGTCCCGGCCACGCTGGAGCGCAAGGACCTCTCGGTGCCGGTGACCGGGCCCGTAGGCCTGATCGAGGCCCTGTTTCTGGCCGGCCGCAAGGGTCTGACCATCCAGCGCTACAAGGGCCTGGGCGAGATGAACCCCGAGCAGCTGTGGGAGACGACGCTCGACCCGGACAAGCGGACCCTGCTCCAGGTCAAGGTCAGCCAGGCGGATCAGGCCAACACCCTGTTCGAGACCTTGATGGGCGACGTCGTCGAGCCGCGACGCGACTTCATCCAGGAAAACGCGCTGAAGGTCGTCAATCTCGACATCTAGCGTGCCACGCCCTCTCCTTGACGGCGGCCGGTCCGGCGGACACATCTGATCGGCCCCCACTGGGGCCAATCGGGGAGGCGCCCATGACTGCATTGACCCTCACGCTGATCGGGCCGGATCGGCCGGGCCTCGTGCGCACGCTGTCGGAACGGATCGCCGCTGTCGGCGGCAACTGGCTCGAGAGCCGGATGGCGCGGCTGGCAGGTCAGTTCGCCGGCATCCTGCTCGTCGAAATACCCGCGGGCGAGGTCGACCGGTTCATCGCCGATCTGCACGCGCTTGAGGACAAGGGGCTGCGCGCCACGGTCGAGCGCGGCCTGCGTGAGGAGCCGTCGGCCCAGCACCGCACCTTGCTGCTCGAGCTGGTCGGCCAGGACCGGCCCGGCATCGTTCGCGAGATCGCGCAGGCCCTGGCCGGCCGGGGCGTGAACATCGAGGAGCTGACGACGCGCGTGGTCAGTGGCTCGTTCTCGGGCGAGAGCTTGTTCGAAGCCCAAGCCAAGCTGCGTGTGCCCCCCGAGGTGCCGGCCGACGACCTTCAGGACTTGCTGGAGAAGCTGGCCAACGAGCTCATGGTCGACATCAGCCTCGACCAGCCGGCCGGCTAGCCGGGCGCCTTGATCCAGACCAGCCCGCCAACCGCTCCGGCGAGCACACCCTGGTCGGCGGGCGCCGGTTTCAGCATCGCCTCCAGCAGCTTGGCGTCGGTCGTCCAGTAGGGGACATACCACTCGCGATCGACATCCATGATCAGGACCTTGCCCGCGGCGGCGTCGAAGGCACCGATCGGCGAGATGTGCGGGCCGTCCCAGTCGCCCGTCAGCACGCCCTGATTGAAGTAGGCCAGCACGACGTCGCGATCGCTGGCTTCGTTCGCCTCCAGGATCGAGCGCAGCTTGGCCATGGTCAGTGGGCTGCTGCCGGTGGGCTCGAACGTCTCGACCGCAAAGCCCTGGATACCGTAGGCGGCGAGGCTTTTCTTGACGTCCTCGACCAGCTCGGCAAAGCGCACGCCGTCCCCGCCCTCGGCACCTTTTGCGGCCCAGATCGGGTCGGCCACGGCCTCGAGCAACCCGCTTTGTGTCACCAGCGGCGCATCGGCCGCCGGCGGCACGCCGCGCACGAAGTTGACCGCCGTGGCCACGCTCGCCACCGAGCAGGCGCTCGAGCTCTGCTGCGGCACGTAGAACTGCACCAGCTTCCAGAAATCGGGCGCCGGGTTCGTGCGCAGATACTCGGTGGCCCGCAGCATCGGCACCGCGTCGGGGCCGAACTTGGGTTTGCCCTCGAAGGCCAGCGCAGACCCGGCGCTCAACGCCAGGATCAGGCCGAATGCGGACGTGATACGCATCTCAACGATGCTCCGCGTGCTGGCCACGTTCCTGCATCAACCGCGCGTCGGCCCCGGCGTCGGCGTGGCGCGGCAGTGTGTCGGCGATCTCGAACCAGGGGATGCGGCTCGCCGTCCAGATATGGTATCCGGGCTGGATGCGCTCGGGCTCGTCGAGCGTGGCGAGGTTGACATCGAACAGCCCGGGCGCGTCGGCGGTCCAGAACAGCACCTGCGTGCCGCAGTCGCCGCAGAAGCGCCGCACGCCCTGCGCCGACGATTGCAGTGCCTTGGCCTCACCCCCGAGCCAGCGGAATCGTTCACTGGGCCAAGTGCCCCAGGCCACCACCGGCGCGCCTGTGGTTCGCTGGCACATCCGGCAATGACAATACGCAGCGTCCAGGGGCGCGTCCTCGACCCGATACCGCACGGCGCCACAAAAGCAGCCACCATCATGAAGGTCCGGCACCGCACCCTCCCCTCGCCCAGACTGGCGAACAGACTAACGCGTGCTGCCAGCTGTGGCGACGGCGATGCGGTTGCTGGGCCCGTTAGCCCTGCAGCTCGACCATGATTGGGGTGTGGTCCGATGCCTTGGGCTGGCGGCGTGGGTCCTTGTCGATCGTGCAGCCGACCAGACGGTCGGCTGCCTGCGGCGACAGCAGCAGATGATCGATCCTGATGCCATGGTCGAGCTGGAAGGCGCCCCGCTGGTAGTCCCAGAAGGTATAGGCGCGCTCCTCGAGATGCAGGGCGCGGAACGCTTCGGTGAGGCCCAGATGCAGCAGGGCCCGGAAAGCGCGGCGGCTCTCGGGCTGGAACAGCGCGTCACCCAGCCACGCATTGGGATCGTGGCAGTCGATCGGCTCCGGGATGACGTTGTAGTCGCCGCCCAGCACCACCGCCTCGTCCTGCTCCAGCAAGCTGGCGGCGTGGACCCGCAGGCGCTCCATCCAGGCCAGCTTGTAGGCGAATTTCTCGGTGCCGATCGGGTTGCCGTTGGGGAGGTAGATCGACGCCACGCGCAGCCCGTCGACACCGGCCTCGATATAGCGCGCCTGCTCGTCGGCAGGATCGCCGGGCAGGCCGCGGACCACGTCCTCGAGCGGCCGCAGGCTCAGTATGGCTACGCCGTTGTAGCTCTTCTGGCCATGCACCGCGACGTTGTAGCCGAGGTCGCCCACGGCCTCGGCCGGAAACGCCGCGTCCTGGCACTTGATCTCCTGCAGGAGCACGATGTCCGGCTTTGTTGCCTGCAGCCAACCCAGGATGTTGGGCAGGCGGGCATTGATCGAGTTGACGTTCCAGGTGGCGATGGTCGGCATGCGGGCGCTCTAGCACGCCGACGGGGGCTGCGACACGGTGCCTATTCCGGCACGGCGTCGAGGATCCACAAGGCCTCGATCAGCTTGCTTGGCTTGGCGCCGGCGCCGAAATTGCGCTCGAAGATGGCCCCGATCTCTCCGGTCCGGGACAGTCGGGCGAGCGCGCGGTCGACCACGAGGCGGAACTGGTCGTCACCCTTGGGCAAGGCCAGCGCATAGGGCTCGAAGCTCAGCACCTTGTCCGACATCAAGATGCGGTCGCGAAAAGGACTCTGCATCAGGTTGAAGAGCAGGATGGCGCCGTCACCGAAATAGGCGGCGAACTCGCCATTGGCCAAGCGCTCGATTCCATCCGTGTGTGACGGCACGGCAACGATGGTGGCGTCGATCTTGGCGATATCCAGGGCTTTCTTCAGCCCGGTTTCGGTGGTGCTGCCGGTGAGCACGCCCACCTTCTTGCCGGCCAGCTCCTCGAAGCTGGATGCCCCATCCTTCGGATAGAGCAGGCTCGCCCCGGTAGCGAAGGTCAGCATCGAAAAATCGACGGCCTCACGGCGGCCCAACGTCACCGTCGTCGCCTCGCACAGCAGATCGATCTGGCCTGCCGGGATGGCGTCCAGGCGTTCTGCAGCGCTTAGCTCCACCTCGACGAGCTTGAGATCCGCGACCTCGAGCTTGACCGCGGCCTCGGCCGCGGCGGCCTTGCACAGATCGACGCTGTAGCCCGCAGCCTTGCCCTCGGCGTTCTTGAAGGAAAACGGCTCGGCGTCGGCCCGATAGCCGATCCGCAGCTCGCCGGTCGACTTGGCGCGCTCGAGCACGTCGGCGTCGGCGCCACCGATGGCAGCCCCGAGCAGTGCCGTTGCCAGTGCAATGCTTCTCATGCCGCTCCCTCCCTGATGTGTCTCGAGCGACCGGCCGGCATCCTCAGTTGCAGGATTTGCCGACCCACGGCTCCGTAATGTCAGCCACACGCTGGGTATCGAAGAGCATCCCGACGGTGCCCGGCGCGATCTGGTTCACATACTGCCAGACTATCTCGCCTTTGCCGTCAGCGTCGCGTGCCAACTCGAACACCCGTCCGGCTTGTGGCTCGCCCACGAGAATATTGCCGTTGGGCAGCCACTGCACGCGGCCGCCGATATTCGAGTAGAACGGCTCCTCGTCGGTGCCGCTATAGGCCCACACCACGTTCTTGGTCGCCGGGTCGATCTCCATCACCTTGCTGTAGCCGAGCTGCGGCTGATGCCCGGTGATGCGGTTGTCGAACATGATGATGCGGCCGTTGGGGGCGAAGTCGGGATCATGCTCGCCGAAGAACGGGCCGGTCATCTTCCATTTGATGCGGTGGGTCTTGCCGTCGACCACCATCATGGTCTGCAGGTTGCGCAGATCGACCAACAGATCGCCGGCCTCGAACATCGGGAACGCCGCCGCCATTTCCGGGCGCAACATCTCGACGTCGTTCAGATGGTAAGGGTCGGTCTCGGCCATCGAATAGGCGGAGCCGCGCCCGGCGAACAGCAGGGCCATCCAGTCGCTGTCATAGATGAGGTCACTGACGGAAACGTCCTGGCGCACCTTGCCGTCGGGCGTCACCCAGGTCAGGATCCCGTCCTCGAAATAGCCGGTCTCGCCAACCCGGAGCCGGGGCCATTTCGGGTTCGGTTCCGTGTAGTCACGCGTGGTCGGCACCAATATCTCGCCGTTCGGCAGCACGTCGACCGAGTGATGGGCACGGAGCGGCAACGACCAGACCACCCGCGAGCAGGCATCGAGGCGCACCAGGGCACCACCCGCCAGCGCCATGACGACATCGCCGTTCGGCAGCATCTCGACGCCGTGCGGCGCAGCGTCGACATCGGGCATCGGCGCCTTCTCGTAGCCGGCCTTGCGCCAGATATCCTCCAGCGGCATCCTCCACTCATGCAGGATCTTGCCGTCCATATCCATCAGGACGCCGCCGAACGCGCCATTCCGATAGAGGCTGATGAACGTCTGCCCCGCCCACGCCCGATCCTTGTCGTGGATGGTGACTCCACCCTCTCGCGGACTGTCCTGCACCCAATTGGAGCGTATGCCCAAATAGTGCCGCCAGTTGTCCTGCCAGTCACGCGCGGCCGCGAACGCTGCCTGCAGCGTCCGGTGTGGGAACAGGTCATACTTGGCTGCAGCAACACCGTAGGCGAATATCGCCAGCGCGACACCGAAGGCAAACAGCATCTTCTCGGCGTTGCGCCGCAGGAAGCTCAGCATATAAGGGACGTACCTCGGAAGGAGACCTACCACATCTGGACGCTGGCCTTGTCGCTTAGCAGTCAGCAAGCGTCAAGGCACGGGATGCCACTAGATCGGCGTGATCCGCAGCCCCAGAAAGCAACCTCCGGATAAATCAGCCGAACGTCATCAGGATCTGGTCGGCTGCTACCGTGTCGCGAGCAGCGACGCGTACTTCGTCGATCACGCCGTCGCGCTCCGCGCGCAGCACATTTTCCATTTTCATGGCCTCGAGAACACACAGCTCCTGCCCCAGCTTGACGTCCTGCCCGGGGGCCACGGCCACTGCCACGATCAACCCCGGCATCGGCGACCGCACCAACCTCGACGTGTCCGGCGCCACCTTCGGCGGCATGCGGGCCGCGAACTCCGCCGCCCGGCGGGTCCGCAACAGGATCCGCAGCTCGGCACCGCCATGGGTCAGGACGTAGCCCTCGAGGATCGGATCGACCTGCGCCACCAGAAAGCGCCCGTCGATGGTGGCACGGACCAGCCCCTGCCCGGGCGCCCATTCGATCGCCACGTGCTGCTTGTGCCCGCCGATGGTGATGGTGAAGCCATCATGGCCATGCTGCTCGACGTCGACCGGCAGCACGGCATCGTCGAGCTGGACCGCCCACGCGGTGACCGGCCGATACTGCCAGGTCCGCATCCGCCCGCTGAGCGTGGCGGCCCGGGCAGCCTCGCGCACCCGCATCGCCACCGCGATCGCCGCCAGCTCATGGCGCTTGGCCTCGGGCAGCTGCAAGCCCTGGAACCGATCGCCATATTCCTCGGCGATGAAGTTGGTCGACAGCCGCCCCTCGGCGAAGCGCGGGTTGGCCAGCACGGCCGCGAGGAACGGGACGTTGTGGCCGACGCCGCGGATCAGGTAGCCGTCGAGCGCCCGACTGAGCCGGCGGATCGCGGCCGAGCGGTCCGGGCCGTAGGCGCAGAGCTTGGCGATCATCGGATCATAGAACATCGACACTTCGCCGCCCTCGACGATGCCGGTGTCGACCCGGATCCCCTCGCCCGACGGCTCGCGGTAACGCACCAGCCGGCCGATCGACGGCAGGAAACCGCGCCTCGGGTCCTCGGCGTAGACCCGGGCCTCGATCGCCCAGCCGGTCAGACTGACGTCAGCCTGGGTGAACGGCAGCGGCTCACCCGCGGCGATTTTGATCATCTGCTCGACCAGGTCGATGCCCGTGACCAGCTCGGTCACCGGATGCTCCACCTGGAGGCGTGTATTCATCTCGAGGAAGTAGAAGTTGCGGTCCCGATCGACGATGAACTCGACCGTGCCGGCCGAGTGGTAGTTCACCGCCTGGGCAAGGGCCACCGCCTGCTCGCCCATCGCCCTGCGGGTCGCCTCGTCGAGGAACGGCGACGGGGCCTCCTCGATCACCTTCTGGTGCCGGCGCTGGATCGAGCACTCGCGCTCGCCGAGGTACACCACATTGCCGTGCTGGTCGCCCAGCACCTGGATCTCGATGTGCCGGGGCTCGACCACGTACTTCTCGATGAACACCCGGTCGTCGCCGAACGAGGAGCGGGCCTCCGACCGCGACCGCTCGAGGCCGTCGAGCAGCTCCTGATCGTCGTTGGCGATGCGCATGCCCTTGCCGCCGCCGCCGGCCGAGGCCTTGACCATGACCGGGTAGCCGATTTCCCGCGCGATCTTCAGCGCCTCGCCCGGGTCCGCCACCGCATCCAACGCGCCGGGCACGGTCGAGACCCTGGCCTGTCGAGCCAGGCGCTTGCTCTCGATCTTGTCGCCCATGGCCTCGATCGCACCCACCGGCGGACCGACGAACGCGATGCCAGCCTCCGCCAGCGCCTTGGCGAAGGCGGCACGCTCGGACAGGAAGCCGTAGCCCGGGTGGACGGCCTCAGCGCCGGTGCTGCGGCAGGCGGCGATGATCTTGTCCATCACTAGGTAACTCTGCGCCGCCGCCGGCGGCCCCAGCAGCACCTTCTCGTCGGCCATCTGCACATGGAGCGCATCGGCATCCGCCTCGGAATAGACGGCGACCGTGCCGATGCCGAGCTTGCGACAGGACCGGATGATACGGCAGGCGATCTCGCCTCGGTTGGCGATCAGCAGCTTCTTGAACATCGGCGCTCGTTCTGGACCTGGGTCAGGACACGCTGCCGCTCGGCAGCGAGTGGCGGGCATAGCATCGCCCCGCGAAGGGCGCCACGCGGCGCGTCGCCACGACGCGGCAGTGTCACCGAGGTCACGGG
>JBATRI010000719.1:0-3399 GCA_049292515.1 Geminicoccaceae bacterium
CGAAGGTCTCGCATGACCAGCCGGGGCCATCGTCGCGGCCGAGCAGGCGGCGGGTGGCCAGTGGCTGGACCCACGGCCGGCGCGCGGCGAGCAGGGTGGCGAGCTCGTCGTACGCATCCTGTGCGGCCGCGTCGTGCTGGTGCCGCTGGATCGTGACCCCGGCCAGGCGCTGGGTGCCATGGTCCAGGGGCAGAAGGCAGCTGGCGATGGCGGTGCGGTGGTTGCCGTCACGGCCGACGAAAAGCGGCCCGCCGGCATAGCCGACATAGTGCATGAGCGGCAGCTTGGGGCCATCGTCGGTGTAGTAGCCGGGGTTCTCGGCCGCGCGTGCCAGGTTGTGCGGCATGCGCTCGGCGTGCTCGAGCAGCAGGGTGCGGGACAGGCCGGCATGGTCGGGATGCGCGGTGCCGACGATCTCGGGCAGCTCGATGGTCGAGAAGGCCCGCCACTCGACGGCGGTGACGAAGGGCTGGCGCCGGGTCAGCTCGTCGCGATCCCAGGCCAGCAGGGGCCGGTGGGCCCAGTCGGGGGCACCGGCGATGAGGCGCCGAGCGAGCGGGTGGGTCACAGCTGGCTCTCCCTGGTTGGCGGAGCGGACTGGCCGTGGCCTGGCGCGTGGCCCGGTTCGAGAGGCGAGGACAGCGGCTTGGCCCGGCCGATCCAGAACAGCGGCGGCTCGTCGGCGAGGCGGGGCGGTGTGGCGACGAGCGCCAGCAACAGGAGTGCTCCGAAGACGAGCAGCCAGGCGAAGGGGGCGGCGAGGGCGCCGAGCCGGCGGCCGAGCCGGTGCGGTGAGAAAGCGGTCATCGCGAGGGCTCCACGGTCAAAGGCAGGGACTCCGCCGACTGCCGCGGCAGGGCGGTCTCGGTGACGACGAGCTCGACGCCTTGCGCCTCGATCAGGCTCGGCGTGACCTGGACGCCGAGACGGCCCTGCAGCTGCGCATCGAGCAGGAAGACGGGGCTCTGGAGCTGGTCCTGCAGCTGCTGCCAGGCGGCCCAGCCGCCCTCGCGGTCGGGGTTGACGACGAGGTGGATGGTGGCCCGATTGGTGGCACGCTGGACCTTGGCCCAGGCGATCTCGGCCGGGTCTCGTGCGTCGAGAACGAGGATCCTGGCGGTGAGCGGCAGCGTGGCCAGGGGGTTGAGGACGGCGCCGGCGCGCAGCAGCAGCCGGCCCTGATCGTCGCGCAGCGCGGAGCTGGTGCGCACCGCCGGCGTGAAGCGGCGGGTGCGGCTGGTGGTGGCGGGCGGCAGGGTGAGGGCAGGGACCTGCCGCCAGAAGCGGGCCACGGCGGCACGGGCGCGTGCCGGCACGTCGAGCGCCGCCGCCCTGGCCTGCAGCACATCGGCGAGATCGGGCTCGGCAATCTCCCAGGTGGTGGCGGCAAAACCCGGCGGTAGTGCCTGCGCGAGATCGTTGGCGTTGATGGCCCCTTCGCGCCGGCTGCCGCTGGCGGGGTCGAGCAGCGTCGGCACCGCCTTGACCTGGTGCCGGCGGTAGAGGGTGGGGTCGATGACGATGCCAGGCGGCGGGTCGCGCCTGCCGATCAGCCGGGCCAGGGCGCGCATCGCGTCATTCAGGCTCTCGCCGGGCAGGAGCCCGCGCAGGACCAGAGTCAGCTCCGGGTCGGCAGCGGCGGCATCGATGGCGGCCACGAGCTCGGCATGCGGCATGCCGCGCGAGACGAAGAGAAAGCGGCCGCCCGAGGAGGATGAGGCAGCCTGGTGAGGAGGCTGCGGGGCGGCCGTCAAAGGCGTGCGGAGCTCACCGGCGTTCCGCACGATGGCGTGCAGGTCCTCGTCCGCCATGTATCTATCGGGCGTGCTCTGGGCTGAAGCGCTCGTGGCCACGAGGAGCGCTGCCAGCAGCATGACGGGGGTGCACGGCATGGGCATGGCTAGAACAGCACCCGAGCGCGGCCGCGGATGCGGCTCTGCGGCAGCGGGCCGTAATAGCGGCCATCCAGGCTGGAAGGATCGGTGCCGAGGGCGAGGAACTGGCCCTGGGGCACACGGTAGTGGCGGGTGAAGTCGGCAGGATCGTGGCCGAGCTTGCTGGCCAGGGCGAGGCCGCTCGCCACCGGCTGGCCGTTGACCCGGACCCCGTCGGCGGTAACGTCGACGCGGTCGCCGGGCAGTCCGGCCAGCAGCTTGACCAGCAGCGTGCCGTCGGCAAAGGCGGGCTCGAGACCTTGGGCCTCGAACACGACCAGCTCGCCGCGCGCCGTGGGCGGCTGCCAGCGGTCGATCAGCACCGCGCGCACGTCGGGCAGGCAGCGCACGGCTTGCGGGTCGATGGCGAGCCCGTAGCGGGCAACGGCATAGCCGCCGGGCAGGAGCAGCGCTGCGCTCACGAAGCAGAACCGCGCCACCTTGCGCCGATGCGCGGGCGTGGCGAGACCTCGGGCGAAGGCAGGAAAGCGCATGGCGAACGTCACGGCGAGCGGGGCTCCAAAAGCGGCGTGTAGGGCCGGGCGGGGCGGCAATACTCGGCCAGGGCAGGGTCCTCGCCACGCCACCAGGCAGCCAGGCGGGCCGTCTCGGCGGTGGGCCCGGCACCGCACGGGCCGATCAGGTCCGTGCCGAACGCCATGGCGGTGCCGAGGATGAAGGCCAGGACGCCGGCGATGGGGGCGAGCAGCAGCGGGCGGGGCAGGAGCCGGCCGGCTACCAGCATGACGGCGAGCGCGATGACGACGCCGACGAAGCCGCTGACGTAGAGGTGGTCGATGTCGCAGGGCGAAAGAGAATCGGCCCGTGGCTGGCAGGCGATGGCACCTGCGCTGAAAATCCTGCACCAGGCATAGTAATCGGCCGGGGCACAGGGGATGGGCTCGTCGCCGGCCGCGGCTGGCGACGACAGCAGCGGCAGCAGCAGAGATGCGGCCACGAGGCACGCGTCTGTCAGCGGGTGCTGGCGGGCGAGCCTGGTGTGAGCGGCAAGGGCAGGAAAGCTCATGGCTGGCTGCCGGGCGGTGTGGTCAGCGCCTCGATCACCGCCCGGGCCTCGCCAGGGGCGATGGCCAGAGGTGCTGTGGCCGGCGCCGGCGGCGGTGCTGGGTCGGGGGCAGGTGCCGGCAGTGTTACCGGCAGCGGCGGCAGGCGCGACAGGTCGGGCTGGACCAGCAGAGCCGTGGGTGCGGCCTCCACGGCGATGCCGCTCAGCACGAGATAGCCGTGCGCCTGCAGCCGGCCGGCCTGGCTCTTCAGCGTGGTGATGACCGGCTCGAGGTCGCGGGCCGGGGTGCCGGCCGCCAGATGCGCGCCGACCAGCCGGTAGTCGACCACCGCCAGCGGCGGGCGCAAGGCCATGGCCTGGTCGAGCTCGGCCAGGGCCAGCCGGTAGCTGAGCCAGCCTGAGGTGGCAGGGCCGAGCACGAGAGCGCTGCCGAGTGCC
>JBATRI010000720.1:0-1631 GCA_049292515.1 Geminicoccaceae bacterium
AATAGGTTCCGGTAAGCACGTCGAGACACGTGAGCCAGCCTCCGCGACAGGCGGCGGTGTCGATGCAAACCGTGCGCGGAAACTCCTGGGGCGCACCGGAGCGCTGCGGTGTGTGGCCGCAGATGAAGGTCTTGCCCGAGATGTGAATCACCTCGCGCGTGAGATGCTCCCAGAACAGCAATTCGACGGGTTGCGCGGCGAGTGGGAGCAACGGATCGAGATTTGCGTGGCCGAAGATGAAGTGCTCCGTTCCATGATGAGGGCGGAGTTCCTCGATGAACTTCCAGTGCGCATCGGGGATGTCGTCGAGTGTTTTGGCTGAATAGGAGTCCATCGTGCGGTCGCCCCCATTGAGGATCCACAGGTATGTGGCCTCGCCGGCATTTGCCCGAACCTCCTGCATCATCAACTCGTGATTGCCGCACAGAGCGATCAACCGCGTCTCCTCCCGCAGCGCGATGAGCCGGTCGATCACACCACGACTGTCTGGGCCCCGGTCGATGTAGTCGCCGAGCGTGATCATCACGTCGTCGGCACCCGGACGCACGAGCGAGAGCAGCGTATCAAGCGCGACACGGCAGCCGTGAATATCACCAATGGCGAGGAGTCGTGGCATTGGGCGCGTATTCAAGCACCCGCGTGGGATCGCGGCAAGTATCGCGTCCGGCTATTCGTTTTCGATGCCAGTCACCATGAGATCCATCTGCCTGCTCTTCGCCGCCTTTGCTGTTTGTGCTTCATGTCCCGCTGCATCGCGCGTGCCAAACATTGTCTTCATCATCGCGGACGATCTCGGCTACGGCGATCTCGGTTGCTACGGACAGAAGATCATCAAGACGCCAAACCTCGACCGGATGGCGGCGGAAGGGATGAAATTCACGCAGCATTACTCTGGCAATGCGGTTTGCGCGCCGTCGCGCTGCGTACTGATGAGCGGGCTGCATCCGGGTCACGCGTTCGTGCGCGACAATCGCTCGATCAAGCCAGAGGGCCAATGGCCGATCCCGAGTGAGACGGTCATTATTCCCGAAGTGCTGAAGCCGCTGGGCTACACGAGCGGCGGCTTCGGCAAATGGGGTCTAGGTGGTCCCGGCACGACGGGCGAACCATTGAAGCAAGGAATGGACCGCTGGTATGGCTACAATTGCCAAGGCGTGGCGCACAATTTTTATCCGACCTATCTGTGGGACGACGACAAGAAGGTGCCGCTGAATAATGCGGAGTTCAGCGGGGACGGAGGCAAACTCGACCCCGGAGCCGACCCGAACGACCCGAAGAGCTACGCCAAGTTCTCCGGCAAAGATTACTCCGCCGATCTCATTGCCGAGCAGGCGCTGAAGTTTGCGCGCGACAACAAGGACCGGCCTTTCTTTCTCTACTGGCCCACGACCGTGCCGCACCTCGCGCTACAGGTGCCGGACGACTCGCTGACGGAATACATCGGCAAGTTTGATGATCCGCCCTACAAGGGCGGCAGGGGTTATTTGCCGCATTTCAAACCGCGTGCCGCGTATGCCGCGATGATCACGCGCATGGATCGCGAAATTGGCCGTGTGCTGGACCAGTTGCGGGCGATGAATGCGCTGGACAACACGGTGATTGTGTTTGTTTCCGACAACGGGGCGAGTGCG
>JBATRI010000721.1:0-9413 GCA_049292515.1 Geminicoccaceae bacterium
GCGTTGATGGTCGGTGTGTCAGTCCGCGGAGGGGTCATGACGGTGGCGATCACACGAGGGGAACTGGGCGCGGGTGACCTGCGGCGGGAGGCGGCACGCTGCCGGGACGCGAGGGCGTCGCGACGGATGCTTGCCCTGGCGCTGGTGCTGGAAGGGACCTCGCGCGAGGAGGCGGCGCGGCACGCCGGCATGGACCGGCAGACCCTGCGCGACTGGGTACACCGCTACAATGCGCAAGGCCTGGCCGGTCTGCACGATCGGTCCCACGCCGGGCCGAAGCCGCGGCTGGCACTTGAGCAGATGACGGAGCTGGCGGCGATCGTGGAGCAGGGACCGGAGCCGGAGCGGGACGGCATCGTGCGTTGGCGGCGGGCGGATCTGCAGGTGGTCATCGAGCGTCGCTTTGGCGTCACTTGCACGAGCGCTCGGTCGGCAAGCTGCTGCACCGGCTCGGCTTTGCCCGCCTGTCGGTGCGCCCCAAGCACCCGGCAAGCGATCTCGAGGCACAGGCAGCCTTTAAAAAGGCTTCCCTGAGCTGGTGCAGGCGGCGTTACCCGAACACGCTACTGGCAAACCAATCGAGATCTGGTTTCAAGACGAGGCCAGAGTCGGTCAGCAGGGCACCTTGACCCGGATCTGGGCGCGTCGTGGCACCCGGCCCCGAGCGCCGCGCGACCGCCGCTATGGCTGGGCCTATCTGTTCGGTGCGGTTTGCCCCGAGCGGGCAACCGGCACCGGGCTGGTGCTGCCGTTCGTCAATGCCGAGGCTATGAGCCTGCATCTGCAGGAGATCAGCCGATCCGTTATCCCCGGCGCCCATGCCGTCCTGGTGCTCGATGGCGCAGGCTGGCATGGCGCGGCGGCGCTGACGATCCCCGACAACATCAGCTTCCTGCCGTTGCCCTCCTACAGCCCCGAGCTCAATCCGGTCGAGAAGGGACAGCCAAGGAACCTCTGAAGATGAGGTTCCGTTGACGCCACGACTGGGCCATGCGGCCCTTTTGGCGCTAGCTCGCTGGATGGCAGAGCGTCATGTACAAGTCGAGACAACCACGTCTTTGCTGGCAGGATCTGCCGCTCGACCGACGGCGGCGGTTGACGGTGCTGATCGGCAGGCTGATCTGCCAGCATCTCGGGGCGTCGCGCCAGGAGGTGGACCATGAGCATCCACACTCCACTTCCCATGAGCCCGCCTCCCGGGAAAGTCCACGACCGTCATCGTGACCGGCAGGCCGTCGTTTACGTGCGGCAATCGACGCCACGGCAGGTCGAGCAGCATCGTGAGTCGACCCGGCTGCAGTACGCGCTTGTCGAGCGTGCCTGCCAGCTCGGCTGGCCACGCGCGCAGGTGCTGGTGATCGACGATGATCTGGGCCGCTCGGGAGCATCCACCGCCGACCGGCCCGGCTTCCAGCGCCTGGTTGCCGAGGTCGGCTTGGGCCATGTCGGTCTGGTCCTCGGTATCGAGGTGTCGCGCCTCGCCCGCTCCTGTCGCGACTGGCACCAGCTACTCGAGATCTGCGCTCTATTCGACACGCTCATCGCCGACGCCGATGGCGTTTACGACGCGATGGATTTCAACGACCGACTTCTGCTGGGCCTCAAAGGTACGATGAGCGAGGCCGAACTGCATTTGCTCAAAGCGCGCTTGCACGCGGGGCAGCGCGCCAAGGCGCTGCGCGGCGAGCTTGGCCTGAACTTGCCGCGCGGCTATGTCCGCCGACCCTCGGGCGAGGTGGCCCTCGATCCGGACGAGCAGGTCCAGGCGGTGATCCGGCTGGTATTCGCCCTGTTCGAGCGCCGCCGCTCGATCCGCGGCGTTCTGCTCTACCTGGTCGAGCATGACCTCCGCCTTCCCGATCGCATCCGGTCCGGCCCGGACAAGGGCGAGATCCGCTGGAACCGCCCCAATCACACCACCCTGCAAGACATGCTGCGTCACCCGGGCTATGCCGGGGCCTACGTCTATGGCCGGCGGCACACGGACCACCGCCTCCAGCTGCCCGGCAAGCCGCACAGCGGCCGTCGCATCCAGCATCGTCCAGAGCAATGGATGGTGCTGCGCCGCGACTGCTGGCCGGCCTATCTTGATTGGGAGGCCTACGAGCGGAACCAAGAGCAGATGGCCGCCAACCGCACCCGACACCATGGCGTCCCGCGTGGCGGGCCGGCGCTGCTCGGCGGCCTCGTCCGGTGTGGCCGCTGCGGCCATCGGATGGCGCTCGCCTATACCGACAACGGCCGTGAGGCGCGCTACGTCTGCAACCATCTGGCGACGACCTTCGGCGCACCCCGCTGCCAGTCGATCAGCGGCAGGCCGATCGACACGCTGGTGAGTGGGCTGATGCTGGCCGCCCTGGCACCGTCGGCGGTCGAAGTCGCACTGCAGCTGGCCGAGGATCTCGAGCTGGAGCGGGCGGCCCTGCAGCGGCAGTGGGCGCAACGCCTGGAACGGGCTGCCTACGCGGTCGCACTCGCCCGCCGGCGCTACGAAGCGGTCGACCCCGACAACCGCTTGGTCGCACGAACGCTGGAGCGCGACTGGGAGGCGGCCCTGGCCCAGGAACAGGTGCTGCGGCGCGAGCATGAGCGCTATCTTGCCCGTCAGCCGCCTCGCCTCAGCGAAGCCGAGCAGGCGGCGATCCGCCGGCTGGCCGAGGATGTGCCGACGCTGTGGCAAGCCGCTTCGACCATGGCCGCCGACCAGCAGGCGATTGCGCGGCTGATGCTTGATCAAGTCACCATCCTGGTCGAGGGCAGCAGCGAGCGCGCGGTCATCGAGTGCTATTGGGCCGGTGGCATGCGCACCCGCCACGATCTCCTCCGCCCGGTCGCGCGCTTCGAGCAGCTGCACGATTTCGACCGGCTCTTGGCGCGGATCACCGAGCTGCGGCAGCAGGGCTTGGCCGCGGCGGCCATCGCGGCGCGCCTGAACAGCGAAGGCTGGCGGCCGCCCAAGCGGGCGAGCTTCAACGAGCCGATGCTGCATCGTCTGCTGCAGCGCCATGGCCTTGGTGGCCAGCGGCCAATCTGGACGCGGCATGCGCCTCGGCAGGATGAGCAGGAGTGGACGCTCCAGGAGTTGGCCGACCGGCTTGGGGTCGGGCATCCGACCGTCTACGGCTGGTTACGCCAGGGCCGTCTGCACGGCCGGTTGGCCCATGTTGGTGGTCAGCGCATCTGGCTGGCCAGGCTCTGCGAGGCGGAGATCGATCGACCGCCTTCGGTCGGCCCGGCAACTGACCTGATGCCTGCAGCAGCCGCGTTTATCCGGCAATGAGGAACATCGCTTAGAGAGGCACCATGACCAAACCGTTGAGAACCTCTGGGAGTATCTGCGCCAGAACCAACTCAGCCTACGGGTCTGGCCCGGCTACGAGGCCATCGTCGAGACCTGCTGCCAAGCCTGGAATGCCCTCATGGCCATGCCAGAGCGAATCGCCTCCATCACCCGCCGCGAATGGGCCAAATCGGTCAGTGCCTGAGGCCGTTGGTATTAGTCAGGAAGAACGAACTGCCCCACAGAGTTGCCAGCAAGAGCAACAATAGCCACTCGATGGCCCCCATTCGGGGGTGCTGGGTCATGGTCATCGCGATGCTCCCGGCCGTAGATGGCCGTAACTGGACCGTCTGGAGCCGGCTGTAGCGACGACGCCGTGGTCTCACACCCCGCATCTTGCGATCGAATTGCAGAGTGCCCATGGTGACCGAAGTCAAATGACAAGTTATAGGCCACAACTGTAAATAATTGTGGAGACGACGGCCGTCGAAAAATCGACGCTGAGCAGATATCAAAGGTTGTAGATTTTATTCACTGAATTATATTAGATTGGCTAGATTTTCTGGAGTATGTCGGAGGTAGGTTATGCCGGTAGGCACGGAAACCAATCAACATGGAGGATGATCCCGTCATGCTCGACGAGCGTCGCGGCATGGCTGCGCAAAAGGCGACCGAGATTCGCCGTCGACTCGGCGAGGTGAAGGAGCAGCAGGCCGGGCTGCGCCGTCGGCAGGAGGAACTCGAGCGCTTCCTTGTCGCCGAGCCGTCCGCCACCTGGGAGGACGCTGCCGAAAAGGTACGCTACCTGCTCTCCTTGTTCGCCGCCACATCTGCGGGCCGCGATCCACGGCGGCGCAAGATTATCGACGGCGTGCTCAGCGACCTCGCACGTTTGGGCGGTACACTGGATGAGCCTGCGGCCAACGACTGAGCAGCCCCCGGGGTAGACTGCTAGAGGGCGGGAGCGGTCGGTACCAGCGCCGCTCGGCCAGGCGGCCCGAACAGACGCACGATGCCCGTTGCCTCCTGGCCACCCGGCAGTGCCGCCGCCAGCTGCGCGTCGATGATCCAGGACAGGAGATCGACGTTCAGGTCGAGGCGGGCCTTGGTCACGCCGAGATCCAGCTCCATGCCGGGCTCACGGCTCGTCAGTATGCCTTGCGCGACATTGAACGGACCCCTGGCGCTCAGCTCGGCAACCGCTGATTCATGGGTATCGGCAAGCTTGCCGAGTTCCACGCCGCTTATCCGCCCGGTTCGGATGGCAAGCTCGCCGTTGCCACGCAGCGAGGCCACGAGATCCGCGACGCTCCGGCCTTCGGCCGCGAGTTCGGCTGCGAGATCAACGGTGCCGCTGAAGCCGCTACCGGGAGCCACGGCCGCGGCAAGCTGTTCGGCATGCGCCCCCGTCAGGCGCAGATCGGCTCCGAGAATGCCGTAGCCAGGGGCCGAATCGAGGGTAACCGTTCCTTCCAGCTTACCACCGGCAATCGGGCTGGTGATTCGGCTGAGCGTCAGCTGGCCGTCTTCGAGCGTTACCTCCATGCCGGCGCCGGGCAGCTCCGTGGCGCGATGCCTTAACTTGGTGGCATCCAGCGCAATCTTCAGATCCGCGGCTTTCAGCCATTCCCAGCTCAGCGGCTCGCGCGGCCAATCGCCGGGCCACAGCCACGGTCTGCCGGGCGGAAATGCCAACGGTATGGCCAGGGTCTCGTAAGCTGCCGCCAGAAGGTTCGTGTCCAGCGTCGTAGCGTGCAGGGCACCCTCGATTCGGGGCCTTTCTGCACCTCTGACTATCGAAGCTTGCCCACTCAACTCGCTGTGACCAACCTTACCGCGCGCGGAAAGCTCGAAAGCGCCTCCATCGCGGCGGATTTCCACCCGCGCATCGACGGCTCCCAGGGCCGATCGATCGGCCGGGGCCGGCCAGCCCAGCGCCTGCAGCAGATCGGTGGTATCGGCGGCTGCGACAGTAGCCGCCAGATCGATCAGCTTGCCGTCCAGATCCCTGCCCAATGTCCCGGTCAAACCGACCGCTGCCCGTTTGCCCGAGAGCTTGAAGTCCACCCGCGCCGTCTCGGCTCCGCCATGCACCTCCCCGGTCAACTGCAGCGGCGACAGGCGCTCGATCTCGGCCGGTGGCTCGATGCGCAGCAGACGCAGGAACGGCTTGGCCTCCGCAAGCCGGGCATCCGCGGCAAGATCATAGCGGCCCTTAGCCAGATCGAGCGAACCGCGCATCTCCAAGCTTGCGCCACCCAGGTCAGACAGGCGGAGCTCATCCAGCGAGAGTTGCCCCCTCTCGAGCCCGGCCAGCAGCCGGAACCCCTGTCCGCGCAGCACATCGCGGCTCAGCCGGTCGACGGTGAGGTCGATACGGCCGTCCAGCGACAGGAGCCGATCTCGCCATGTTGACCATGCTGCACTTTCCGAGGTCGCACCTGTGTAGAGAGCGACATTGAGCCGATCCGCCACCAGGACGGCATCTAGCCGTGGCCGCATTCCGGCCACATAGGCGAACGAGCCTGTCAGTTCGGTCGCATCAAGACGCACGCGCAGGTCCGCGAGGTCGAGGCGATCAGGGCCGATTCCTGCCGTCGCGGACAGGTCGAGGCTGGTGAGCCCACCCGAGGGCAGGTCGTCCGGCATCGCCCCCAACCATGTCAGAAGCCGGCGCAGTTCGCCGGACTGCACGTCGATCTTGCCAGCGAGCGGCAGGTCGTCCGTCCCCTGACCAGCGCCCGCCCAACGCAGCGACGAGGCGCCCGGCAGCTTGGCTTCCAGCTGCCGCAGTTCCGGCCTCCGGCCCCGCGGCCACTCCATCTCCGCCTGGAGACCCCGGACCCGATCGCCCCGCCAGATCAGATCAGCCAACCGCAGCTGCGCCCGGCCGGCCCAGGGCTCTGGCAGCTGGCCGCCGTCACCGAGATCCTGCACGGCCCGGGCCAGTTCGGGCGTCAGTTCGAGTTGCGATCCGTCGAGGCTCAGGTCGAAGGTAGGGGCCGGTCCGAGATCGACCGCCACGGTGCCACGCAGCCGGCCCCTGGGAAGGCTGACTTCGGCATCGCTCAATCCGACCAGGGCCTGGGTCGCACTCAGGCGGCCCTGCAGCGCCCACGGCAGGGTCGGCCAGGCGACGTCGCCCCAGCCGAGGGCGTCGTCGACCCAGGCAGGCAGCGGCCGTTGCTGCGCGTCCACGCGCACCGCGCCGTCCAGTCGCGTCCCGTCCTGGTCGGGCACGATACTGCCACGAAAGTCCAGCTCGGCCGGCGATTCGCGCGGGCCGGACCGCATTTCCAGCGTCAGGCTGACCGGCTCACCCACTGCCAGCGGCGCGCCGGCAAGCACGAGGCGCAGCGGCTCGCCAGCAACCGCAGCGCTCGCTTCGATGCGAAAGGTCGCGTCGCCCGAACGGGTTGCGGTGAGGTCGATGGCTTCGATCGAGTCCGGCCAGCCGGATGCCGCGCCCTGCCGTGCTGCACCGTCGACGATGTCGATGCGCCGCAACCCGGCCAGCGCACCGCCACTCAGGCCTCGCAGCAGTGCCTCACCGGCGGCGACCGCGCCGTCGGCAATATCGATCTGTGGGCGGATGAGCTGCAGGCGGCGTGGCTCGATGCGCCCTGCCAGCAGCGCCAAAGGCGCGATTTCGAGATCGACACGGTCGGCTTCGAAGTCCGGGGCTCCGCCCATGGCAGCACGATCGCCGAGCACGACCCGATCGACGGTGATCCGCGGCAACGGCAGCAATTCGAGCCGGACGGCACCCTGGACCTGCAACCGCGGACCGCCGGCTTCCTGTAACAGCCTCGCCAGCTCAGCGCGCAGCCGCGGCTCGTCGACCAGCTGCGGCCAGGCGAGCCCGAAACCGATGCCGGCGGCAACAACCAGACCCAAGAGAATGAGAAGCCAGCGCACGCCTGAAGGATCCGCCCATCAAGTGGCCCGCCGGCCCCGCGCCGACGCGGCTACGGTAGGCCCTGCCGGGCCTCGTCGGAATAGCAGGGGTGGGCCGATGCGTACGAAAGCGGGGACGGTGTTCCGGCGCGGTCACGCGCGCGGGTGGGTGCTGGCGTAAAGAGCAAGCAGCCGCCGACCGTCGACCTCGGTGTAACCTTGCGTCGTCGAGAGGCTGGCGTGGCCGAGCAGTTCCTGGATCGCGCGCAGATCCGCACCGTCGCCCAGCAGATGGGTGGCAAAGCTGTGCCGCAGCGCATGCGGCGTCGCCGTTTCGGGCAGGCCCAGCGTGACGCGGAGCTGGCGGACCTGCCGCTGCACCACCCCCTGCTGCAGCCGGCGGCCGCGCGCGCCCTTGAACAGCGGCTCGTCAGGCAAGGGCGGGTCCGGGCAGGCCGCCAGATAGGCCGCCACCGCCTCCGCTACGATCGGCAGGATCGGCACCAGCCGTTCCTTGCTGCCTTTCCCCATGACCCGCAGCCCACGCAGCGCCCTGGGGTCCATCCCGATATCGCGTCGGTTCAGCCCCAACGCCTCGCCGATTCGCAGCCCGCCGCCATAGAGCAGCATGAGCAGTGCCGTGTCGCGGTAGCCGAGCCAGGGCTCGCGCGCCTCCATGCGGGCGGATGTGATCAGATCGCGGGCGTCCACTTCCTCCAGTGGCCGCGGCAGATGATGTTGCCGCTTGGGCGTGCGCATCGCCTGCAGCGCCGGATTGTGGATGCCGTGGCGTCGGTCGACGAAGCGGAAAAAGCTGCGAACCCCGGCCACCGCCCTGGCGGTCGTGGTGCGGGCGAAATCCTGACCATGGCGCCAAGCGAGCCACGCCCGCAGGTCCGCAAGCCGTAACGTCGCCAGATCCTTCAGCGACACGTCCTGGCCCAGATGCCCCGCCAGGAAGCCGACGAAGCTCGTCATGTCCTCGCGGTAGCCCTGCACCGTTCGCATGGCCAGCCGCCGCTCGGTGCCGAGCCAACGGCTCCAGCTCTCCACGACGGCGACGAGATCGGCGGTGGCGTGGCTGAGCAAGCTTGATCCTGCGGCTGACGCTGAGGCCGCGATGATGCTATCAGCCGCTCTCCTGTCAACATGTGGTCGGCCGACACCGCAAATGCCCGGCAGCATCGTGCCCGTTCTGGTGCCCGTCCCCCTCGACGGGCCGTTCGACTATCGGCTGGCCGAAGGCCCGGCGCCGGCGCCGGGGGCGTTCGTCGAGGTGCCGTTCGGTGGCCGGCGGCTGGTCGGTGTCGTCTGGGATCACCCGTCCGCCAAGAGCCTCCCCATCGAGCGGCTGAAGCCGCTGGGCGACGTGCTCGAAGCACCGCCCATGCCGGCGCCACTGCGGGCCCTGCTCCGTCATGTCGCTCACGAGACCCTGGCGCCGCTCGGCTCCGTGCTCAAGCTGGCCCTGAGCGTGCCGGCCGCGCTCGAGCCCTGGCCGGTCAAGCTCGCCTATCGCCGGGCCCCGGGTACGCCACCGGCACGACTGAGCCCGCAGCGCATGGCCGTGCTCGATGCGCTGTCCGGCGACACTGTGCTGCTCGCCCCCGCATTGGCCAAGGCGGCCAAGGTCGGGGCCGGGGTGTTGAAGTCGATGGCCGAATCGGGTCTGCTCGTGCCGACACCGTTGAGTGACCGCCCGGCCTGGCCACGTCCCGATCCGGAGCGCGTCGGCGTCGAGCTGACGGCGGAGCAGCGGAGTGCCGCTGCCGAGCTCTGTCGGCTGGTCGAGGCAGGGAATGGCGTGGCGCTGCTCGACGGCGTGCCGGGCGCCGGCAAGACCGAGGTCTATTTCGAGGCCGTGGCGGCTGCGTTGCGTATCGGCCGTGGGGTGCTGGTGCTGCTGCCCGAGATCGCGCTGTCGGCCCAGTTCCTGGCCCGCTTCGAGCGCCGCTTTGGCACCGCCCCCGCCGTCTGGCACTCTGCGCTGACCCAGGCCCAGCGCCGCAAGACCTGGCGGCTGATCGCCGAAGGGGCGATCGACGTCGTGGTCGGCGCCCGCTCGGCGCTGTTCCTGCCGCTGTCGAATCTCGGCCTGATCGTGGTCGACGAGGAGCACGACGGCAGCTTCAAGCAGGAGGAGACCGTCTTCTACCACGCGCGGGACATGGCGCTGGCCCGGGCGCGGCTCGAGGGCTGTGCCACGATCCTGGCCTCCGCCACGCCGTCCCTGGAG
>JBATRI010000722.1:0-3323 GCA_049292515.1 Geminicoccaceae bacterium
GGTCAGCGCCAGGCCGCGGTTGCTGCCGTGGACGCGCACGACCGCGGCGTCGCCGCCCGGGCGCTGCACGGTGTCGCCCATCACCATGTGATCGTACTGCTCGTAGATCCAGGCCTTGCTGGCGAGATCCGGTGCGCCCAGCAGGCGGAGCAGCGCGTCGCGGTGCGGCACCCCGACCTCGCTGTCGCTGGCCGGGAGCGGCACGCGCTTGGGCGTTGGCTCATGCGGGCGGTCATAGACCGGCGAGGCACCACTGACCGGTGCGACCGGCACGTCGGCCACCGTCTCGCCGTGCCAGCGCAGCACCATCCGCCCGCTGTCGGTGACCCGGCCGATCACGCCGCAGTCCAGGCCCCACTTCGCGAACACGGCCAGCGCCTCGTCCTCGCGCCCGTCCTCGAGCACCATGAGCATGCGCTCCTGGCTCTCCGACAGCATGATCTCGTAAGGGGTCATGCCGGTCTCGCGCAGCGGCACCCGGTCGAGGTCGAGCAGGATCCCGGCATGGCCGCGCGCGGCCATCTCGAACGAGGACGAGGTCAGGCCGGCGGCCCCCATGTCCTGGATGGCGACGATGCAGTCGTTCTCCATCAGCTCGAGGCAGGCCTCGATCAGCAGCTTCTCGGTGAACGGGTCGCCGACCTGCACCGTCGGCCGCTTGGCCTCGGTCTCCTCGCTGAACTCGGCCGAGGCCATGGTGGCGCCGTGGATGCCGTCGCGCCCGGTCTTGGCGCCGACATAGACGACCGGGTTCCCGACGCCGCTGGCCGTCGCGTAGAACACGCGGTCGGCGCGGGCGATGCCGACGCACATCGCGTTGACCAGAATGTTGCCGTTGTAGGCGCGATGGAAGGTGCACTCGCCGCCGACGGTCGGCACGCCGACGCAGTTGCCGTAGCCGCCGATCCCGGCCACCACGCCGGCCAGCAGGTGGCGGGTCTTGGGGTGCTCCGGGTCGCCGAAGCGCAGCGCGTCGAGCAGCGCCACGGGCCGGGCGCCCATCGTGAACACGTCGCGCAGGATGCCGCCGACGCCGGTGGCGGCCCCCTGGTAGGGCTCGATGAAGGACGGGTGGTTGTGGCTCTCCATCTTGAAGATGGCGACCATGCCGTCCCCGATATCGACCACGCCGGCGTTCTCGCCGGGGCCGCAGACCACCCAGGGTGCGGTGGTCGGGAACTTGCCCAGATGCTTCTTGGACGATTTGTAGGAGCAGTGCTCGCTCCACATCACCGAGAAGATGCCGAGCTCGACCAGGTTCGGCGCGCGGCCGAGGATCGCCAGGATCTGCGCGTACTCGTCGGGCTTCAGCCCGTGCTCGGCGACGATCGCCGCCGTGATCTCGCCGGTCATCCGAACGCCTCGAGCAGGGAGCGGAACAGCGGCCGGCCGTCACAGCCGCCGAGCAGCGGCTCGATCGCCCGCTCCGGGTGCGGCATCATCCCGAGCACGTTGCGCCTGGGGCCGAGCACGCCGGCAATGTCGGCCGTCGAGCCGTTGGGGTTGTCGCGGTAGCGGAAGGCGATCCGGTCCTCGTCGCGCAGGCGGGCGAGGCCGCCCTCGTCGATGACGTAGTTGCCGTCGTGGTGGGCCACCGGCAGGCGCAGGTCGCCGGCGACGTAGTCGCGGGTGAAGGCGCTGTCGCGGGTGCCGACCTCGAGCTCGGCCCAGCGGCAGACGAAGCGCAGGCCGGCATTGCGGATCAGCGCCCCCGGCAGCAGGCCGGCCTCGGCCAGGATCTGGAAGCCGTTGCAGATGCCGAGCACGGCCACACCCTGGTCGGCCCGCCTGGCCACCTCGCGCATCACCGGGCTGCGCGCCGCCATGGCGCCGCAGCGCAGATAGTCGCCGTAGGAGAAGCCGCCGGGGATGCCGATCAGGTCGAGCGGCGGCAGCTCGGTCTCCTGATGCCAGACGCGCAGCACCGGCTGGCCCAGCAGCTGCTCCATCGCCACCGCGAGGTCGCGGTCGCAGTTGGAGCCGGGGAAGGTGACGACCGCGGCGCGCATGGCGGTCACTCGCCGAGGCTGATGCGGTAGGTCTCGATCACCGGGTTGGCCAGCAGCCGCTCGCACATCGCCTTGAGCTGGGCCTCGGCCGACGGGCGATCGCCGGCGGCGAGCTCCAGCTCGATGACCTTGGTCCGGCGGACGTGCTGGACGCCCGAGAAGCCCATGCCGCCCAGTGCCCGCTCGATCGCCTGCGCCTCGGGGTCGAGCACCCCCTGGCGGAACGAGACTTCAACCTTTGCCTTCAAGGCAGCATCTCCGTGAACCGCCGGTTTGCGCCGGATATGGCCCAGGCCGCGGCCCTTGTCCACGGCCGACATGTCCACGGGCGACATGTCCACGGCCGATTGGTACTGGCGCTACTGCACCATCTCCGGGCCCTTGAGATCGCGCGGCCCAGCCTCGGGCAGGATGCCCAGCCGGCGGGCGATCTCGGCATAGGCCTCCTGGACGTTGCCGAGATCGCGGCGGAAGCGGTCCTTGTCCAGCTTCTCGTTGGTCCGCGAATCCCACAGGCGGCAATTGTCCGGGCTGATCTCGTCGGCGAGGACGATGCGCATGTCCTCGTCCTCCCACAGCCGGCCGAACTCGATCTTGAAGTCGATCAGCTTGAGGCCGATGCCGATGAAGATGCCGGTGAGGAAGTCGTTGATCCGCAGCGCCAGGTTGAGGATCTCGTCGAGCTCCTGGTAGGACGCCCAGCCGAAGGCCGTGATGTGCTCCTCGGTGACCATGGGGTCGCCGAGCTCGTCCGACTTGTAGTAGTACTCGACGATGGAGCGCGGCAGGGCGGTGCCCTCCTCCATCTTGAAGCGCGTCGCGATCGAGCCGGCGGCGACGTTCCTGATCACCACCTCGACCGGGATGATCTCGACCTCCTTGATCAGCTGCTCGCGCATGTTCACCCGGCGGATGAAGTGCGTCGGCACCCCGATCTCGGCCAGCCGCAGCATCAGATATTCCGAGATGCGGTTGTTGAGGACACCCTTGCCCGTGATGACGCCGCGCTTCTGGTTGTTGAAGGCGGTCGCGTCGTCCTTGAAGTACTGGATCAGCGTGCCGGGCTCGGGGCCCTCGTAGAGCACCTTCGCCTTGCCTTCGTACACCTGCCGACGCCGGCTCATGGACCTTTACCCTGGCTGAACACCGAAGGCGCCGGCGTCACGGGGCGCCGGCGCCGAACATAACCTCATTGCGCCGCGACATATAGCCGACCCCCGGCATCGGCACAACGCGGCTTCGGGGCGACAGGCCGGCGCGTCGGGGCGGCCGGCGTGCCGGCGGGAGGGGCCGCCGCCCCGTCCCCTCCCGCAC
>JBATRI010000723.1:0-1977 GCA_049292515.1 Geminicoccaceae bacterium
TAACCTGAAGGTCGCAGGTTCAAATCCTGCCCCCGCAACCACATCACCACCTACCCCACACACCAGCCCACCCCGGCCCTCCAAGCCGGGGCCACAACCGCGTTCGCCCACACGCCAACCAAACCACACCGCGCAAAGCCATTCAGCCCACCCCGGCAGTCGGCACCTTGCCCAGGCCGCGAGCGCCGCGCCGGTCAGCGCGTCGGTGACGGCGGCAGCGAGCCGCTCGCCCAGCACCGCACCAAACTTGAACATCTGCCCCGAACATCCGCCGGCATAGGCAACCCCGCCACCGCCCAGCGTCCCGGCAATAAACCGCTCGTCCACACCGAAACAATAATGCAAGATCTCAAGGCCAGCGCCGCTCGCAGGCGGGTCTCGCTGGCCTGGGGCTATAGCCAGATTTGGTGTTTGAAGCGGGAGGCGGCGTATCCTCGGTGCTGGTTCATGTTACCAAGAAGGATACGCCCTGTCCGCTCTGCTGACATGACTCCGTGGGATCGGCTAAAGGCCAATGGAGGAGGATAGCGTTGTCCCGCTGCCCAGGCCTGAAACCAGCATCCCCAACGATCCACTGTTGGTGGTGCTGCGCGAAGGTGCGAGGCGCATGCTGATGCAGGCGATCGAGGCCGAGGTCGAGACCTTCCTCGCCGCTCATGCCGAGCTTACCGACGGGCACGGCAGGCGGCGGCTCGTGCGCCATGGCCATGCACCCGAGCGACAGCTCCAGACCGCCTTGGCCGCTGGAGGTCCGCCGGCCCAAGCTGCGCGACCGCGGCGGGGCGGATGCCGAGCCGATCCGCTTCACCTCGGTGATTCTGCCGGCCTATCTGCGTCGGACCCGGAACATCGAGGAGCTGCTGCCTTGGCTTTACCTGAAAGGTGTCTCCGCCGGCCAGTTCGCCGAGGCGCTGACGGCGCTGCTCGGGCCGGAAGCGCTCGGCTTGTCGGCGGCGACGGTGCGTCGTCTCACGGAAGACTGGCAGGAGGAGCATACGCGCTGGTAGCAGCGTGATCTCTCGGCCCGCCGCTACGTCTATCTCTGGGCCGGCGTCTACTTCACGCCGCGGCTGGAGCACGAGCGCCAATGCGTGCTGGTGTTGATCGGTGTCGATGCCAGTGGCCGCAAGGAGTTGCTGGCGATCGAGGACGGCTGGCGGGAGAGCACCCAGAGCTGGCGGGAGCTGCTGCTCCGGCTGCGCGACGAGAACGGGCTCGTGCTGGCGCCCGAGCTTGCCACCGGCGACGGGGCGCTCGGGTTCTGGCAAGCGCTGCACCAGGTCTGGCCCGACACCCGGCAGCAACGATACTGGTTTCACAAGATGGGCAACGTCCTGAACGTTCTGCCGAAGGCGTTGCATGGGAAGGCCAAGCAAGACCTGCACGGTATCTACGAGGCCGAGAACCGCCAGCAGGCAGAGGCCGCGTTCGACCGCTTTGTCGTCAAGTATGACAAGGCGGCGGCCTGTTTGACCAAGGATCGCAAGGCCCTGCTGGGCTTCTACGACTTCCCTGCCGAGTACTGGAAGCACATCCGCACCAGCAACCCGATCGAGAGCACCTTCGCCACCGTGCGGCTACGGACCGACAAGACCAAGGGCTACCTGTAGCGTCAGACGGCGCTGGCGATGATTTTCAAGCTGGCCAGATCGGCCGAACGACACTGGCGTCGGTTGGACGGCTCAGAACGCTTGGGTCAGCTCATCCAGGGCATCCGCTTTCGAGATGGCGAGCTCGTGCAAGCTGCCGAAGACCAAGCCGCCGCCTGACCCCGTACGCCAAATTTGGCCATAGCCCGCTAGCCGGGCTGTCGTCGGCGTGCAGCAAAATCCTGGTGATCGCCATGTTCGCCTCCGTTCTAGCTGATGGAGTGGTCCGTCGCGCCGATCGCTATTCCTGGAAGGCTTCTTCTCGTTTGGCTCTGATGTTGGGGAGGAGGACGACGACCAGGAGGGCGGCGGAGATCAGGAGGAGGGC
>JBATRI010000724.1:0-6124 GCA_049292515.1 Geminicoccaceae bacterium
GCGCCCGATCGTGCCGCCGGGATCCGAAGCCTCAACCTCGAACAGGAACAGCTTGCCGTCGCGCCGCAGGTAGCGGGCGCGGGTGACGACCCGGGCGCCGACGGGCGTGGGTGCCATGTGCTCGATCTCGACCTTGACGCCGACCGAGAGCTGGCCGGGCTCGAGATGCGGGCGCAGCAGCTTGGCGGCGGCGCGCTCCATCTCGCCGATCATGGTGCGGGTCGCCAGTACCTCGGGATAAACCTCGCCGGGCTCCACCCCAAGCCGCGCGGCGGTGTCCGCCGGTGCCACCATGAGCTCGACCTCGGCTTCGGCACCGATCTCGGGACTGGTCATGGCTGAGAGTACTCCGGAATGCTGCGGACAGTGGTCGCCCCACCGCCGGTGGGATGGCACGGCTTGATCCGGCGCACCGATCCCGGCATGTGGACGCTGTGGACGGCATCGGTCCCGTGCCGGCGCCAACTTGGAGGCGGTCGCCGATGGCCACCAGCATCGAGCGCAAGCTGACGACCATCCTCGCAGCCGACGTCGAGGGCTACAGCCGGCTGATGCAGGCCGACGAGGTCGGCGCGATGAAGGCCCTGAAGGAATCGCGGGCCGTGTTCGCCCGGCTGATCGAGCGCCATCGCGGCCGCATCGCCAACACGGCGGGCGACGGGCTGATCGCCGATTTCCCGAGCGTGGTCGAGGCGGTGCAGTGCGCGGTCGAGGTGCAGACCGAGCTCGCGGCACGTAACGGCCGGCAGGATCCGGGCCGGGCCATGCGCTTTCGCATCGGCGTGCATCTCGGCGACGTGATGGTCGACGGCGGCGATCTGTTCGGCGAGGGCGTGAACCTCGCGGCCCGACTGCAGAGCATGGCGGAGCCCGGAGGCGTGCTGATCTCGCAGGCCGTCTACGATCAGGTCCGTTCCAAGCTCGCGATCGGCTACCAGCTGCTCGGCCCACGCCAGCCGAAGAACCTCACCCAAACGGTGACGGTCTATCGCCTGCTGCTGGACGGCGCGGTGCCGGACCTCGGCCGTGCCGAGCCGATGCCGGCGGCCGGGGTGTCGCCCGACGACCACCATGCCGCCGGGGACGAAGGAGCGAAAGGCGATCCCCGCGCGCGTGTCACGCGCACCGCGCAGCGGCTCGGCATCATCTGGGTGGCGCTGTTCGCGATCGACATGTTGACCGGCCGCGAGTTTTGGTCGGTCTGGCCCGGGATCGCGTTCCTCGTGGCACTCGGCCTGCAGGCAGCACCACTGGTGGCCCGAGGCTGGCTCGACGTCGCGCTGGCACGCTGCGCCGTGATCTCGGTGGCCCTGGCTCTGGTCAATCTCGCCAGCGGCTCGCGGGAGCCCTGGTTTCTCTGGCCCGCGGGGGCGCTGCTCACCGTCGCGCTGCTGCGGCGTACATGGCGCACGCATCTCAGAAACCCACCTGATCGCCACCCTTGAGCGCCAGGATGTCGCGCGCCTCGGCCGGCGTCGCGATCTCCAGCCCCAGACCTTCGAGAATCTGGCGAGCGCGGCGCACCTGCGCGGCATTGCTTTCCGCCAGTCGGCCGGGGCCGTCCCACAGACTGTCCTCCAGCCCGACGCGGACATTGCCGCCCATGGCCGCCGCCATCGCCGCGATCGGCATCTGGTTGCGGCCAGCCCCCAGTACCGACCAGCGGTAGGCATCGCCGAACAGGCGGTCGGCCGTGCGCTTCATGTGCATGACGTCCTCCGGGTGCGGCCCGATACCGCCCAGGATGCCGAATACGGTCTGCACGAACAGCGGCGTCTGGACGAGGCCGCGGTCGAGGAAGTGGGCGAGGTTGTAGAGGTGGCTGGTGTCGTAGCACTCGAACTCGAACCGCGTGCCGTTCTCGGCACAGGTGCGCAGGATGTACTCGATGTCCTGGTAGGTGTTCTTGAAGACGAGATTGCGGCTGTTCTCAAGCGCCTGGCGCTCCCAGTCGTGCTTGAACTCCTTGAACCGGTTCAGCATCGGGAACAGGCCGAAATTCATCGAGCCCATGTTGAGCGAGGCGACTTCGGGCTTGAAGGTCGCCGCCGGCCGCACCCGCTCCTCGATGGTCATGTAGGGCGCGCCACCGGTGGTCAGGTTGATCACGCAGTCGCTGCGTTGCTTGATCACCTGGAGAAACGGGGCGAACGCTTCCGGCGTCTGGTCGGGCCGACCATTCTGCGGATCGCGCGCGTGCAGATGGACGATGGCGGCACCGGCCTCGGCGGCACCGATCGCGGCATCGGCGATTTCCTCCGCGGTCACCGGCAGATGCGGCGACATCGAAGGCGTGTGAATCGCGCCCGTGACGGCGCAGGTGATGATGACCTTGCGGCTGTGCGCCAAATCTCGGACTCCTAGCTGCCGATGTCGCGGGCGGCGTTGCGCTTGTGCCTGAGCAGCGCCATCAAGCGGCGGTCGCGCCAGCGCTGGCGCTCCGCCAGCAGGTCGGCGGGAAGCCGCTCCCGGCGCTGTGTTTCGACCGTACCCAGCACCTCCCCGGCCCAGTCGACGCGACGCTGCATCGACGGGAACAGGCGCTCGTAGATCTGCTGGTAGCGCCCGACATAGTCGCGCACCCCGGCGGGGGCGTTGAGGTCGATGGTCTCGAACGGACCCATGAACGACCAGCGCAAGGCCAGACCCTCCCTGATGCCGATGTCGACGTCCTCGACCGTGCAGTAGCCGTCGGCGACGAGGCGGAACGCCTCCTCGAGCAGAGCCCCCTGCATCCGGTTCATGACAAACCCGTCCAGCTCGCGCCGCATGACGATGGGCGCCTGGCCGATGCCGCGAATGACCGCCTCGGCGCGGGCCATCGTTTCGGTGGTGGTCCACGGTGCCGGCACCAACTCCACCGCCGGCACGAGGTAGGGTGGGTTGATGGGATGGCAGGTGAAGCAGCGTGCGCGGCCGGCCAGCGTCTCAGTGAACTTGGAGGGGACGATGGCCGAGGTGGAGCTGGCCAGCAGCGTGTCGGGGCCGGCGATGCGATCGAGGTCCAGCCAGAGTGCCTGCTTGATCGGCAGATTCTCCGGCGCGTTCTCCTGCACCCAGTCGGCCCCGTCGAGCGCGTCGGGCAGGGACTCAGCAGAGCGCATCCGCGCGCGGACCGTGGCGGCGGTGGCGCCACCCAGCATGTCCTGCGCTTCGAGATCGACCAGCAACCCCTCGATCGCCGTCAGCGCCGCGGCGGGAGCTTCGGCTACCGGATCCCACAGGCGCACATCCCAGCCGCCGCGGGCGAAGGCGATGGACCAGGCGCGGCCGATCAGGCCGGAGCCGACGATGGCGACGGTCTGGGTCATCTCACAGCGCCTCGACATTGCCGCAGACGCCCAGCGACTGGCCCGATACCCCTCGCCCCAGCGGCGAGACCAGGAACAGCGCCATGGCCGCCACCTCCTGCGGGGTCACCATGCGGCGCAGGCTCACCTTCTCCAGATATTGCCGTTCCATGTCGCCATACGACACCCCGACCTGCGCGGCCCGGGCACTGATCACGCCCTCCATGCGCGGGCCGGCGACGATGCCGGGCAGGATGGCGTTCACGGTGATGTTGTGGGGCCCCAACTCTTTGGCGAGGCTTTGGGTGAGGCCGATCACGCCCCACTTGGCGGCGGAATAGGGCGTCCTGTAGGCGTAGCCGAACCGGCCCGCGGCCGAGGACAGATTGATCATGACGCCGCCACCCGCGGCCTTCATCATCGGCACCGCGCGACGCGCGCACAGAAACTGACCGGTCAGGTCGACGTCGATGCAGCGCCGCCAGTCGGCCGGATCGATTTCCTCGATCGGCGCGGTCGGCCCGGCGATGCCCGCATTGTTGACCAGCACGTCGAGCCCGCCCAGGCGCGCCTGCACCTCGGCGAACAGGCGATCCACCGCGGCCTCGTCGGCGACGTCGGCCTTGGTGATGCTGGCGCCGGGAACCGCGGCGCGGAACTCGGTCAGGGTCTTCTCGTCGACATCGCAGACATGCACGCGTGCGCCAGCCTCGACCAAAGCGTCCACGATCGCGCGGCCGATGCCGTTGGCACCGGCGGTGACCAGCACCCGTTGGCCATCAGCCCTCAGTTCGGCCATGGCAGTCCTCCCTCTTTTCTATGCATGGCGATCGCGCAGCGCCAGCACGGCGCCCAGCACGACAAGCCCGTAGATGATGTCCCGCACCGCGAACGGCAGTGTCGTGCCGGCCAGCAGCGTCGACAGGGCGGTGAGCAGCAGCACGCCGCCCAGCATGCCCAGATAGTGCCCACGACCGCCGGTGATCAGCGTGCCGCCCACGACGACGACAGCGATCGACGGCAGCAGGTATTCGTCGCCCATGCCGAGGCTGGCCTGGCCGCTGAAGCCGGCGAGCAGGATGCCGACCAGCGCGGCGCAGAAGCCCGACAGCGCATAGACGCCGATCAGCGTGCCCCCGACACCGACACCGCTGAGCTTAGCGACCAGGGGACTGTTGCCCACGGCGTAGACTCGGCGGCCGAACGTGGTGCGGCCGAGCAGGACCAGCGCCGCGCCCACGAAGGCCACGACGAACCAGACCACCGGGGTCACCCCGAACAGGCGGCCGGTCATGAACCAGCGCATTCCGGGCGAGGCGAAGCCGTCCGGAGTGCCGTTGCTGTAAACCAGCGCCGCACCCTGCAGGATGCCGTTCATCGCCAGGGTCATGACGATCGGCGGCAGTCCGAGCAGGACGATACCGGCACCGTTCAGTGCGCCCAGAGCGGCGCCGAGGGCGAGGCCGAGCGGGATCGCCCACAAGGCCACCTCATCGGAGCCGCGGACGAGACCGGCCACCAGGATGCCGCAGAATCCGATCATCCACGGCAGCGACAGGTCGAGCCCGCCGGTGAGGATCGCTGCCCCCTGCCCCAACGCCAGCACGGCCAGGAACGACGCCAGCACGATCAACGAGTTGAAGTAGCCGGGGTTGGTCAGCGTGTTGCCATAGACCAGATGGGTCGCGAGCAGCACCACGACGAACCCGGCATAAGCCGGCAGGATGTAGCGGAAGCGCTCGCGGTGCCGCTGGAGCCAGGCGACCGGTGCCACGCTCCCGGCGGGGAGAGGCAGGGCGAACGGCCGCGCCCGTGCAGGATGCGCCCACGGCGAGGTCCCATCACGGCGGGCGCGCAGCTTGAGCCAGCCCAGGCGAAGGTAGTCGGCCACAGCCGAGCGTCGGTTGATGGAGGCCGCGAGCACCGCCAGGATCAGGATCAGCCCTTCGGCGACCGAGCTGTAGTAGGCGGAAACGTTGAGCACGAGCAGGATGTTGACCACCAGCACCAGCGTGTAGGCACCGACCACCGAGCCCACGCAGCCACCACGCCCGCCGCCCAGCAGCGTGCCGCCCAAAACCACGGCGGTGAAGATCTGCAGCAGCATCGGCCGGCCGATCAGCGGATCGCCGGAACCGGTCTGAGCCGAGATAAAGGCACCCGCGGCGCCATAGAACATGCCGGCCAGCACGTAGGCGCCGAGCTTCACGAGACTGGTCGGGATGCCCGCGGCGCGGGCCGATTCCTCGTCCGAGCCCACCGCGTAGAGCCCGACGCCGAAGCGGGTGTTCTTCAGCAGCAGCCACAGCGCCAGTGCCACGCCCACCACCAGCACCGGGGCCGGGAGCATGCCGGGAATGGCGTCACCGGCGAGAAATGCGGAGAATTCCGGGGCGATCATGCCGCCGGGCTTGTCCATGATCAGCAGGGTGATGCCCTGGACGATGAACATCGTGGACAGCGTGACCACGATCGGCTGCAGGCGGACGATCGCCACGAAGATGCCATTGACCAGACCGACAGCACCGCCGATGGCCAAGGCGACGAGCCCGAACAGGATCTGGCTCGACGGCTCCGGGCCCATCCAGGTACCGAGCACCACGTTGACCAGCGAGATGACGGCCCCCGCGGAAAGGTCGAAGCCGCCGGTCAGCACCACGAAGGTCTGGCCCATCGCCGCCAAGGCCAGCGTGGCACCGCCCGAGGACATGAAGCTCAGCTCGAAATAGCTGAACGGACCCGGGGTGATCGCATCCGCCAGAAGAAACAGCGCCACGAACACGGTGCAGGCGACGAGCAAGCCGCGATGCCGGCCAAGGGTCGGCGGCCAGGGC
>JBATRI010000725.1:0-2671 GCA_049292515.1 Geminicoccaceae bacterium
GCCTTGTGCTGCTCGCCATCCAGCGTGACCGCCCCGCTGCCCCCGCCGATGAGCACGGCGGCCCGGCAGCCTGCTGCGGCGAGTTCCTCCAGCAGCAGCACCGGCCCGACCTGCGGCAGACAGACGACCGCGAGGAAAGGCTCGCCGTTCATGGCCGCCAGATCGTCGATCCGTGCGTCCTCGGGTGCCCGGCCGGTGCTGCGCAGGGCATGAATCGGGCCCGTGAACCCGGCGTCCCACAGATTGCTCTCGGCCAGCTCCGCCCAGGGGGCCGCCGAATCGGCGGGTCCCACCCAGAGCAGCCGCTTTGGCTCGAACAGGTGCCGCAGGCTGCGTAAGCTCATGCTATTCCGCTCGATAAACCGCATCACCATGGCATCGCGCCAAGGCGAGCGCGTGACCGCGCTCATCCCGTGGCAACGACATCCACGGAGACGTAAACGTCGTGGTCGCCGCCGCCGAACATGACCCCGCTGACCGGGCTGACGTCGCCATAGTCGCGGCCCCAGCCGACCGTGATATGCTCCCGGCCGGGGATCACGTCGTTCGTCGGGTCGAGATCGACCCAGTCGTGCCCGGGAATCCAGACCGAGAGCCAAGCATGCGACGCGTCGGCACCGACGAGCCGTTCCTTGCCTTCCGGCGGGCGGGTGAGGAGGTAGCCGCTGACATAGCGGGCCGGCAAGCCCAGCGCGCGCAGGCACGCCAGCTGGATGTGGGCGAAATCCTGGCAGACGCCACGGCGCTTGGCGAACGACTCGGCCACGCTGGTGCCAACGGTCGTGGCCTTGGGGTCGTACTTGAAGTCCGTGAAGATCCTATGGGTAAGCTCGCGGGCGCCCGCCAGGATCGGCCGGCCGGCGGGGAAGGAGCGCCGCGCATAGTCGCGGATCTGGGATGGCAGCGGCACGTAGGGCGAGGCGAAGGTGAACTCGAGCGCCTGCAAACCTTCTGCCGTGCGGGCGTCGAGGACGCCGTCGCGCACCGATTCCCAGGTCGGGGTGGCGGCTGCCTCGGGAATCTCCCGTTCGGTCACCTCGATGATGCTGAGCGCGTGCAGCACCAGCTCGACATGTGACTGCTGGATAGTCACGAACGTGGTCGGGTTGCCGAAATAATCGACGCCGGGGGCCCGCACCGTCGGTGCCGGCGAGATCTCGACGGCGGAGTCGCGGCAGGTCTGGAACGCCGCGTTGCGCGGCGTCAGATGCAGCAGGTGGTGCGAGATCGAGACCGGCACGTTGTAGTCGTAGACCGTTCGATGGGAGACCTCGTAGATCACGGTTCGTCTCGCCGCCGCATGGCCTGGGTCACGACCGGGGTCTCCGCATGGGCAAAGTAGCTGCGGCTGATCACGTTGGAAAGTTCGGGCAGGCCAACCGTGAGCTCCTGCAGCAGAGCCTCGAGGTTGCCGAGGCGACCCCATGTGTCGATCTGGCAGAGATCGCCCACCTCAAGCAGGCGCAGCCGGGTCAACAGCTTGAGGATCAGGCGTTGGCCGGGGCTGCGGTGCGGGCCTTCGCTGGGCAGCAGCGCGAAGTGGGCGTCGAGCTCGCGGAGCTGGAAAGCGACGCCGCGTGGATTGGATTCGTCCAGAAGCAGCAGATCGAGCACGGGCGCCTTAAGCGCGGTCATCAGGTAGCGCGAGCGGTAGGTCATGTAGCTGTCGCCCAGCTCCAGCAGCAGGCGCAGGCTGCCATCGCTTTCGGGCGCCGGATTCTCCACGACCAGCTCGCGGGTCAGTTCCGCCAGCAGGCGGGCGCGCTCGATGCGACGGCCGATCTGCAGGAACCGCCACGCATAGTTGCGGGTCATGTTCTCCGCCTCGGTGCCGCTGAAGGCGTTGAGCGAGCGAATGCCGTCGTCGAGCAGCTCGAGCAGCGGCCATGTGAGCCCGCCCCGCTTCGGCTGCCGCCAGCGCCGGTCGATGTGCAGCGCACTCAGCATACGCCACGCATCATGGCTGATCTGGTCGCGGACCAGCGTCGCGGTCCGGTGCACCTCATCGAGAGTGTCCCGCAGGCCATAGGCACGCGAAGCGAACATCAGCACGCTCGCCAGTTCCTCGACGCCGTCCCAGCCCGGCTTCTCCGGGATCAGCGGCATGTCCGGCCCCTTGCTCACGACCAGACGCAGCAGGCGTTGCAGGACCGCCGGGTTGTTGTCCGGCCGCCCGTCCTCGAGGAAGCGCGCGAGCACGCTGCGCAGCAGGCGCATGTTCGCTTCGGCGCGTTCGCTGTAGCGCCCTAGCCAGAAAAGATTGTCGGTCGTGCGGCTCAGCAGATCGCGGCCCGTCCGCCGCAGATGCACCTCCTGCATCGTCGTGCGCAGGATGCTGGGCGGTTGGGTCTCCGGCTGGGTCGAGGTGATCCATAGATCCTTGCTGCCGAACCCGTTGGGCAAGGTGGCGGCGGTCGGTTGGCCGGCGAGGCGGACCAGTCCGCCCGGCAGAACGTGATAGCCGTTCTCCGAAACCACGGCGTAGACTCGTAGCGCATAGGGCGTAGGCACCAGCTTGGCGCCATCGAAGGATGGCGTAGTGGCGAGCCGCATTGGCTCGACGGCGACCCAACGATGCCCGTCGAGCGCCAGCCGCTTTGCGAGGCCACGCCGCGCCTCGGCATCGAGCGGCTGGCCGCCGATCATCCGCGACGGCTCGCCCGGGTCGTTG
>JBATRI010000726.1:0-1896 GCA_049292515.1 Geminicoccaceae bacterium
GCGCTGCCCGCCGGCGCAGCACGGCGCGGATGCCGGCCACCAGCTCGGCGGCGTCGGTGGGCTTGACCAGATAGAGGTCGGCACCGGATTCGTAGCCCTCGACCCGGTCCGCGACCGAGCCGCGCCCGGTGAGCATCACCACGGCCATCTCGCACGGCAGCGCCGCTGCGAGGGCGTAGCCGCTCGCGTCCGGCAGGTTGACGTCGATCACCGCCAGGTCGAAGCTCGTCGCCGCCAGCTGACGGTGGAGCTGCTCGGCGCTGTCGGCCAGGGCGACCACGAAGCCGGCTTCCTCGAGGCAGTCGCCCAGGCTGGCACGCAGATCGTGATCGTCCTCGACCAGAATGATGCGTTCCATGCCGTCGTCCCTTTCGCCCTGGAGGGCTACGACCTCTGATGCCGTGCGGCTGATCGTGTAGAATGTCCTGGGCATGGCAAGGCTTGGCGCGTCGGTGCCGGCAAGGCTGGCTGGCGGCGCTGCTCGTTCTTGCCTCGACTGTGGCCGGTCGGGCCGCGGAGCCGCCCCTCGCCATCACGCCGGACTTCTTCTCCGCCTCGCTGGCCGGGCATCTGGCCGTGCTGCGGGACCCGGGCATGGCCCTCGCTCTCGACGATGTCGCGTTCGGGTCCGCCAGGGGCGCGTTCGAGCCACTGCCGGGCTTGCTCAGCCTCGGGCGGATCGAGGACGCCGTATGGCTACGCTTCTCGCTGGCCGCCGCCGCCGGGGCGCCGACGCGGGTCTATCTCGACCTGCAGCCTCCGGTCCTCGACTGGCTGACGGCCTACGTCCCCACCGGCCGGTCGCCACGGTCGGCCGCCGACTACACCATCGTCCGGATGGGGGACCATGTCCCGGTCGCCGACCGGCCCAATGCGGCGCTCACCTGGATCGTGCCCGTCGATCTCGCCGCCGTGCCCGAGCCGGTGATCTATCTGCGCCTCCAATCGACCAGCATCATGGCGCTGCGGGCCTCGGTGCGCAGCGAGACCGGCCTGATCGCTGCCCTCGGCCTGACCACGGCGCTGCCTACCCTATTCCAGGGCATCACCCTGACCATGGCCGCCGTCAGCCTCGTGGTCGGGCTGTGGGCTCGCGACCGGCTCTTTTTGTCCTACGGCATCTATCTGGCGTTGGCTGCCGCCACCTATCTCTTTCTCAACGGCTTCTCCCAGCTCGTGCTCCCAGTGGCGGATGGAGACATGATCGACCGGCTGACCAAGGCGCTGGTGGCGGCGCAGCCGCTCGCCGCGGGCTGGCTGTTCTGGAATCTCGTGGACGCGCGGCGACGCTCGCTGCCCTGCCGTCTCGTCTACATCACGGTGATGCTGATCGGTGCCGTCGGCGTGGCGTCGACGCTCGCGGGTTGGCTGCCGCGATCCTCGACCTTCTTCGCCGCTGTTGGGCTGGTCGCCTGCCTGCTGACGCTGGCCTGCACCGTCGGCGAGATGCGGCGGCGTGCTCCCGGCAGCCTGCTCTCGACCATCGGCCTGGCGGTGCTGAACGGCGGCGTCTTCGTGGTCCTCGCCCGCAACGCGGGGCTGCTCCCCTCGCTCTTTTGGACCGACAATGCCTATCAGCTCGGGATCATCGGCTACATGCTGCCCATGGCCGTGGGGATCGGCCGGCGGTTGAAGGTGGCCGAGGACGAGCGGCACGAGGCGCAGGCGGCGGCCCTGCTGGAGTCCCAAGGCACCGAGCGTCGGGCAAGCGAGCTCGCGGCGCTGGCGACCCGCGATCTGGTCGCCGCGACCCGGCGCGCCGAGGCGGCGCTCGCTGCAGAGCAAGCAGCGCAGGCCGAGCAGTTGCGCCTGATCGAGGTGATCGCCCACCAGACCAGGACACCGCTGGCCACCATCACGCTCGACCTGCAGGCGCTGGTGCGGGACGCCGACGGC
>JBATRI010000727.1:0-3048 GCA_049292515.1 Geminicoccaceae bacterium
CTGCTGCCGGGGGTGCCTGTGCTGCCGACGCTGGCCCGCGGCCGCGAGCCGTGGAGCGTGCTGCTGGCCACCCTGGCCGAGCTGCACCGCCACGGCGCCGACCTCGACTGGCCAACACTCGACCAACCCTGCCAACTCGCGACCACCACAGCCCCCAGCTACCCCTTCGAACGGCAATGCTTCTGGCTCGACGATCCGACGTTGCAGCGCACACCGGTCGTAGCGCCCGCGCACGTGGCGCAGGACCAAGTCGGTGACGAGCGGGTCTGGGGATTCTACGACCAGCTGGCCGAGATCGCGCGCGGCTATCGGGAGCGGCCGGGCGAGGCGGTCGACGGCCATCTCACCTTCGGCCTCCTCGACGCCCCGGAACCGGGCTTCTCGTGGATCCGCACGCTGTTCGACGGGCCGGAGACGGGTGCCGCACATGCTCTGCTCACCCGCTCGCAGCGGGAGATCAAGAAGCTGGCCTTCGCGCCGGTCGACCTCAACGCGTTGCGGCGGGTCATGGATTTTGGCTGCGGGCACGGCGCCGACCTGATCACGCTGGCGGAACGTGCGCCGCATCTGGAGCTGCACGGATTCACCATCTCGGCCAGGCAGGTGGCAGTGGGCCGCGAGCGGGCAGCGGCGCGCGGGCTGGCCGGCCGGGTGCACATCCACCATGGCGACAGTGCCAGGAATGCATTTCCGGGCACCTTCGATCTGATCTTCGGCTTCGAGGTCGCCGGCCTGATCGAGGACAAGGCGGCGCTGTTTGCGAACATCGGCGCGCACCTTGCTCCCGGTGGCGTCGTGGTGATGGCCGACTTCGTAGCCACGGCCGACCGGATCGCCGCCGTGGATACGGCCTCGTTCACGCCTACCGCCGCCGACTGGGCCGAGCTGCTGTCCGGGCGCCGCCTGCGCATCACGAGCTGCGTCGACACCAGCGTCGAGGTTGCGAACTTCCTGGACGATCCCGGCTTCACCGCCGAGGTGGACCGGCTTGTCCAGCGTTTCGGCTTTTCGGAGCTGACCCGTCGTCATCTTCTGTCCAACCACAATATCGGCCAAGCGCTACGGCGCGGCCTGATGCGCTACGTGATCCTGGCTGCGCACCACGAGCCGTCCAGTCGCCCGGAGACGCTGCAGACCGCCAACGAGGCCCTGCTCCGCAACCCATCGCGCCGCACCTCGGCGCCGGCCGGGCCAACGCAGGACGCGGGGTGGTTCTATCGCGCGGCTTGGCGTCGCCGGCCGATCGAGCAGGTGGCTGAAAGCCACCGCGACAAGTTGGAGCGGCTCGTCTCCGCGACCCAGGCACTCGACGCGATGGCCCGCCACTTCGTCCGGGCAGCGGACCTGACCACGGTGACTCCGGCGGAGCCGTGGCGCCGCTTGCATGCTCATCTATTGCGCACCGCCGTCGAGGGACCCGCCGATGCGCCAACACCGCCGCCTCTGCCCGAGGCAGCACTGTTGATGCGCTGCGGACCCGAGCTGCGCGCCGTGCTCGAAGGCCACAGCGATCCTCTGGAGCTGCTGTTTCCGGGCGGCGATCAGACGGATGCCGTGGCTCTCTACCGCGACTCGCCGTTCACCCGTGCGGCCAATGCCATTGCCGCCGAGGCCATGTCAGAGCTGCTGGCCGACCGTGGCCCCGCCCGGGTGATCGAGGTCGGCGCCGGCACCGGCGGCACGACGCAAGCACTGCTCGGCCGGCTGCGAGCAGGCGACCAGTATCTGTTCACCGATGTCTCGCCGGCCTTCGTCACCGCAGGCAAGCGCCGCTTCGGGCTGGACGGCCAGACGCTCGATCTGGAGCGGCCCTTGGCCGAGCAGGGCATCGAGCCGCATACGTTCGACATCGTGGTCGCCGCAAACGTGCTGCATGCGACCCGCGATCTCGTCCTCACGCTCGCCGGCATCCGGGAGCTGCTGCGTCCCGATGGCGCTCTACTGCTGATCGAGAATGGCGCACCAATGCTTTGGGGCGATCTCACCTTCGGTCTGACCGATGGCATGTGGCGCTTTACCGATCTCGAGCTGCGCCCGGACCATGCCCTGCTGCCCGAGGCGACCTGGAACCGGTTGCTGGTGGAGGCTGGATTTACCGTCGCGTCGGTCGCCGCGGGGACCGACTCGACCGCCGCTGCCTCCGGCCTGCTCGTCTTTCTGGCCCGCCGGCAGGGCGCAAGGGTGATTCGCGAAGCCGGGCTGGAGCCGATCGCGGACGCCACCGATGTGATCGACACTCGGGCGCTGCAGGTCACCTCGCCCGATCAGATGGCCGCCCTGGTAGGCGAAATCGTCGAGATTGCCCGTGCCGCCGCCGCCATGCCGACGCCGCCTAGGCTGTGGTTCATAACGCAATGGGCCCGGGCGGTGCTTCCTGGCGAGCGCACCACACCAGCGCAGGCAGCGCTCTTCGGGCTCGCTAATACGTTGGCGCTCGAGCATCCGGAGCTGCGGGCGACCGTCCTCGACGTCGATGACCCGGCGATGGGCGTCGAGCTGGTTCGGCGGGGCACACCCGAGACCCGCTTGGCCATGCGGCAGGGGCAGACCCATGTTCTCCGCCTACGGGCCATGACGGCGCCGGCAGCGCCGATATCGATGCGCGCCGACGCGACCTACGTCATCATCGGTGGCATGGGCGGCGTCGGTGTGCGGGTGGCGGAGGATCTGGTGGCAGCCGGGGCCTGCCATCTCGTGTTGGCTGGTCCACGGCTGCGCGAGGTGCGGATCGCGGGTGCCCAGATCACCACCATCCGCTGCGACGTGACCGACGAATCGGATGTACGGGCGCTCATGGCGACGCTCGAGAGCCACACCCCGCCCGTTCGTGGCCTGTTCCATGTCGCAGGTGCGCTCGACGATGCCGTGCTGGCCGGGCAGACGCCAGAGCGTATCGCCCGTGTGCTCGCACCCAAGGTGACCGGCGCCGATCTCCTCGACCGGCTGAGCCGTGGGCTGCCTCTCGACCATTTCGTGCTGTTCTCGTCGTCGGCAGCACTCTTGGGCTCGGCCGCACAGGCCAACCATGCCGCTGCCAATGGGTTTCTC
>JBATRI010000728.1:0-3096 GCA_049292515.1 Geminicoccaceae bacterium
CCGGGCCCACGCCCACCCCAACGTTCTCGTCCATCCTCCACCTCCTCGCAGTTCCCTACCTGCAAAGCGGTGTCTCAGCGAACTGTAGGCCGGGGGACTAACAATCCCAGCTAGCTGTCCAGGTTCCCAGTTTTGTTGGGCGTTCCAGCACTACCCTGCCACCTTCATGGACGGAGATGGTACTCGAAGCGCTGGCGGCAGTGGGGGCAGCGCAAGATGACGCGGGTGAGGGCGGCTAGGATGCGCCGCCGGATGGTGGGAAGCGATTGGCAACCGGTGGCGGACTCTGCACGTGCCGTAGCCACCAAGAGCCGGGACCTGACCCGCGACGTTGCCGAGACGACAACATCGGCCGTCAAGCAATTGCGGCCGAGCAGGTTGCTGGTCTGATGCTGCGGCTGGCTTCTGCAACGCCGGCGGTCAAGAATGGTATCTCTGGCTTTCCAGGTCCTTTCTTTCAACTTGCCGGTACTCCGATTTTGCCCGACCCGGTTCGATAGCGCTCGTCGCCTTGCTTGAGGGATTGGACTGGCGGCGGGGCCAGGCTACGCGCGTTCCCGATTGGCGGCCCACAGGCTGTAAACTCCAGCGCCCGTTTTCCAACTCTAAGCATAGATTTTGTAGTTTCGCTTGAGCCAGTAAGATAAATTTACCCTCGATATTTCTGCAGTTAGGCTTCGTGCAATGCCGGATTGTCGCTATCCTTTACGCTATCCCAAAAGACGAGCTCGACCGTAGTGTCCGGTGGCATGATGGCCGACGGAGCAGCTTAGGCCTGAGCTAAGGCGGAAGTTCGATCGCGGGCGAGAGCAGCGAACTCGCCCTCGGGAAAACGCTCCAGATAGAGCAGGGATCCGGCACCTGGTCACTGCCGCTGATCGCCTGCCACATCGCGAGATCGAGCATCACCGCCTTGGTGGCCCGCTCTTGCGTCGATAGCTCGGGGGGCTCGGGGCTGGCCTCCATCGCTTCCGAACCGATCGTGTCGTCGACCACCACGGAAAGGGCTCGGACCGGCCGGTCGATGTTCTTGACCTGCTGCTCGCCCAGGTCCTCGAGCAGAATGAGCCTAGATGGCGGATGTGGTCGCGCACGCCACGCGACATGCAGATGCCTCCGGCACCGGCCAGCATCTACAGCCGGGCGGCAATGTTCACTCCATCGAAGATGTCGCCGTCCTTGGCGATGACGTCGCCGACATTGATGCCGATGCGGAACGACATCCGCCACTTCTCGGGCAGCTCGTCATTGCGGTCCGTGATCACCTGCTGCATTCGCACCGCACACCGCACCGTATCCACCACACTGGCGAACTCGACCAGCACGCTGTTACCGGCGGTGTTGGCGATCCGGCCGCCGAAGGGCGCGATCAACTCGTCGACCACGGTGCGATGTGACGAGAGCGTGGCCAGGGCTGCTTCCTCGTCTTGCGCCATCAGGCGGCTGTAGCCTTCGGCGTCCGCTGCGAGAATCGCGACCAGCCGGCGATCGAGGCCTGGCGCTTCCATTCGTTCGACCTATCGAAAAAGCGATTGGGAGCTGACCGCCCTATATCAACGCCGCAGATGGTCCGAGGGTCCCCAGCTCCCTTCACCGGGAGTCATCAATGGTGCGCTCGGTAGGTGTGCGCTGGGTCGCCTTGAGCTTGGCGCCCGGCTGCGCGGCTCACTCAAAAGGCGTTGTCCACCGTGGCGGCCGCCAAGTGGAAGATCGTGATTGCTGCACCTCAGCAAGACAGCACTGCCGACGATGCCGCGCTCGGTATAGGGGCAACGCTCAGTTTGCTCCCCTTGGAGGCGACCCGCCGACCGGCCGCTATCTAGAGCACGCCGAAGCTGTCGAACACGTCGCGCAAGGTTCGACCGGCCCGCAGCTCGTCGCGGGTGCGGTCCTCGGCCGCGACCTTCTCGAGCGCCTTGGCGAACACTTCCTCGGCGGCGAGCTGCGGGACGACGACCACCCCGTCGGCGTCGCCGAAGACGTAGTCGCCCGCGGCGACCGCCACGCCGGCACAGACCACGCGACAGTCCATTTCCATCATCTTGCCACGCCCCTTGCTGTCGAGTGGCCCGATGCCGCCGTGGAAGACCGGAAAGCGCATGGCGCGGATCGGCCGCACATCGCGGACTAGGCCGTCGGTAACACACCCCGCGGCACCGCGGACCTGTGAGGCAGTACTCAACAGCTCGCCCCAGGGGGCGATCCGGTCCGTAGGCCCATCACAGGCGAAGACGGCGACGTCACCGGGGGCGAGGTCGTCGATCAGCGCGATCTCGACCTCATAGGGGTCCTCGCCCTCGGCCACCGCGTAGCGTGGCATGTACAGGCCGGTGCGGGCGCGGCCGAACAGCACCAGCTCCTCGTCGAGCGGGCGGACGAACGGGCGCATCGCCTGCTCCATCAGGCCGAGCGAATCCATGACATCGGATAGTACGGCGGCGTAGAGGGTGCCGGTGATCCGGTCACGTTGTGCGGCCAAGCCCGTCATGCCTCGTCTCCCCGCTTCAATGAAACCAAGTTTAACGTTAAATCTCCTGTGCTCACAAGATGGTACGGATACCGACGATGACCGGACGGGGGCGGCGAGATGGTACGCGGAGCCCAACCCTGCGGGATGTCGCGACCCTGGCCGAGGTGTCGCTGATGACCGTCTCCAACGTCGTCAACGGTCGGGTCGGGCGCGTCGGCGAGGTCACCCGCCGGCGGATCGAGGCGGCGATCGCGGCACTGGGCTATCGCACACAACAGCGCGGGCGCAGCCTGAAGCTCGCGCGCGAATTCGCGGTCGGCCTCGCCGTAGTGCACCCGGACCGGCGCTTCCTCGACGACCCGTTCATCAGCTATGTCGCGTCGGGGATGAGCAACGCGCTGGCCGACGCCGGCTACGGGCTGGTCGTCAACGGTATCCCGGACGTGGGCGAGGTCGACCGGCTGCTGCGCCATGCCATGCACATCGACGCGCTGGCGATCATCGCCTCGGGGCCACGGCTGCGGCGCCGAGCGGCCTACCGCCGGCTCACCGCCCTGCCGCACCCGCTGGTGGTCATCGAGGACGAGCCTCAGCGGGGCTTGGGTGACACCTGCACCGTGCTGCAG
>JBATRI010000729.1:0-7415 GCA_049292515.1 Geminicoccaceae bacterium
GTCCAGGTCTGGGCCGAGGCGGCCGAGCGCGCCCAGAGCCTCGCGCCGCCGGACGTCACCCGGATGCTCCATCGTGGCCGCTTCGCGACCGTGCTGGGCCGCGTCGCCTTCGCCGGCAATGGCGATCTGCTGGGCAGCGGCTGGCAGTGGCAGGAGTGGCGGGGCGGCGCCTACGCGCCGGTGCCCGTCGCGGCGTCGACGAAGTAGGGTGCCGCAGGCCGGTCGTGGGAGCGCCGGGACATAGTGCTTGACGGCCCACCCCGCCGGCGGCAGGTCCGCGGTGGGCCGATTGCCCGGAGGGTGGCGATGCAGCGCGAGCGCAGTCTCTTGATCAGCGTCCTCTGGCGGGTGGCCGTGATGGTGGCGCTGTTCAACCCGGTCTTCTCGCTGTCGCAGTGGATGCTGGCCAGCTGGCGCGGCATGCCCGGTGTGGTGCTGATCATCATGGCGCTGGTGGCGCTGGTGCTGCTCTACATGCTGAGCCTCGCCCGCGAGTTCCCGGGTGCCACGATCGTGGCGGCGGCAGCGATCGCGGTGATCCTGGTCGGCTGCTCCCTGCAGGGCTGGGTCGACCTCACCGATCTCGACTTCTGGCAGTGGACCGCCCCCATCGTCGCCGGCATCCTGTTCGCCGCCGGCCCGGCCTTCGCCACCATCCGCCGCCGCGAGGCCGGCATCACCGCCGCCGACGAGACCCCGGGATGACCGCCTTGCCGCGCGAGCTCTACCCTCCGCTCGAGCCCTACGCCCACGGCCGGCTCGACGTCGGCGACGGGCACAGCGTCTACTGGGAGCGGTGCGGCAACCCGGACGGCAAGCCCGCCGTGTTCCTGCATGGCGGCCCCGGCGCCGGCTGCTCGCCCCTGCATCGACGGCTGTTCGATCCGGCCCGCTACGACGTGCTGCTATTCGACCAGCGCGGCTGCGGCCGCAGCACGCCGCATGCGTCGCTGGAGGCCAACACGACCTGGCATCTGGTGGCCGACATCGAGCGGCTGCGGCGGATGCTGGGGGTCGAGCGCTGGCTGGTGTTCGGCGGCTCGTGGGGCAGCTCCCTGGCGCTGGCCTACGCCCAGACCCACACAACGCACGTCGAGGCACTCGTCCTGCGCGGGATCTTCACGCTGCGACGCTGGGAGCTGCTCTGGTACTACCAGCACGGCGCGTCGCTGCTGTTCCCGGACAAATGGGAGCGCTTCCTGGCGCCGATCCCGGCGGACGAGCGGGGCGACCTGATGGCGGCCTACCACCGCCGGCTCACCCACCCCGACCCCGCCGTGCGCGTGCCGGCCGCCCGGGCCTGGAGCCTGTGGGAAGGCGAGACGATCACGCTGCTGCCTGATCCCGCCTACAGCCGCCAGCATGCCGACGACGCCTACGCGCTGGCCTTCGCCCGGATCGAGAACCACTATTTCGTCCACGCCGGCTGGCTCGAGGAGGGCCAGCTGATCCGCGATGCGCCGCGTCTGCGGGAGATCCCCGCCGTGATCATCCAGGGCCGCTACGACATCGCCACGCCGGCCGCCACCGCCTGGGACCTGCACCGTGCCTGGCCGGAGGCCGAGTTCGTGCTGGTCGAAGGGGTGGGCCACGCCTTCTCCGAACCGGGCATCCAGGGCGCCCTGCTGGCGGCCACGGACCGGTTCGCCGGCTGAGCGCATGAGGGGTGCGGCTGGACAGGCCCATCGGGGCCATTTATGTTGCAACGCAGCATAGCAAGGGATTCTGCGACATGACCGAGACGCGCGCGGTAGCCAGACTGCCGCATGTCGACATCGAGATCCTGCACCGGCAGGACCCGGACGACGGTGCCGAGCTGCTGTCGATCACGCTGCGCGGCACGCCGGACCTGCCCTCGGCGGCCCGGCTGCTGGAGCCGCTGCAGCTGCTGGGCGGCGCCACCATGTGGAACCCTTGGCTGCTGTGGATGCAATGGGCGCAGCCATGGGCGATGTGGCGGCGGGGCCCGTGGAGCGCCATGCTGGACGAGCGGGACCGATGATCCGGCACATCGTGCTGTTCAGCGCCAGGGACCCGGCGGAGCTGCCGGTCATCCGCGCGGCCCTGGCCCGGCTCGCCGCCATCCCGCACGCCCGCCACCTCGAGGTCGAGCCCAACGCCAAGCGCGACGGCCTGTCCAGCGAGATCGACCTCGTGGTCTACGGCGAGTTCGACGACTTCGCCCAGCTCGAGCTGTTCAAGGCCCACCCGATCTACGCCGAGGCCATCAGCATCGTCCGCCCCCGCCGCGACATCCGGATCGCGGTCGACTACGAGGTCCCCGACAAACCCTAGGATTAGGCCATCGCAATTCTCGAGACTGGCAAGCTCGAAATATTAAGCTTACCCAGATGATTGAGTTGGCAGCGCCGGTCGTGTACCCAACTCGGTGGCATCAGCATCGGTAATAACGGCGGAAGCTGAAACGGGCTGACTCTTTCGATGGCAGTCTCGGGAGGCAGTCGGCGCCATGCAGCGGTTGTCGACCTCTGGAAGCGCGGCATGATTGAACGAGCTGTTTTCTGCGTCGGCGTCGCGGCACTGGCATTCTTGGCTGGTATCTACGTCGGTTGGAACAAACTTCCGCCGGCTACCATGTTCAATGCGGGCAAGGACGCCGCAGTGGATCTCTGGGAGAATTGGGAAAGCTACGCCAGCGTCTCACCGGTCAAGTTCCTGAATCCGAGCCGCTATCCGGGCACCGGAGTCGTGGTGAACGAGGAACGAGCCGTTCAGCCGGGCGTCACGATGATGACGGGCTTGTGGGACGCGGAAGCCGGTATCACGCTACGTACGCTCGACGGCCGCGAATTGCACCGCTGGTATGCGCCATTCACTACGATCTGGCCGGACACGCCACATCTCGCCACCGAAAACACGCCATTCAACGACTGGGATACCCGCATCCACGGCGCGTTGCTCTATCGCAATGGCGATGTCGTCTTCAATTTCGACGAGTTCGGTCTCGTACGTCTTGATCGGTGCAGTCGGATCGTATGGCGTCTGGCGAAGCAGACCCATCACTCGATAACCGCCGCCGACGACGGTCACCTGTGGATCCCCAACATCAAGCAGGTGCATGACGTCTCGGATGAGCGCTTTCCCGGCATGACGCCGCCATTCCGTGAGGACAGCATTCTCGAAGTGTCCCCTGACGACGGCCGCGTCCTGCGGGAGATCTCGCTCCTCGAGTCATTTTATGCGTCCACCTACGAAGGAGCGCTTCTGGCAGGAGGTGCGCCGGGCCTGGCGAGGTCCATCGATCCGGACCCACTGCATACCAACAATGTCGAAACGCTCCCCGCAGCCATGGCAGGCGCATTCCCGCTTTTCCAGGCTGGCGATATTCTGGTCTCGATGCGGAACCTCAACATGCTCGCAGTCCTCGACAAGACAACGGGGCTGATCAAGTGGTCCAAAACCGGCCCCTGGGTGCGGCAGCACGCGGGCCATTTTCTACCCAATGGGCAGATTGCCCTGCTCGACAACCGACTAGCCAAGAACGTCCCCCCATGGGCCCCCAACAAGCCCGCGGCGGCGAGCCGGATCGTCACGGTCGATCCGTTGACAGGGCATCTTTCGGTGCTCTTCGAAGGGAGTGAAGATCAGCCCTTTTTTACGTACAGGATGGGCAAGCTTCAAGTTCTGCCCAACGGGAACATTCTAGTGACCGAGCCCGAGCCGGGACGAGCGTTCGAGATCACTCCCGACCGCAAGGTCGTCTGGTCCTTTATCAACCGGTTCGATGAGGCGCGCGTCGCCGGGATCGAGCAGGCGATCCGCTATCCTGCCGAGTACGCCGCGTTCGCCGCCGAACCCTGCCCAGCCGACACGGTGGTGGGGGCGCCGGCACCCAACCGTTAGGGTCCTGCCGGCCATCCATGGTTCAGAGCTCGACGCCGCGCCGGCTCATCGCCTGCTCCCAGATTCGGGTCGTGTTCGCCGCAAAGACCAGGGCCGGATCGGCGGGAATGACGAACCAGGCTCCCTGCGCCAGCTCGCTTTCCAGCTGGCCCGGCCCCCAGCCGGCATAGCCCAGCACCGGCACGGCCTGCCGCGGTCCCTTCCCGGTGGCCATGTCCTTGAGGATCTCGGGATTGCTGGTGACCGCCAGACCGGAGCCCAGCGCGTGCGTGTCGGCCAGCGCGTAGTCCGCGCTGTGGACGACGAGGCCGGCTTCCGGCTGAACCGGGCCGCCATAGAAGAGCGTGGTCTCGCCGCCGACACCTTCGACACCGACCCCCAGCCGTTGCAGCAGTTCCGCGGTCGGCGCCTTGCCGTAGGGGCGGTTGATGACCACGCCCACGGCACCGTCCTCGTCGTGCTCCAGCATGACGACCACCGTATGGTCAAAGTTCGGATCGTCGAGTCGGGGCTCGGCCACGAGCAGCTGCCCTTGCAGCGACCGCTGCGGCGCAGCGTCCTCCAGCGATGGCACCGCGCGGGCACCGAGGCCGGCCGGCACCAGAGGAAGGAAGCCGAGCAGCCCCCAGAGCAGAATCTTCCGCATAGGCCCTATCCCCTAGCCACCACCCTTCGACAATGAGCCGTGCCCCGCCGCAATTCCAGTGCCGGTGGAGCCGGCACGGTCGTCATGTCGCCCAGCCGTCGACGCCGCTCGAACGGGCGATCTCCGCCAGCAGCCAGTCGCGCCACATCTTGATCTTGGCGACGTTGCGACGGGCCGGCGGATAGACCAGCCAGTAGAAGTGGCCGTTGTCGCCGATCAGCTCGAAGGGCTGCACCAGCTGCCCGGAGCGCAGCTCCTCGGCCCACAGTGCCGGCGTGAGCACGGCCACCCCCTGCCCGGCCAGCGCGGCACGGCCTTCGATGGCCTGTGAATCGAGGCCGATCCCGGCGCGTACGGTCAACTCGGTGGCCGCCACGCCGGCGAGGGCGAACCATTGCTGCCACCAGATGTCGCCTGGGCTCAGCAACGGCAGCCGGAGCAGGTCGGCGGGTCGTTCGAGCGGCCCGAGCCGGTGCAGCAGGGCGGGGCTGCAGAGCGGGGTGAACTGGACCCGGAGCAGCCGGTGCATGACCAGCCCCGGCCAGGGGCCCGTGCCGGTGCGGATGGCGACATCGACAGGCTCGCCCACGAAATCGGTCAGGTGGTTGGAGGCCGAGAGCCTTACCGCCAGATGGGCGTGGGCCAGCTGGAAGCCGCCCAGTCGGGGTGCAAGCCAGTTGGCGGCGAACGCCTGCACGGCGCTTACCGTGAGCACGCCGTCGGCCTCGCCGCGGATCGAGGCGAAGGCCGTGCGCATCGAATCGAAAGCCTCGGTCACCGCTGCCGCGAGATGCCTGCCGGCATCGGTCAGGGTCACCTGTCGCGCCGAGCGCGCGAACAGCAAGGTTCCCATGCGCTCCTCGAGGTTCTTGATCTGATAGCTGACCGCCGCCTGGGTCATGCCGAGCTCCACCGCGGCCCGCGTGAAGCTGCCGTGCCGGGCTGCGGCCTCGAAGGCGCGGACGGCCGCGAGAGGTGGCATCGCCGACGGATCTGACATAAGCTGACCTTATGTAAATGCCACAACGTTCGATTGGCCCGCATCCTCCTCAAGGACCATAGTTCACGTCGACCCCTTGAGTAACGGAGGAAATGTGATGGCGATCGTCCTCACACGTCATATGGATGCGCGGTACCAAGGCAAAGTATGGCTGATGCAAATCGGTTGCTTCCTGGGGCGGCTGCTGCAAACCGACCCGCGTTCGCACCCGAGCCAGCTTCCCCTCCATCTGCAACGTGACATCGGCTGGCGCGACGGCAGTGGGTGGACGGGCCATGCCGGGCAGATGCGCTCGAGCATGCGCGACATAGGGCCGTCATGGCCACCTCCGGCCTAGGCTGGCCTTGACCCATCGGCCTCGGATGCCCTTTATCGCGCGTCATCCCGCCGGCAGCGCTGGGGCCGTCTCATGAGCCAAGTTACGCGTACGCGCGGCATGTCCGTCGCGGAGTTCAGCCGCCGCAAGCGCGGGCAGCCATTGGTCTGTCTCACCGCCTACACCACGCCCATGGCGCGGCTGCTCGACCCGATCTGCGACCTGCTGCTGGTCGGCGACAGCCTCGGCATGGTGGTCTATGGGCTGCCCAGCACGGTGCACGTCACGCTGGAGATGATGATCGCCCACGGTGCCGCCGTCGTCCGCGGTGCCGGCCAGTCGCTGGTGATCGTCGACATGCCGTTCGGCAGCTACCAGGAGAGCCCGGCCCAGGCGTTCCGCACCGCCGCCCGGATCATGGCCGAGACCGGGTGCGCCGGCGTCAAGCTCGAGGGCGGCGCCGTGATGGCCGAGACCATCGCCTTCCTGGTCGCGCGTGGTGTTCCCGTCTTCGGCCATGTCGGGCTGCAGCCGCAATCCGTGAATGCCTATGGCAGCTATCGTGCCCGTGGTCGGGCCGAGGCGGATGCCGACCTGATCGTCGCCGATGCGTGCGCCGTCGCCGATGCCGGGGCGTTCGCCATGGTGGTCGAGGGCGTGGTCGAGCCGTTGGCGCTGCGCATCACCGAAGCCGTGGCGGTGCCGACGATCGGGATCGGCGCCTCGGCGGCCTGCGACGGCCAGATCCTGGTCGGCGAGGATGCGTTCGGCCTGTTCGCCGACTTCGTCCCGCGCTTCGTCAAGCACTATGCCGATATGGCCGGCGTCGTGCGTGCCGCGGCGCAGGCCTACGCCGAGGATGTCCGGGCGCGCCGCTTCCCTGGCCCGGAGCATGTCTATCGCGCCACCGTGACACCACCCGCAGAGCCCGCGTGACCATGCCAGCTATCGCCCGCTCGGTCGCCGAGCTGCGCGACCAGGTCCGCCTCTGGCGTCGCCAGGGTCTGACCGTGGGCTTCGTGCCCACCATGGGAGCGCTGCACGAAGGTCATCTCACGCTGGTGCGCCGGGCGTTGGCCGCGGCCGATCGGGTCGCCGTATCCATCTTCGTCAACCCGACCCAGTTCGCGCCGACCGAGGACCTGGATCGCTACCCGCGTGACGAGGCCGGCGACCTCGCCAAGCTGGCCGGTGCCGGGGCGCAACTCGTCTTCCTGCCGACGGTCGCGGAAATGTACCCGGAAGGTGCCAGCACCTGGGTCGAGGTCCTGGGCCTGTCGCAGGGCCTCTGCGCCGAGCGCCGGCCACACCATTTTCGCGGCGTGGCCACCGTCGTCACCAAGCTGCTCAACCAGGCGCAGGCCGACATCGCCATCTTCGGCGAGAAGGACTACCAGCAGCTCCAGATCATCAAGCGCCTGACGCGCGACCTGGCGATCCCGACCGTCATCGACGGCGGCCCCACGGTCCGCGAGCCGGACGGCCTCGCCATGTCCTCGCGCAACCTGAATCTCGCGGCCGAGCAGCGTCGAACCGCGGCCAGCCTGTATCGGGTGCTGGCCGAGACGGCAGCGGCGCTGGCCGACGGC
>JBATRI010000730.1:0-20458 GCA_049292515.1 Geminicoccaceae bacterium
GCCCGACCCTGTCGGCGGCGGTCAGCGTCGCGCACGGCGGCAGCGGCGGCACCGCCAGCAGTGGCGGCTATGCCTATGGCGTGAACTTCCTCTCGACCGGCACCACCACCCGCGACACGATCACGACCTCCGCCAACACGGTCGACGCGAGCACGGGCGCTGTGTCGCTGCTCACGATCGCGGCCGGCACCAGCTTCAAGGGCATCACCACCTTCGGCGACGGCTCGACCGGCATGCTGGTGCAGTCGGTGGGCGGCGGCGGCGGGGCCGGCGGCGATGCCACCGCCAACTCCTCGGCCGGCGTGCTGCAGGACCAGATCAAGAAAATCCAGGGCAGCGGGGGTGCCGACGACATCGAGTCGATCAACGTCGCGGTCGACGTGGCGCTGGGCAGCACCGGCGGCGGCGGGGGTGCGGGCGGCACGGCTTACGGGCTGAACGTCGGCACAATCACGACCTTCGGCCTGTTTGCCGACGGCCTGTCGGTGCAGTCGATCGGCGGCGGCGGCGGCACCGGCGGCACCGGCAACGCCAAGACGACGGCCAGCGGCGACATCTCGGTCGGCCTCAACGTGGCACTGGGCGCCACGGGCGGGAGCGGTGGCAATGGCGGCAAAGCCTCGGGCGGGGTCGACGCCGGCGGGGCAATCACCACCTACGGCAACAATTCCACCGGCCTGCTGGTGCAGTCGATCGGTGCCGGCGGCGGCAATGCCGGCGGCGGTGGCGGCAGCACCAGCTCGAGCTTCGGGCTGAGCATCGGGCTCGGTGCCGATGGGGCCACGGGCGGTAGTGCCGGGGCGACCTATGCCTGGAACAGGGGCACCATCGTCACCCATGGCGACTCGGCCGGCGGCGTGCTGGTACAGTCGGTCGGCGGTGGCGGCGGCAATGGCGGGGCCGGCGATTCGTCGCTGACGGTCACCACGAGCAGCAAGTTCAGCGACTCCTACAGCGCGTCGGGCACCGGTACGAACTCGACCGCGAGTACCAACGGCAGCCAGTCCACGCCCACAGCCGACACGTTTCAGCTCAGCCTCGGCACCAAGGGCGGCGGCGGCGGCGATGCGGGAACAGTGGTGCTGGGGGCCAACTCGGCCAGTGGCATCCCGACCGACGCGCCCTGGACGCCAGGGGGCGGGACGGCCTCGGTCACGACCTATGGCAACACCGCGCACGGCCTTGTGGCCCAGTCGATCGGCGGCGGCGGCGGCAACGCGGCGATCGCACCCAACAGCAGCTCGGCCACGGCCAACATCACCATCGGCGCCAAGGGCGGTGGTGGCGGGGCCGGTGGCAACGTCTTCGTCTACGCCGCCAACGTGACCACCTCGGGCTTCTCGTCGCACGGCGTGCTGGCGCAGTCGGTCGGCGGCGGCGGCGGTGTCGGCGTCGCCAGCGGCATCTCCGGCACCATCAGCACCAGCCTGGGCGCGGAGAACGTCACCCTCGAGACCGGCGCCAATGCCGGCAGCAGCAACAATGCCGGCTCCGTCCTGGTCACGACGGCCGCCGACAGCCGGATCGTCACCGGCAAGGGCGTGACCATCGCCGGCAGCACCACCTATGCCACCGACTCCTTCGGCATCCTGGCGCAGTCGATCGGTGGCGGCGGCGGCACGGAGATGGCGGCCCAGGGCAGCACCACTGCCTCCTCCGGCCAGGGGGCCAAGGACAGCCACGCGATCACGCTGGGCGGCAAGCCCAGCGCCTCCACGGTCTCGGCCGATGGCGGCCGGGTCGCGGTCTACCACCAGAGCAAGCTCGTCACCTACGGTGCGCGTGGCTTCGGCATCGTCGCGCAGTCGATGGGCGGCGGCGGCGGCATGGTCTCGGGCGACGCCAACAGCATGAGTGCCGTCAGCTTCGCCGCCGGCTCGACCGGCAATGGCGGGCTCGCGGAGGTCGGCCTGTCGAACGGCGCCAGCATCACCACCTTCGGGGCCGGCGCGTTCGGCGTGCTCGCCCAGTCGATCGGCGGTGGCGGCGGGTTCTCGGCCGATTCGACCCAGGATCTGACCAGCCAGCTCGGGCCGAGCACGAAGAACGGCGGCTCGGGCAAGGGCTACGGCGGCACCGTGTACGTGACGGCGGGAACCGGCACCTCGATCACCACCCATGGCAGCAACGCGCACGGCATCTTCGCCCAGTCGGTCTCCGGCGGCGGCGGCATCTGGGACGACGGCACCGGCATGGTCGCCGGCACGAGCCGCGGCTCCCCGCTCGGCGCCAAGGGCTCCGGCTTTATCGGCGTCAACGTCGAGGGGTCGGTCAGCGTCAGCGGCAGCGGCGCGTGGGGCGTCTACGCCCAGAACGCCGGCCCGAACAGCACCGCCAACCCGGTCAAGGTCTATGTGAGTGGCGCCGTCACCGCCAGCGGCTCGGCCGCCGGCGCGGTCCGCATGCTGACCTACGAGGGGCAGAGCTACCTGAAGACCTCCGGGACCGGCAGCATCACCGGCAACCTGTACAGCAACACCGCCATCGACAGGGTCGGCACCAGCGCGGCCGCGGCCGCCGTGGTGGTGCCGCAGTGGAACCCGCGGCCGGTCACGGCGCGCTTCGTCAACGAGGGCACGTTCGTCTCGGAGGCGTTCGTCACCGGCCTGAACGTGACCAACAACGGCTCGCTCAGCATCGCCGGTGCCGGCAATTTTGGCGAGACCACGTTCAGCCACGACATCGACGGTGTCGGCCAGATCGTCGACATCGACGCCGATTTCGAACACGGCAAGGCCGATCGGCTGATCGTCGCCGGCGAGGTGGGCGGGCGGCAGACCCTGGTCATGCGGCCGGTCTCGCTGGTGCAGGGCGGCCAGGTGCGGTTCCTGCAGGCGGGCAGGGTCGACGACGGCGCGCTGGTGTTCCAGCCGGATTCGGTCTTCCGCTACGAGCTGGTCGACAAGGACGGCTGGAAGGAGATCAAGGTCACCGGTGCGGACTTCGTCGGCAAGGCCAAGGACTTCGACAAGAACGCCCAGGCCGCGGCCAAGGCGTTGCAGAGTGCGTGGCGACAGACCGGGACCGAGGCCATTGCCTACGACGCCACCACCGACCGCGGCACGGAGCTGACCCTGGGCAATGTCTTCGCCCAGTTCGAGGGCACCGACGCCGCCACCCTGGAGAGCCAGCTGCAGGCCATGCAGCCCTTCGCCGCCACGCTGGGCGGCACCACGGCCCCGCGCCAGGGTATCGACACCGCCAACAGCGCCATGAGCTGCCCGGCCTTCGAGGACGAGGGGACCATCCTGCTGGAAGGCCAGTGCGTGTGGATCAAGGGCACGGGCAACTGGACGGACCGCAGCGACCATGCGGATGACCCCGGCTACCGGACCTGGGCCGTGGGCACCGCCCTGGGCGGGCAGAAGGAGATCGCTCCCGACTGGTTCCTGGGCGCCACCGCCGCCTACGCCAAGTCCGACACCAACTTCGACGGCGGCAACGAGTCGGTGAACGGCCAGACCGCCACCGGGGCCGTGGCGCTCAAGCGGCAGCTGGGGCCGTGGCTGCTCGGCGGGGCGGTCGGTGGCGGCTACACCTGGGCCGACAGCAAGCGCGACGTGGCGCTGGGGACGACCTCGGCCGAGGCCAAGGGCTCGCCCGATTCGAGCTTCCTGTTCGCCCGGGCCCGGGTGGCCTACGAGGTGCCGTTCGCGGACTGGTACCTGCGGCCGATGCTCGATCTCGACGCCATCAGCTTCCACCAGCAGAGCTACGAGGAGAGCGGGGCCGGTGCCCTCAACCTCGACGTGGACAGCAACACGGAGACCTATTTCGCGGCGACGCCGGGGGTCGAGCTGGGCGGGCGGCTGGACCTCGGCAACGGCTTCGTGCTGCGGCCGTTCACCGGGGTCGGGGTCAGCTTCATCACCAACGACAACTACACGGCGACCTCCAACTTCGCGGCAGCCCCAGGCGGCGACTCGTTGCAGACCACGGCCAATGTCGACAACCTGCTCGGCCGGCTGACGCTCGGTCTCGACCTGATGAATGCCGGCGGGTTCCAGGTGAAGCTCGACTACAATCTGCAGGCCGGCGACGACGTGGTCAGCCAGACCGGCCAGATCCGCTTCGGCTACCACTTCTGAGCGGCACCCTGCCGGGGCTTTCCAACGACCTCATTGACAGTCATGCAGGCGCGACGTCGAGATCGGCGTCACGCCACGCTCAGCGACCATAGGAAACCAGGTGCCCGAGCCCGCCGAGCCAGATTCACCGCAGGCCGAGCCCCCGCAGGCCGCCACCAGCATCACCGCCTCGCGCGGCTTCGCGCAGTGGCTGTCGCTGTACCGTGTGAGCCTCGCCTTCACCTCCTACCAGACTGGCCAGCTCTTCCTGGTCGGGGTGATGCCGAACGGCGGCCTGTCGCTGCACCAGCGCAACTTCGTCCGCGCCATGGGCCTCGCCGGCGACGCCGACCGGCTCTATGTCGCGGGGCTCGCCCATATCTGGCGGCTCGAGAACGTGCTGGGTGCGCAGGAGGTGGCCAACGGCCATTTCGATCGGCTGTACGTGCCGCGCACCGGCCAGACGGTGGCCGACATCGACGTGCACGAGCTCGGGGTCGAGACCACCGGGCGGGTGGTGTTCGTCAACACCAAATATTCCTGCCTCGCCACCACCAGCACCACTCACAGCTTCAAGCCGATCTGGCGGCCGAGCTTTATCTCCCGGCTGGCGCCGGAAGATCGCTGCCACCTCAACGGCCTGTGCATGGAGAACGGCCGGCCGCGCTACGTCACGGCCGTCTCGACCACCGACCTCGTCGACGGCTGGCGCACGCACCGCCGCGACGGCGGGGTGGTGATCGACGTCGAGACCGACGAGGTGGTGGCGGCCGGGCTGTCGATGCCACACTCGCCGCGGCTGCACGACGGGGCGCTGTGGGTGCTCGACTCGGGCAACGGCTATCTGCTCCGGATCGACCGGGCCAGCGGCGAGCGGACGCGCGTGGCCTTCCTGCCGGGCTTCATGCGCGGTCTCGCCTTCCATGCCGGCCATGCCTTCGTCGGCCTGTCCATGCCGCGCGACGGGGCGTTCCACGGCCTGCCGCTCGAGGGCGAGATCGGGCAGCGCGGCGGCGAGCCGTGGTGCGGGGTGCAGATCGTCAACATCGCCAACGGTGACATCGTCGAATGGCTGCGGCTGGACGGGGCCATTCGCGAGCTGTTCGACGTCAGGGTGCTGCCGGGCGTCGTCTGCCCGATGGCGTTGCCGACCTACGGCCCCGAGCTGGCGAGCTTCGTCACCATCGAGGCCCCGGACCGGCCGCTGGGCGAGCGCGGGCCGCCATGAGGGAATGCTGCATGCCGTCGATCCTCCCCTGGCGACTCATGTCGCCGGCCTGCGTGCTGGCGATGGGGCTGGCCTGTCCGGTCGCTCAAGCCCAGGCCCCGGCCGAGCCTGCGGGCCCGAGCAGCACCACGGCCACTTACGGCGACTGGACGGTACGCTGCGTGCCGCCACCGCAGCACCCGGCGGGCGCCAAGGTCTGCGAGGTCAGCCAGGCGATCCGGGTCGAGGATCGGCCGGGCATCATGGCCCAGGTCGCGTTCGGCGCTTGGCCGAAGGATGCGCCTCTCCGTGTCGTCGTGCAGCTCCCCAACGGCGTCTTCCTGCCGCCCGGTGTCAGACTCCTGCCGCAGGAGGGGGCGACCACCGGCGTCGATCTCGCCTATAGCACCTGCCTGCAGGGCTGCTTCGCCGATGCCGAGGTGGGGCCGGACCTGCTGGTGACGCTGACGAGCTCCACGGGTCCGGCGCGCCTCGAGTTCGTCAACAATGCCCGCAGCCGGGTGGTGCTCCAGGTCTCGCTCGATGGGCTCAAGGCAGCGCTCGATGCCGGGCTCAAGACCGGCGGCTGAGACGGCCGCGGCAAGCCGATCGCGTGACAAGCCGAAATCTCGGGTTGCGCAGTTCAACGTTTCATTGTGGCGGACTTTCTGGGGAGTGCTGGTCGGTGACATGGTCTAGACGGGCCCAACAGATTTGTTGGGCGGCTTTCGTCGCCTTGAGTTTGTGGCTGGCCACGGCGCCGGCCGGCTTCGCCGAGGAGGCCAAGCCGCATACCGCCGCGCCATCGGCCGCGGCCGGGCCACCGCGGCCCGACCTGGCCCAGACGGTGGAGGCCGACGTCCACGCCGACGAGTTGGCCTTCACCGATATGCTCGCAGCGCTGCGTGTTCAGTTCAGGGTGGCCGTGGCCAGCGTCGGGCAGCTGCCGCAGGAGCTCCACGCCGCGATCGCCCGCGAGACCCCCGACGGCTCGTATGGCTGGCTCGGCTCGGCGCTGCTCTCCGCCCTGCTGGCGATCGGCATCGGTTATGCGGCCGCGATCCTGCTCGAGCGCTGGTGGCAACGCACCGCCCGACCGGCCCCCGCCGACCCCGAGGTCGAGTTCGACACCAACACCAAGATCGCGTTCCTGCTCCGTCGCCTGCTGGTCTGGATCGTCGGCAGCGCCATCCTGGTCGCCGTCGGGCTGGTCGTGCTGGAGGTGGTCGACACCGGGGCGCCGATCGTGCGCCGCACGGCCCTCATCGCGCTGCTCTGCGTCGGCGGGGCATGGGCACTGCTGAGCGTCGTCCGCACGCTGTTCACGCCGACCCTGCCCCAATACCGGCTCGTGCATGTCGACAGTAGGGTGGCCGGGACGCTCTACCGGGACTTCGCGATCTTCGTCGTCGCCGCTGCGGCCGTGATCGGGATCGACCAGTGGTTCGCCGCGCTGACCCTGCCGCTGGAGAACCGGCAGCTGGTCGCCGTGGCCCTCAGCCTCGTGCCCGTGCTGCTGCTGGCGATCGTCTGCGCCTGCCATGGCCGCACCGTCAGCCACATGCTGGTGCCGCCCGACCAGCCGGCCAACCCGCTGCTGCGCGGCCTCGCCCGCGGCTGGTGGGTCATCGCCATTGCCTATTTCGTCGTGGGCTGGCTCGCCCGCTGCGTGGACGTGCTGCTGGGCCGTGCCAGCGGCTCGGGCCTGGTGGTGCTGCCCATTCTGCTGTTGATCGCCGGCTTCGTCAGTTACGGCGTGGCCCGTTTGCTCCTCGCCCGGATGATCGCCGCCAGCCCGATCCTGCACGTCGGCACCGGGGGGCAGGTACGGCGCCTGCGCGATTTCCGCGATCTTGCCTACGATACCGCCGCGTGGGCCATCGTCTATGCGGCCCTGATCATGCTCTTGCGCAGCTGGGGAGCGTCGTTCGAGAGCGGTGGCGCCGGTAGCATCATTGCCAAGATCGGCCTGATCGTCATCGCCGGCTTCGTCGCCTATGACGCGGTGCGCATCGTGATCGACCGCAAGCTCGCGCGTGAAGGTGGCCTGCCGGTCGTCCAGGTCGACGACGAGGCCGCCGTGCCGCTGCAGCCCGGCCAGTCACGGCTCGCCACCCTGCTGCCTCTGGCCCGGCTCGTGCTGCTCTCGACCATCGTCACCCTGATCGTGATGATGGTGCTGTCGGAGCTGGGCGTGCAGGTGGCGCCGCTGCTGGCCGGCGCCTCGATCTTCGGCCTGGCCATCGGTTTCGGCTCGCAGACCCTGGTGCACGACATCCTCTCCGGCGCGTTCTTCCTCGTCGACGACGCATTCCGGGTCGGCGAGTATGTCGATCTGGGTGGCGGTATCCGGGGCACGGTCGAGAAGATCTCGATCCGCTCGTTCCAGCTGCGCCACCAGAACGGCCCGCTGCACACGATCCAGTTCGGCAACCTCAAGCAGGTCACCAACTACTCGCGCGACTGGGCATTGACCAAGATCCCGTTCAAGCTGGCGCTGGGGACCGACATCGAGAAGGTCCGCAAGATCATCAAGAAGGTCGGCCAGGAGCTCATGGACGATCCCACCACGGCACCGCTGTTCCTCACCGCGCCAAAGTCGCAAGGCCTGTCCGAAGTTTCCGGCAACGGCATCACGATCCGGGCCAAGTACATGACCCGCCCTACCGACAGCTCGCTGGCCCATCGCGCGGTGCTGTCGCGGCTGCACCAAGCGTTCCTCGCCAACAAGATCGAATTTCAGAGCTCGGCCGTGACGGTGCGGATCGAGAGCGATCCGGCCGCGGCGCCCCCGAGCGAGGCCGCCAAGCTCGCGGCCGCCACGGCAGCCGCGCAGGCTGACGGGAGCATCCCCAGCTCCTAGGATAACAATGACCTGGATCAGTCGAGGCGGGCTAGCTTTCGCCCAGCAATCGGTATCCTACGCCAGCCTCGGTCACCAAATACGTCGGACGGTCTGGCTCGGGCTCGAGCTTCTGGCGCAGCTGGCGCATGTAGACGCGCAAGTACTGCTGCTCGGTCTCCGACGCCCGGCCCCAGACCTTCTGCAGGATCCGGCCGTGCGTGACGACGCGCCCGGCGTGGATCGCCAGCAGCTCGAGGATGTCCCATTCTTTCGGTGAGAGCCTGATCTCCTCGCCGCTGCGCGCCACTCGGCGGTGGACCAGATCGATGATGAGCTCGCCGGCCTGGACCGTCGGATGGCCGCCCTGCTCCTGGACGCGGTGGCGCAGCGCCGTCCGCATCCGGGCCAGCAGCTCCGGGATGCTGAACGGCTTGGTGACATAGTCGTCGGCACCGGCGTCCAGGGCCGCGACCTTGCTGCGCTCGTCGTCGCGGCTGGTCAGGACCAGGATCGCGGCATCGCCCAGGGCCTTGAGCTCGGGCAGCAGGTCGAGCCCGTCCCGGTCGGGCAGACCCAGGTCGAGCAGGATCAGCTCCGGTCGGTGGTGACGCACGGCGCGCACCGCACTCGCAGCGTCGACGGCCTCGAGCGTGGCCCAGCCTTGCAGCTCCAGCGTGCTCTTCAGAAAACGCTGGATCGCCTGCTCGTCGTCGACGACCAGCACGGTGGCTGGGCTATGAGGCAAGCACCACCTCCGTGCCGGTATCCGCCACGATCAGCTCGGCCGGAAAGCTCAGGCGGAACACGGCGCCACCGCCGGGGCGCTCGACGACGGCAATCGTGCCGCCCATCGCCTCGACGAAGCCCTTGGCCACCGCCAAGCCCAGGCCGACGCCCTTGCCCGGCGCTGCGTCCGAGGCGCGGTAGAACGGGTCGAACACGCGTTGCGCCTCCTCCGGCGCGATACCCGGGCCACGATCGCGCACCTCCAGGACGAACGCCTCGGCCCCGGCCCGGCCTGCGATCTCGACCGTCTCGCCCTTCGGCGCGTAGCGGGCGGCATTCTCCAGCAGGTTCACCAGCACCTGCTCGAGCAGCACGAAGTCGAGCCGAACCAGAGGCAGGTCGGCCGCAAAGTCGGTGGTCACGCGCTGGCCGGCAAGCAGCCGGCTGGTGCGGCGCAAGGCCGAGCCGACCGCATCGGCGACGTCGACGGGCTCACGCTTGGGGCCGAGTGCCCCGGCCTCGAGCCGGGTCATGTCGAGCAGGTTGTCCAGGAACCGGTCCAGCCGCTCCGCCTCTTCCTGGGCCGTCGCCAGCATCTCCTCGCGGGTCGCGTCGTCGTAGAGCGCGCCGAAGCTGCGCATAGCGCTGATCGTACCCAGGATCGAGGCCAGCGGCGTCTTCACGTCGTGGCCGATCGAGGTCAACAGCGCCGCGCGCAGGCGCTCGGTCGCGGCCAGGAGACGGGTCTGGTCGACGTCCCTGGCCAGCTGCACCCGGTCAACCGCTAGCGCCGTCTGGTCGAGCAGCGCATCCAGCAGTCGCCGTTCGGCCGGCGTCAGCAAGGGGCCGGCCAGGTCCTTCCTGATGCCGGCGATGCCGAGTTTGCCGCGGCCGGTGCGCAAGGGCAGGAACAAGCGCGGGGCACCGGGCAGGTTGTCGGAGCCGCGGCCGGCCGGCGTGTCGTTGCGCCAGCACCACTCGGCGGCGGCAAGGTCGTTGTCGTCGAGCCGGTCCTCGGGTGGATAGGCTGCCATCAGCACCAGCCGCCCATCTTCGGGCAGCAGGAACACCACCTCGGCCTTGAGCATCAGCGCCACCTGATGGGCGGCAGCCCAGAGCAGGTCGTCGATCGTCGCCACACCGGTGAGCTTCTTCGCGAAGCCGTAAAGAGCCGCGGCCCGGCCGGCCTCGGCCCGGGCGACGACATTCTGGGTGCGGGTGCGCGCCGCGAGCCCGCTCGCCACCAGTGCCACGATCGAGAACAGCAGCATGCCCGCCACGTTCTCGGGCTCGGCGATCTGCAGCGTGTAGAGCGGTTGGAGGAAGAAGTAGTTGTAGGCGAAGGTCGCGACCATGGAGGCCGCCAGCGCCGGCCACAGGCCGTAGGCGAGCGAAACCACGAGCACCGGCAGCACGAATACCAGGGCGATGTTGTCGAGGTTGGCCACTTCCTGCAGCAGCCAGCCGGCTCCGGTCGCGACGGCGACCAGCAGGCCCGCGACCAGGAACGGCAGGAGACCCGGCCTGTTGCCGGCCCGCCGTGCCTGCACCCGCTTGGCCGGCGCGGTCTCGCCTCCCTCGGGCAGCACGTGGATCGTGAAGTCGTCCGCGCCGCGGATCAGGTCGCGCGGCAGCGAGCCGCCGATCAGCTCGCGCCAGGCCGAGCGTCTGACGCTGCCGATGATGATCTGGGTCACATTGTTGGCACGCGCCCAAGCGAGCACCTCTTCGGCGATATCTTGCCCCGGCAGCACCAGCGCCTCGCCGCCCAGCCGCTCGGCCAGGCGCAGCGTATCAGCGACACGATCGTTCACGGTCTCGCCGCTGCGGCGATCACCGGCGGTCTGGATATGGATCGCCGTCCAGGGCGCCTTCAGCCGGTCGGCCAACCGCTTGGTGTAGCGCACGAGCTCCGCGGCACCCTCGCCCCCATGCACACAGGCCAGCAGGTGCTCGCTGGCGGCCCACGGGCCGGCGAGCCCGTGCGCCCGCATGTACTGGACCATCTGGTCGTCGACACGCTCGGCGGTGCGCCGCAGCGCCAGCTCGCGCAGGGCCGTGAGGTTGCCCGGGCTGAAATAGTGGTCGAGTGCGCGCCGGGCCTGCTCGGGCACGTAGACCTTGCCTTCGTGCAGCCGCTCGCGCAGCTCGTCCGGCGTCAGGTCGACCAGCTCGATCTCGGCCTGGTCGAGCACCGAGTCGGGCACGGTCTCGCGCACCCGCACATGGGTGATCTGGGCCACCACGTCGTTCAGGCTCTCGACGTGCTGGACGTTCATCGTGCTCCAGACGTCGATCCCGGCCGCCAGCAGCTCCGCCACGTCCTGCCAGCGCTTGGGGTGGCGGCTGCCCGGAGCGTTGTCGTGCGCCAGCTCGTCGACCAGCGCCAGCTGCGGACGGCGTGCCAGCAGCGCGTCGAGATCCATCTCCTCCAGCTCGCGGCCGCGATAGGCGACGACCCGGCGCGGCAGGATCTCGAGCCCCACCAGCAAGGCCGCCGTCTCGCGCCTGCCATGGGTCTCGACCACCGCCACCACGACGTCGACCCCGTCCTCCCGCCGGCGCCGCGCCGAGGTCAGCATCTCGTAGGTCTTGCCGACTCCGGGCGCGGCACCCAGGAAGATCTTCAGCCGGCCGCGCCCCTCCTGTGCCGCCTCGGCGAGGAGAGCCTCGGGCGAGGGGCGCTGCGCGCTGCCGTTGCGGGATTCGTCGGGCATGGCTAGAGCCTAGCGCATGGCGCCGCGGCTGTCAGGGCACCGGCAGGGCGTCGAGAGCGAGGTTCAACGCCAGCACGTTCACCCGCGGCTCGCCGAGAAAGCCAAGGAAACGCTCCTGCACCATGGACTCGACGAGTGCCTGCACCTGCGCCTCGGGCAGGCCACGCGCCTTGGCGACGCGGGCCACCTGGAACAGGGCGCCCGCGGGGCTGACGTCCGGGTCGAGGCCGCTGCCCGAGGCGGTCACCAGATCGACCGGGATCGGGCCGGCCGCGTCGGCGCGCAACCGCTCGACGTCGCCGCGCACACGCTCGACCAGGGCGGCACTGGTCGGCCCCAGGTTCGAGCCGCTGGAGGCGGTAGCGTCGTAGCCGGCGCTGCCGGCGGCCGATGGGCGCGGGTGGAAGTAGCGGTCGGACGTGAAGGCCTGCCCGATCAGCGACGAGCCGATCACCTGGCCGTCGCGGCTGACCAGGCTGCCTTGGGCCTGACTCGGGAACAGGAGCTGGCCGAGGCCGGTGATCGCCAGCGGGTAGGCCAGCCCGGTCAACAGCGTCAGGCCGACGAGCAGGACCAGGGCGGGGCGGAGTTGGTTCAGCATGGTGGTTCTCACGCGAGGCCGACGGCGGTGATGGCGAGGTCGATCAGCTTGATGCCGAGGAACGGCACCACGATCCCACCCAGGCCGTAGACGAGCAGGTTACGCCGCAACAGGCTGGCGGCACTCAGGGGTTGATAGCTGACGCCGCGCAAGGCGAGCGGGATCAGGGCGATGATGATCAGCGCGTTGAAGATGATCGCCGAAAGGATCGCACTCTGCGGCGAGTGCAGGCCCATGACATTGAGTGCCAGCAATTGTGGGTAGATCACCGCGAACATGGCCGGGATGATCGCAAAGTACTTGGCGACGTCGTTGGCAATCGAGAAGGTCGTCAACGCACCGCGGGTCATGAGCAGCTGCTTGCCGATCGCCACGACCTCGATCAGCTTGGTCGGGTCGCTGTCGAGGTCGACCATGTTGCCGGCCTCGCGCGCGGCCATCGTCCCCGTGTTCATGGCGACCCCGACATCCGCCTGGGCCAGGGCCGGCGCGTCGTTGGTGCCGTCGCCACACATCGCGACCAGCTTGCCCTTGGCCTGCTCGTCGCGGATCAGCTTGAGCTTCGCCTCGGGCGTCGCCTGGGCCAGGAAGTCGTCGACCCCCGCCTCGGCGGCAATGGCGGCGGCGGTGAGCGCATTGTCGCCGGTGATCATCACCGTGCGGATGCCCATCCGGCGCAACTCGCCGAAGCGCTCGCGGATGCCGCCCTTGACGATGTCCTTCAAGTGGACGAGACCCAGCACCTGCCCGTCGATGGCGACGGCCAGCGGCGTGCCGCCACTCTTGGCGATGGTCTCGGCGCCGCGCTGCAGCTCGGACGGGATGCGGCCGCCCTGGCTCTTGACCCAGTCGATGATGGCATCGACCGCACCCTTGCGGATCGCCGTGCCGTCGATATCGACGCCGCTCATCCGCGTCTGCGCGGTGAACGGTACGAACTTCGCATGCAGGGGCGCCATTTCGCGCGCCCGCATGCCATACTTGTCCTTGACCAGCACCACGATCGAGCGACCCTCGGGTGTCTCGTCCGGGAAGCTGCTCAGCTGCGCCGCGTCGGCCAGCTCCGTATCGGGGACGCCCGGCATGGCGACCAGCTCGGTCGCCTGGCGGTTGCCCAGCGTGATCGTGCCGGTCTTGTCCAGCAGCAGCGTGTCGACGTCGCCTGCGGCCTCGACCGCGCGGCCGGACATGGCGAGGACATTGAAGCGCACCAAGCGGTCCATGCCGGCGATGCCGATCGCCGAGAGCAGGGCACCGATCGTGGTCGGGATCAGGGTGACGAACAGGGCCACCAGCACGATCACCGGAATCGCACCGCCGGCATAGGCAGCGAAGCTCGGGATGCTGACCACGGCCATGACGAAGATCAGCGTCATGCCGGCCAGCAGAATGTTGAGCGCGATTTCGTTGGGGGTTTTCTGCCGGACCGCACCCTCGACCAGCGCGATCATCCGGTCGATGAAGGTCGAGCCCTGGCTCGCGGTGATCCGCACCAAAATCTGGTCGGAGAGCACGCGCGTGCCGCCGGTGACGGCCGAGCGGTCACCGCCACTCTCGCGGATCACCGGTGCCGATTCGCCGGTGATCGCCGATTCGTCGACCGAGGCGACACCGTCGATGATCTCGCCATCGGATGGGATCAGGTCGCCGGCCTCGACCAGGACGAGATCGCCCGGCTTGAGGGTCAGGGCCGAGGCTTCGCGCCAAGTGCGATCGGTGGCCGAGGCCACCAGCTTTGCCTTGGCCTCGGTGCGGGTACGCCGCAGCGAGGCCGCCTGTGCCTTGCCACGCCCCTCGGCCACGGCCTCGGCGAGATTGGCGAAGACGAGCGTGAACCACAGCCAGAGAACGATCTGGAACGAGAAGCCCAGATCGCCGGCGCCGGTGGCGAGGTCGCGCAGGAACAGGACGGTGGTCAGCACCGTCACCACCTCGACCACGAACATGACCGGGTTCTTGATCATGTGCCGCGGATCGAGCTTGCGGACGGCGTCCGACAGGGCTGGAAGGAGGATTGCCGGGTCCAGAATCGAGGTCACCGGCATCCGCTTGCGTTCCTTGTGGGACTGCAGCGGCGAGGATTGGGTCAGCATGAGTGTGTCTCTGTTCAGAACTGGGTACCGGCCAGCATCGCGAGATGCTCGACGATCGGGCCGAGGGCCAGGGCCGGGAAAAAGGTGAGGCCGCCGACGATCAGGATGACGCCGACCAGGAGGCCGACGAACAGCGGCCCGGTCGTCGGCAGGGTGCCGAGCGAGGGTGCCGTCCGCCTCTTGGCGGCAAGCGAGCCTGCCACCGCCAGCATCGGCACGATCATGCCGAACCGGCCGAGCAGCATCGCGATGCCGAGCGTCAGGTTGTAGAACCATGAGTTGGCAGTGAGCCCGGCAAAGGCGCTGCCATTGTTGGCGGCGGCCGAGGTGTAGGCGTAGAGCACCTCGGCAAAGCCGTGCGGCCCCTTGTTGAGGATACCGGCCAGACCCGGCCCGACGACAACTGCGATCGCGGCAAAGCCCAGCATCGCCAGCGGCAGGACCAGGATGGCCAGCATGGTCATCTTGACCTCCTTGGCCTCCAGCTTCTTGCCGGCATATTCGGGCGTGCGGCCGACCATCAGCCCGGCCACGAACATCGCGACGATGACGAACAGCAGCATGCCGTAAAGGCCGGCGCCGACTCCGCCGACGATGATCTCGCCCAACTCCATGTTGATCAGCGGGATCATCCCGCCTAGCGGCATGAAGCTGGCGTGCATCGCGTTGACCGCCCCGCACGAGGCCGCCGTGGTGATGACGGCGAACAAGGCCGAGGCCACGATGCCGAAGCGGGTTTCCTTGCCCTCCATGTTGCCGGTGAGCCCGTCGACTCCAAGCGAGGTGAGGGCAGGGTTGCCGTGGCTCTCGGCCCAGTAGGCGACTGCGACACCGGCGAGAAACAGGACGCCCATCGCGGCCAGAATCGCCCAGCCCTGGCGCTCGTCGCCGGCCATGCGGCCGAACAGGTTGGTGAGCCCGGCGCCGAGCGCGAAGATCGAGATGATCTGCACGAAGTTGCTGAGCGGGGTCGGGTTCTCGTACGGGTGGGCCGAATTGGCGTTGAAGAAGCCGCCACCGTTGGTGCCGAACATCTTGATCGCCTCCTGCGAGGCCACCGGCCCCTGCGCGATCACCTGCTGGCCGCCGTCCAGCGTGCTGGCGGTGACGTAGGGATCGAGGTTCTGCGGCACGCCCTGGAACACCAGGAAGAGGGCAAACACGATCAATACCGGCAGGAGCACGTAGAGCGTGATGCGGACGAGATCGGCCCAGAAATTGCCGATCGTGGTGACGCCCGAACGGGTAAAGCCCCTCACCAGCGCCACCGACAGTGCGATGCCGGTGGCAGCGGACAGGAAGTTCTGCACCGTGAGGCCGGTCATCTGCACCAGGTAGCCCATGGTGCTCTCGCCGCCGTAGGACTGCCAGTTGGTGTTGGTGACGAAGCTGACCGCGGTGTTGAACGCGAGATGCTCGCTGAGCGGCGGCATGCCCTGCGGGTTGAGCGGCAGCAGATGCTGCAGGCGCATCAACCCGTAGAGCAGCAGGACACCCAGCCCGTTGAACAGCAGCATGGCGAGCCCGTAGGTCACCCAATGCTGCTCGGCCTGTGGCTCGATGCCGGCCACGCGGTAGAAGCCGCGCTCGATCGGCCCCAGCACGGGAGCCAGGAAGGTGCGTTCACCGGCCAGCAGCCGGGTCAGGTAGCCGCCTAGCGGGCGCGCCAGCGCCACGACGAGCAGGCAGAACAGGGCGATCTGCGCCCAGCCCAGAAAGGTCATGATGGTCTGCTTTGTCAGAAGCGCTCGGGTCGCAGCAGCGCCACGAGCAGATAGGCCACGAGGCCCGCGAAGGTCAGCCCGAACAGGACGAGGTCGAAGCTCATGGCTCAGCCTCGCTCGCAGGCGATTAGGTAGAGGGCCAGCAGCGCGAAGCTCGCGGCTGCCAGCATCAGCATCAGCAGATCCTGCATGCGGATCTCCAAGTCGAAGGCCCAGCCCGGTTATCCGGACGGCAGGCCTCGCTTGTGCCGTGGAGCCATTAAGGGAGCCATTCGGTCGATCGGCCGGGCACGTAAACGCCGCATAAACGTCCACGGCGCGGCAGTGGTGGCGGCAAGTTCGCCGGCATGAGGACGACGCCCCGGTGTCACCACCGGCGACATCATGGCCGTTGCTGACAGGTGGCGGACGATCGCATCATCTTGACCGTATGACTCCCGCCTGAATCGGATCAAGCAATCGAGTATTCCATGCACGGGATGCATGTCGAGCGACGCGGCGCTGCACGCCTTCGCGGCGGAGAACGAGGCGCGCATGGAGGCCATGGCCGCCGCCCGCGGCTAGATCGAGCGTCAGCTGGCAGAGTTGCAGGCCACGCAGCGGCAGGAGGAGATCACGGCCGAGATCATCGAGCTCGCGGCCGGCGAGACGGCCAGTCGGACCAATCGCCATACATCCGACCATTGAGTCTGGCTGAGGGCACAGGATGAGCGTCATCGACGTTGGCTATCTCCGGCAATGGATCGGCATCCCGAAGGACGACCGGGACGTGCTGGCTGTTCGCCACGCCCGGCTGATGGCGGCGACCCTCGATCTGGCCCCCAGCGCGCTCTATCCCGGCGCGCCACTGCCGCCGCTCTGGCACTGGCTCTATTTCCTGGACGGCCTGCCGCCGCGCGAGCTGGGCCGCGACGGTCATCCGGCCCGCGGTGGATTCCTGCCGCCGGTGCCGCTGGCCAATCGGATGTGGGCCGGTGGCCGGGTGTCGTTCCTGGCGCCGCTGCCTTTGGGCGCCACGGTCGACAAGCGCTCCCAGGTGACGGCGGTCGAGCACAAGGCCGGCCGGAGCGGCGATCTGGTGTTCGTCACCGTGCTGCACGAGTTCCGACACGACGGCACGCTGGCGCTGTCCGAGGAGCACGACATCGTCTATCGCGACCCGAGCCCGCAGCGTGCTGCCCAGGTGCGCCAACCGGATTTGCAGGCGCAGCATCGAAAGACGGTCGATGCCGGCTCGACCATGCTGTTCCGTTACTCGGCGCTGACCTTCAACGGCCATCGCATCCACTACGACGCCGACTATTGCCGCAACGTCGAAGGCTACGCCAACCTCGTCATCCACGGCCCGCTGAGCGCCACCCTGCTCGCCTTGTATGCCCAGGACGTCGCCGGCAGGGAGCTTCGGCGCTTCAGCTACCGGGGCATGCGGCCAGCGCTGCTGGGTGCCGGACTGACGTTGAACGCGACGGTCCAGGGCGGGCATGTGACGGCATGGACCACGCTGGGGGACGGCACTATCTCGATGCAGGCCGAAGCCACGGTCGGTTGAGGCGACTGCTCGTCCGCCACCTGACGATGGGCTGGAGATGCCGATGCCGGATCTGCCGATCAAGCTCGACCACTGCGTGATCCACGTGTCGAGCTGGGAGCGCTCGAACGCCTTCTACCGTGACGTGCTCGGCGCCGAGCTGGTGCCGACCAAGGCCGCCTGGGCCTATCGCTTCGGGCAGCAGCAGCTCAACGTGCATGGCCCCGGCGTTCACGCCGAGCCGGTGGCACGGCTGCCGGTTCAGCCGGGCGGGAGCGACCTGTGCTTCGAGTGGCCGGGGCCGATCGACGGCGCCGTCGCGCACCTGACCAAGGCAGGCGTCCAGATCGAGCTCGGCCCCGTGCTGCGCAACGGCGCACGGGGCGCCGGGACGAGTGTCTATTTCCGCGATCCCGACGGTACGCTGCTCGAATTCATGTCCTATCGATAGACTGTCCAACCTCATGCACGGCCGCCATGGAACCGTCGCCGTCCCACCGCTACTATAAGCGGCAGATGCACGGGACGGGCGAGATTTGAACGACGCAGGTGAACATTCGGGCGGTGCGGCCATCGATTCGATCAGCGTCGGCCTTTGCGCCGTCGTGGTTGCGGTGACGGAAGACGAGCCTCGGGTACTGGTGATCAGGCCTGGCGAGGGTGCGCCCGACGCGCTGCCGGCAGGCCCCCTGCAGCCGCAGCATCGAGCCCTGGAAGCGGGCCTGCGCAGCTGGGTCGAGCGGCAGGCCGGCCAGACACTCGGCTATGTCGAGCAGCTCTACACCTTCGGCGATCTGCACCGGCATGGCCACGAGCCGGCCAGCGGCCGTGCCCTGTCGATCGGCTATCTGGCCCTGGTGCGCGCGGCCCGGCCGGCGGCCTCGCTCGGCGCCACCTGGCAGAGCTGGTATCACTATTTTCCCTGGGAGGACTGGCGCCTGGGCCGCCCGCCGGTGCTCGACGCGCTTGAGCGGCATCTGGCGGAATGGACCGAACGCGCCTCGAGCGACGCCGAGCGCCGTAGCCGCGCCGAGCGGCTGGGCATGTCGTTCGGCCTGGGCGACGCCGTGTGGAACGAGGAGCGCGTGCTGGAGCGCTACGAGCTGCTCTACGAGAGCGGGCTCGTCCTCGAGGCCCGGCGCGACGGGCGGCCGAGCTGCAGCGTTGGCGAGGCGGCCCACGCCCTCTCGCCTGCGATGGTGGCCGACCATCGCCGGATTCTCGCCACCGCGATCGCCCGCCTGCGCGGCAAGATCAAGTACCGCCCGATCGTGTTCGAGCTGATGCCGCCCAGCTTCACGTTCCTGCAGCTGCAGCGCACCGTCGAGGCCCTGGCCGGGGTTCGCCTGCACAAGCCGAACTTCCGCCGGCTGGTGGAGCAGCAGGGCGTCATCGAGGAGACCGGCGAGGTGAGCACGGAGACGGGCGGTCGCCCCGCGCGTCGCCTGAGGTTCCGGCGCGAGGTCTTGCTCGAGCGGCCGGCACCGGGGGTGAGGCTCCCACTTTCGCGACCGCTCGGCTGAGCCTGCGCTCCGGAAGCCCATTGACAGACTTATTCTCAATTCTGATATAAGGGTCGCAGCCAAGTCTGGATGACGGCGCGACACGTCAGAATGGGAGTAGGCCGATGTTTGACGGCGAAGCCACGCCGGCCGGCAACGACGACTTTACGGCCGATATAGCGGCACGGACCGCGCCGCTGTACGAGCGCGTCCGGGCGGTGATCCCTGAGTTCGAGTGGCCGACGTTCGCGCCCGACGTCGATGCCATCCAGCGGCTCAAGCGCGAGCGCAACGCCATCGTCCTGGCGCACAACTACCAGACACCGGAAATCTTTCACTGCGTGGCGGATCTGGTCGGCGATTCGTTGGCGCTGGCCCGCGAGGCGGCGACGGCCAAGGCCGATGTGATCGTCGTCTGCGGCGTGCACTTCATGGCCGAGACCGCCAAGCTGCTCAATCCCGACAAGACGGTGCTGATCCCCGATCTCCGGGCCGGGTGCTCGCTCGCCGAATCGATCACCGGTGCGGACATCCGTCGCCTTCGTCAGCGCTACCCGGGCGTGCCGGTGGTGACCTATGTCAACACCTCGGCCGAGGTGAAGGCCGAATCCGACGTCTGCTGCACCTCGGGCAATGCGGTGAAGGTGGTCGAGACGTTGGGCGTCGAGCGCGTGCTCTTCCTGCCGGACGAGTATCTGGCCAAGTACGTGGCCTCGCAGACCTCGGTCGAGATCATCCCCTGGCACGGGCACTGCGAGGTGCACGAGCGGTTCACCGGCGCGGAGGTCGAGCGCTACCGGGCGGGCTTCGACAACCTCGTGGTGATCGCCCACCCGGAATGCCCGCCCGACGTGCTGGCCGCCGCCGATTTCGTCGGCTCGACGGCGCAGATGATCGACTACGCCCGCAAGCGTCGGCCGACACGCATGCTGATGCTCACCGAATGCTCGATGAGCGACAACGTGGCGGCCGAGCTGACCGACGTCGAGTTCGTGCGCCCGTGCAATCTCTGCCCGCACATGAAGCGCATCACCCTGCCCGGGATCAGGCGGGCGCTGGAGACGATGACCCATGCCGTCGAGATCGATCCCGCGGTTGCCGATCGCGCGCGCCAGGCGGTGGCGCGCATGCTGACCATCGGATGAGCCCAACCACCTCGCCCACCGGGCACCACGACGATGGCGTGGTAGTGGTCGGTGCCGGGATCGCGGGTCTCGCCACGGCGCTCAGCCTGGCACCGGCCCCGGTCACCGTCGTGACCCAGGCGCCGTTGGAGACGGAAGCTTCCACCGGCTGGGCGCAAGGCGGCATCGCCGCCGCACTCGGGCCGGACGACACACCGGCCCTGCATGCCGCCGACACCATCCGCGCCGGGGCTGGGCTCTGCGACGAGGCGGTCGTCGGGCGGGTGACCGCCGAGGCCGCGAGCTGCATCGAGGCGCTGATCG
>JBATRI010000731.1:0-69982 GCA_049292515.1 Geminicoccaceae bacterium
TGTTCAACCGTCTCAAGCAGTTCCGCCGCATCGCCACCCGTTACGACAAGACCGCCAGCTCCTTCCTCGCCTTCCTCAACCTTGCCGCCGCCAAGCTTTGGTTACCAACTTTTGTCAACAGAGCCTAAGTCACAGCTGCTTCGGACCGGTCCGCGAGTGTGGCTATACGCCGGAGCGGGGACGGGTCGAGCACGTCAATCTGGCTGCGCGCCAGGACGAGGTAGCCGTGGCGCTCGAACTCCTTGAGCTGCCGGCTGACGACTTCACGAGCGGTGCCCAGCTCGGTAGCGATTGTCTGGTGGGTCTGCCGGATCCTCGGCCCCTGTCGGTCGAGTCGCTGGACCAGCCAGTCCGCAAGGCGGGCATCGATCCGACGGAACGCAACCTCGTTGAGCAGCGACATCAGGTTCGCAAGGCGATGGCCGAAGTCGGTGAAGACGAGGCGGCGGAACTCGGCCGAATCCGCCAGCAATTGCTCGAACAGGGCCGGTGACAACCCGAGCCCTGCAACCTCGGTTTCGGCCACACCCTCCGCCATATAGGTCTCGTGAGCCAGCAGGCAGGATGTGGTGAGCACGCAGCTCTGCCCGGGCGCGACCCGATAGAGCAGCAGCTGATGGCCGCTGGGTGTGATCAGCTCGACGCGAACGGTGCCGTGGAGAAGCAGGAGATAGGCACCGCACGTGTCGCCTGGTCGGAACAGCACGGTCCCGGCCGGAGCAGAGATTCGCGTGGCCTCGTTTCTGACGCGCTGCCGAACGTCGTCCGGCAGCCGTGCCAGCAGCGCCGCCTGCATGGCAGCCGCATCGAGATCGCTGGTGGTTGTCGATATCGTCATGCAACACAACCAGATTACGGCGTCTCACATCGTACCGATGTCAGGCTGATCAGTGACCACGCTGCAACGTCGCAAGAGGCTTGAGTCTTTTGGGTGACAAACTTGGTATGGAGCAGGATGTTCGGTTCGAACGCATTGGTGTTGCGGGGGAGTTGCTCGCCTTGAACCGTATACAGGTCGATCAAGCTGTCCGGCAGTGGCAGTCTCTGGGCGTAGACATTGCTGGCCGGGAGGCAGAGCACGACGATAGCCGTGAGCAGGCTACGCTCGCGCATCATGGTCCCCCGCATTCAAAGTATCAGTGGGATCATGCCACATCGGCTCGTCCTGCGCTGCTATCGCGACGGGCACCGTGGATAGTCGCGATGGCTGTCTCGATGCTGGTGTGGGCGCCGTCAGCTCAGGCGCAGGCAACAGCGCCGCCCGAAGGGCCCAGCGGCTGGGTCGACAAGCAGCCGGTTACCGCGCGGCACCACATGATCGTGACCGCGAATCCCTTGGCCAGTGATGCCGGCGAGGCGATGCTGGCACGGGGTGGCACTGCCGTCGACGCGATGGTGGCGGCCCAGTTTGTGCTGAACCTGGTCGAGCCGCAGTCGTCCGGCATCGGTGGTGGTGCCTTCCTGCTGTACTGGGACGCGAAGGCAAAACAGCTTACCAGCTTTGACGGGCGCGAGACCGCGCCGCAGGCGGCGGGATCAGACCTTTTTCTCCAGGCCGACGGCACGGCGATGCCGTTCGATACGTCCGTCGTGGGCGGGCGATCGGTGGGCACGCCGGGGACGCTGGCCCTCCTCGAGCTCGCACATCGGCTGCACGGTCGGTTGCCATGGGCGGATTTGACAGGCACGGCCGTCGATCTCGCCGAGAAGGGCTTCGAGATTTCGCCGCGGCTCGCCGGTGCCATTGCCGACAGCGTCGCCAAGCTCGCACCGTTCCCGGCCACGCGTGCCTATTTTTTAAGCACGGATGGGGCGCCGCGCCAGGCCGGCACGCTACTGCGGAACCCGGCTTTTGCGGAGAGCCTGCGGCAGATCGCTGCCGAAGGCAGTGCGCCGCTTTATCGTGGCCGGATCGGTGACGCGTTGGTGAAGGCAGTGCACGATGCGCCGGTGAACCCCGGCCTGCTGAGCCGCGAGGATCTGGCGAGCTACCGGGCGGTCTTGCGGGATCCCGTATGTCGTCCATACCGGGCTTTCGAGGTCTGCGGCATGGGGCCGCCCAGCTCCGGCGGCGTCACGGTGCTGCAGATCCTGGGGCTTCTCGAGCATTTCGACATGGGCGGGCTCGGGCCGTCACCGGACGGCATGCAAGTATTGCTCGAGGCCTCCAAGCTGGCGTTTGCCGACCGCAATCTCTACCTCGCGGACGGCGACTTCGCGCGCGTGCCGGTCAAGGGGCTCCTCGACGGCGGCTACCTGACGGTGCGAGCGCAGCAGATCCGGTTGGACGGCTCGATGGACAAGGCTGCAGCCGGCAATCCGCCGTGGCGTGATGCGCAGTTGCTGGCACCGGATGAGGCCGACAAGCTGCCCGGCACCAGCCAGATCGTTGTTGTCGACGCGGACGGCAATGCCCTGTCGATGACGACGACGATCGAAAGCGGCTTCGGCAGTGGCCTGATGGTCGGCGGCTTTCTGCTCAACAACGAGCTCACCGATTTTTCGTTCGTGCCGACCGTGGATGGCCGGCCGGTTGCCAACCGGGTCGAACCCGGCAAGCGGCCACGCAGCTCGATGGCGCCGACGATCGTGTTCGATGCCGCCGGGGCGCCCAGCCTGGTGATCGGCTCGCCGGGTGGGAGCCAGATCATCGGCTACGTGACTCAGGCGCTGGTCGGCGTGCTGGACTGGCGGATGAGCCCGCAGCAGGCTGTCGACATGGGGCACGTGCTGAGCCGCAACGGCCCGGCCGAGCTCGAGGCTGCCACCGAAGCTGCCACATTCGAAGCGCCGCTTGCCGCGCGCGGCCAGAAAGTCCAGGTGAAACCACTCAACAGCGGGCTGCACGCAATCGCGATTGGCGCCGAGGGGTTGGTAAGTGGCATCGACCCGCGACGCGAGGGTGCCGCGCGTGGGGAGTAGCCGAGGGATGGTGATGAGCGACTTCGAATCCGCACTGATCGTGGGCGCCGGTAACGGTCTGAGCGCGTCACTGACGCGGTTGCTGGCGGGCGAAGGATTGCGGGTCGGGTTGGCCGCACGCAACGTCGACAAACTGCGTGATCTTGCAACCGCGACCGGTGCGGTCACGGCCGCATGTGACGCTGGCGATGCCGAGCAGGTGGCGGCGCTGTTCGACACCATGGACGTGCAGCTCGGCGGACCGCCGGACATTGTGATCTACAACGCGAGCGGCAGGGCACGTGGCCCGTTCGTCGAACTCCAGCCTGCCGCCGTGCAGAACGCCCTGGCCGTCGGCGCCTTTGGCGGCTTCTTGGTGGCGCAGCAGGCGGCGCGGCGGATGTTGCCGCGCGGTCGGGGTGCCATTCTGTTCACGGGTGCCTCGGCCAGCGTCAAGGGCTACAAACAATCGGCCCCGTTCGCGATGGCGAAGTTCGCGTTACGCGGCCTCGCACAGAGCATGGCCCGCGAGCTCGCGCCGCAGGGCATTCACGTTGCCCATTTCGTGATCGACGGTGCGATCCGCAATCCGGGCCGTAACGAGGCACCGGATGCTCCGGATTCAATGCTCGATCCGGACGCGATTGCCCTTAGCTACCTGCACGTCATCCATCAGGAGCGCAGTGCCTGGACCTGGGAAGTAGAGCTGCGCCCCTGGGTGGAGACCTTTTAGGCCCGCGCGACATCAGTCGCGCCGACCCAGCCAGGCGAGCACGACGCCTGCGGCTGCCGCAAGTGCCATGCTCTGCAACGGTTTATTGGCGATGAGGCGGCCGGCTTCGTGCAACGGTGCAAGCGCACTGGCGCGTGCGGTGGCCAGAGCCTGCTCGCGGCGGCGCTCGGCGGCACGGTCGAGCAGGATCAGTACGACCGCCACCAGTGCAGCCAGGCCGCACAGGCCCAGTGCCATGATTGCTGCCGCCGCATGTGGGCTCACCACGGTTTCCAGGGCCATGAAGCTGGCGGCGGAGGCGAAGGCGAAGGCTAGAAGCAGCAGCAGCACCGGTATCGCGATCAGCGCCGCGTGCAGCATCAACCGTCGAGCGAGGTGATGCGTGGTCGCCTGCTGCACCTCCGGCAGCAGCTTCAGCAGGGTTGGCAGCAGCGGCAGCAGCAGCCGCAGGAAATTCACCGCCGGAGGCTGCCGAACAGCAGTCCGACTGCGAACGCGATGCCGACCGCGGCCAGTGGCTGGTCACGGATTCGCTGCTCGAGTTCGGCCACCTGCTTCCGACCGCTGTCGGTCACATCGGCCGCGAGGGTTTGTACTTCGGCCGCCAAGTGGTCGGCGGCGGCGCCTTGCTGCCGCTTCGCGGTCGCGACGGCGGTCGCACTCAGGTCCTTGATCGCCTGGACCACGGCACCGAACTCGCCCCTCAGGGCGGCCATGTCGGCTTTCAGTGCCTCCAGGTCGTCACCCGCGGCCCTGCTGGCGCGAGGCGACTGCGTCGTGTCGGCCATCTCGAGTTCTCCTGCATTGCGCCCGTCCCGGCGCACTGTCCTGCACCCACGCCAAGCCGAGTTTGTTCGCGCGTGCAGGCGTCGCGCGGATCGGTCAAGGCCGTCATCGATAAAGGAACCGGAGCACGTTGGCAAAAAGAAGCCCGGAAGGGTCACCCCTTCCGGGCAGAAGTCGGCCGCGCTGACCAGAAGGGTCAATCACGGCGCTCGGGCCAAACTGCAACTCGACACACGCCACCGCTCGCCCAATTACCCCGCTGCGCCAACGCGCCACGCTCATCGCGCCGAGCGTCGGGCCTATGTCGGAGTCAATGGGGCGACACCGTGTACCGACTATCAGCAAACGGCGTGCCACGTCGCCGAGGCGCTCTTGAGGCGGCGACGGCGAGCCGTCGACGAGGAAGCCGCCCGCTCCTTGGGCGGTCGCCTAAACTGTAGGCATTTTTGGCGCCGCCATCCTGCGCATTCGAGGGAAGCAATGCAGATCGAGCGTACCAGCGAACGTCACGACCTGATCGTCATCGGCGGCGGTCTCACGGGCCTTGCCTTAGCCGCTGCCGTTGGCGGCGCCGGCTTTCGGGTGCTGGTGATCGAGCGGGCACCGTTGGCCCGTCTGGTGTCGGCGCCGTACGATGGCCGAGTGACTGCCGTGGCGCGGGGATCGCGTTACTTCCTGACGCAGATCGGTGCCTGGAATGGAATGGTGGCAACGGCGGCGCCCATCAACGACATCGTGGTGCGCGAAGGATTCTCGCCGATCCAGGTGCACTACGACCGGCGTGAGGTAGGCGTTGAGCCCCTTGGCCATATCGTCGAGAATCGCGTGATCCGCGGTGCCTTGCTCGAACTGTTGCGGACCCTGCCCACCGTCGTCCTGACCGCGCCGGCTGAGGTGGCTGCGCTCGACCTCAAGCCCACGCGGGCAGAGGTTCGCCTCGCGGACGGTCGGGCAGCGCTGGCGCCCCTGGTTGCCATATGCGAAGGCCGTCAGTCCAGCTCCCGGAAACTGGCCGGGATCGTGACGCGCGAATGGTCCTACGGCCAGACCGGCATCGTCTGCACGATCGGCCACAGCCTCCCGCATGAGGGGTTGGCCGTGGAGCGGTTCTTCCCGGACGGCCCCTTCGCCAGACTGCCGATGACGGGCAATCGCTGCTCGATCGTCTGGGCACTGGACGACGATCTCGCCAAGATCGTGCTGTCCCTGGACGATGCAGGATTCGTGGGCGAGGTCGCCGACCGGTTCGGTGACGACCTGGGCGACCTCGTGCTGGAGGGGCCGCGCTGGTCATACCCGCTGGCCCTGGTCATGGCCGAGCGCTACACAGCGGGCCGGCTGGCGTTGGTCGGCGATGCTGCCCGCGGCATTCACCCGATCGCGGGGCAGGGCTGGAACCTGGCGCTGCGCGATGTTGCGGCGTTGAGCGAGATCATGGTGGATCGACTGCGGCTGGGGCTCGACCCCGGGGATACGCTGGCGCTCGACCGCTACGCCGCCTGGCGGCACTTCGACAGCATGGCGCTGGTGGCGGTGACGGATGGCATCAACCGTCTGTTTGGCAACGACATTCTGCCGCTGCGCGTGGCCCGCGAGGCGGGGCTGGCGCTGGTGGACCGTATACCGCCGGTCAAACGCTTCTTCATGCGCCATGCCATGGGTATCATGGGCGATCTGCCACGGTCGATGCGCGAAGTGGTGACCTAGGAAAGAAAGGAGGCGCGCTCCTCGCGAAGCGCGCCCCAGTTCAGGGAGGTAAACTCGATAATGCGGCTCAGGCGACGCTTTCGCCGTGCAGGGCCAGATCCAGCCCTTCACGTTCGCTGTCGCTGTCGACCCGGAGGCCCATCACCAGATCGATGACCTTGAGCAGCACGAAGGAGGCGATGCCGCTCCAGCCAACGGTCCACAGGACACCCTCGATCTGGATCCAGATCTGGGCCGCGTTGCCGTCGATCAGGCCGCGTGCTGCGTCGCCGCCCACCGCGCCCACGGCAAACACACCCGTGAGCACGGCGCCAACGATACCGCCGACCCCGTGCACGCCAAAGACGTCCAGCGAGTCGTCGTAGCCGAGCATGTGCTTGAGCGAGGTCGCCGACCAGAAGCAGACGACACCGGATACCAGGCCAATCACAAGGGCGCCGTTCGGCAGGACGAAGCCGGCGGCAGGCGTGATGGCAACCAGCCCGGCCACTGCACCGGAAGCGATGCCCAGGACGCTGGGCTTACCCTTGGCGATCCACTCGACCAACATCCAGGCCACGGCTGCACCGGCGGTGGCGATGTGGGTGGTCGCAAAGGCCATTCCGGCGCGCCCGTTTGCCGCCAAGGCCGAGCCTGCATTGAAGCCGAACCAGCCGACCCACAGCAACGACGTGCCGATCAGCGTCAAGGTGAGGTTATGCGGGGCCATGTGCTCGTGGCCGTAGCCGATACGCTTGCCCAACACGATGCAGCAGACGAGGCCCGCGATGCCGGCGTTGATGTGAACGACGGTACCACCGGCGAAATCGAGCACGCCTGCACCGAAGAGGAACCCATTCGCAGCCCATACGGAGTGGGCCACCGGCGCGTAGACGACCAGGGACCACAGTACCATGAAGACAAGCATAGAGCTGAACTTCATCCGATCGACGAAGGCCCCGACGATGAGGGCCGGCGTGATCATGAAGAAGGTCATCTGGAACATCATGAAGACCGATTCCGGAATGGTCCCGGAAAGGGAATCGACACTCAACCCGGTCAAGAAAGCCTTGCTGAGGTCGCCGATATAGGCCCCGCCTTCGCCGAAGGTCAGGCTGTAGCCCACGATCATCCAGACGATGGCAGTGACGCAGACGGTGGCGAACACCTGCATCAGCACCGACAGCACGTTCTTCTTGCGCACCATGCCGCCATAGAAGAGTGCCAAGCCGGGAATCGACATCATCAGCACCAAGGCCGTCGAGACGAGCATCCAGGCGGTGTCGCCGCTGTCGAGCGTGGGTGGTGCCGGCGTCGCCGTATCCTCGGCCACCACCGTGGTGTCACTGACCGTGGGGGCGCCAGTGGTGTCCTGAGCGTGCACCATCGCTGCGGTCGGCACCATAAGGCCGATGAGAAGGAGTAAGACCCGAATGAGGTTTGTCGTCGTTCGCATGCGTGATTCCCGCAGCTGTGAGCCGGCCTGGTCCCGGGCGGGCTGGGTGCGCGCGTCGCGAGGGGAGCGAACGAACAGGCCACACCCCGCTCGCGGGCAGGAGGCAGCCTCAGGCCACCGACGCCGCACCGGGTTGCCCAGAAATAAAGCAAGTTCGATGCCAGCCCACGCCCATGCCTAGCGACTAGGCAGTCGCTTTGCCATGGCGGCCGGCCCGCCGAGGATCGACTTAAGTTATCCAGGCGACGCGTAGCAGATTGGTCGCACCCGGGGTGCCGAACGGCAACCCTGCGGTGACGACAATGCTCTCGCCGGGCCGGGCAAAGCCTTCATCGCGGGCAAACTGGCGGGCCTTGGCCACCATTTCGTCGAGATCGTGCGCGTCGGCTGTGTGGACGGGGTGAACGCCCCAGGCCAAGGCCAGTTTGCGGGCGGTGATCATGCGCGTGATGAGTCCGAGGATCGGGCGGTCGGGTCGTTCGCGCGAGGCGCGCAGGGCCGTGGCACCGGACGTGGTGTAGGTCACGATCACGGCTGACTGCATCGTGTGCGCTACCTGATGCGCTGCCAGGGTGATCGCATCGGCCGAGGTGCGCTCGGCCTGCGCCTGGTAGGCGTCGAGATAGAAGCGGTAGAGGTCGTCCTGCTCCACGCTGGCGATGATCCGGTCCATGATCGTGACGGCCTCGACCGGGTATTCCCCGGACGCACTCTCGGCCGAGAGCATCACCGCATCCGCCCCGTCGTAGACCGCCGTCGCCACATCGGATGCCTCGGCCCGGGTCGGTGCCGGCGAGTTGACCATGCTCTCGAGCATCTGTGTCGCCACGACCACCGGCTTGCCCAGGTCGCGACACTTCCGAATGATGCGCTTCTGCAGCCCCGGCACCAGTTCCGGCGGCAGCTCGACGCCTAGATCGCCGCGCGCCACCATCACCGCATCCGACAGCTCGATGATCCCGTCCAGCCGTTCGATCGCGGCGGGTTTCTCGATCTTGGCCAGGACCGAGGCGCGGCCGGCGATCAGCCGGCGCGCCTCGGCGATGTCCTCCGGCCGCTGGACGAAGGAGAGGGCCACCCAGTCGAAGCCGAGTTCGATCCCGAAACTTAGATCGGCGCGATCCTTATCCGTCATGGCCGAAATCGGCAGCACTGCATTGGGGACGTTGACCCCCTTGCGATCGGACAGCGGCCCGCCGTTGACGACGATCGTCTCCGCGAAGTCGGGCCCGCAGCTCTCGACCTGCAACTTGATGCGGCCGTCGTCGAGCAGCAGGTGCTGGCCGCCCTGGAGGACGGCGAAGATCTCCGGGTGGGGAAGGTTGGCCCGAGATTGATCGCCCGGCGATCTGTCCAGGTCGAGGCGGAAGTTGGCGCCGCGAGCCAGTACCACCCGCCCGGCGGCGAATCGCCCGACCCGCAGTTTAGGGCCCTGCAGGTCCATGATCGAGCCGATGGGGCGACCGCGCTCGGCCTCGACCTCACGAAGGATGGCAAAGCGCGCGGCATGGTCGTCGTGGCTGCCGTGGCTGAAATTGAAGCGGAACACATCGGCCCCGGCATCGGCCAGCTCGCGGATCCGCTCCTTGGTCGAACTCGACGGACCAAGGGTGGCCACGATCTTGGCGCAGCGGTTGCGTCGCATCCGGTAGCTCCCTGTCTCGCACTCATCGGCCGTCTGCCGCGGCTTTTCCGTTGCAGTGCGGACGATTCGGATTCACCCGAGCCTGTGGGCCGGGTGTCAGCCATTGCCGCCGCAATTGCCGGCAACCGATGGCAGTTTCAAGAGTGTCGTGCAACGGAGCCGTGGCAACCGGCGGCGAGCCACGCCCCGAACGCTGTCTGTTGGTCATGCCGCCATTAGCCTGCTAACGCTGGCCGGCCAGCCACCTGGAATCCGGATCCATGTCGCGCCTTGCTGCTTTCCTTCTCGGCCTCAGCCTTGCCACCTCACCGGCCTTAGCCCGCGATCTCACCATCGGCGTCAGCCAGTTCCCGGCCAATCTCCATCCCAACATCGATACCATGGTGACGAAAGCCTACGTTCTAGGCCTGACACAGCGGCCGCTGACCGTGTTCGACCAGAGCTGGGAGCTGGTCTGCATGCTCTGCACCGAGCTGCCGACATTTGCCAATGGCAAGGCGGTGGCGGAAGAGGCGCCTGGGGGCAAGCAAGGCGTCGCCATGACCTACACCATCCGGCCCGATGCGGTCTGGGGCGATGGCACGCCGATCACCACCAAGGACGTGCTCTTCACCTGGGAGGTCGGCAGGCACCCGAAGAGCGGCGTCGGTAATGGCGAGATGTATCGTCGCTTCTGGCGCATCGATGCGATCGACGACAAGACCTTCGTCGTGCACGATGAGAAATTGGGCTTCAGCTACAACGCGATCAATGATTTCCGGCTGGTGCCCGAACATCTGGAGCGCAGGGTGTTCGAGGCGGACCCGGATACCTACAGAAACCGCACGCTGTTCGACACCGAACCGACCAACCCGGGGCTCGCCTTCGGTCCTTACCGGATTGCGCAGGTGGTTCCGGGCAGCCAGATTGTGCTCGAGCGCAATCCCACTTGGTGGGGCCCGCCGCCGGCGTTCGGGCGCATTGTGGTCAAGGCAATAGAGAACACCGCCGCTCTCGAGGCGAATCTGCTGTCGGGCGAGATCGACATGATCGAGGGCTCAGCCGGGATGTCGCTCGACCAGGCCATTGCGTTCGAGCGCCGCCACGGCGACCAGTATCAGGTATTCTACAAGCCCGGCCTGGTCTTCGAGCATATGGACGTCAGGCTGGACACCCCCGCCCTGGCGGACCGGCGCGTTCGTCAGGCCCTTCTGTATGGCCTCGATCGTGCGGCGATCAGCCAGAAGTTGTTCGCCGGACGGCAGCCGGTGGCCGACACGCCAGTTCATCCGCTGGACTGGGTGCATACGAACGACGTGCGGCACCATCTCTACGAGCCCGATCGGGCGGCGGCCTTGCTCGACGAGGCTGGCTGGTCCCTTGGCCGGGATAGGCTCCGCCGCAACGCCGCTGGCGAACCATTCCGACTGGAGCTGATGACCACGGCGGGCAACCGCACCCGCGAGCTGATCGAGCAGGTGGCCCAGGGTCAGTGGCGCCAGCTCGGGATAGATGTCGTGATCAAGAACGAGCCGCCCCGCGTGTTCTTCGGCGAGACCGTAAGCCGTCGGCGGTTCACGGGATTGGCCCTGTTCGCGTGGATCAGCTCGCCGGAGAACGTGCCGCGCAGCACGCTGCATTCCGACGAGATCCCGACTGAGGCGAATGGGTGGTCCGGTCAAAACTACACGGGATTTAGCGACCCGCAGGTCGACGTCCTGCTGGATTCGATCGAGGTCGAGCTCGACCGCGACAAACGGGCGGCACTTTGGCATGAGCTGCAGCGCATCTACGCCGAAGAACTGCCGGCGCTGCCGCTGTTTTTCCGGGCCGACGCCCATGTCTGGCCGAACTGGCTGAAGGGTGTGGAGCCGACCGGGCACATGGCGCCGACAACCCTTTGGGTTGAACGGTGGCAGGTTCAGGAGAACTAGCATGGTGGCTGCCCACGGTGCCAACGGTCACGCTGTCTGCCAGATCTGCGGCCGGCACCGTCGGGAGGTGCCGCTGCTGCCGGCCGGTTTGATCCGTCCACGGCTGGTCGAGCGCATTGCCAAGGCGGTGTCGACCTGGGCTCCCACCAGCTTCATCTGTATCGACGACCTGAACCGCTTTCGCGCGGACGAGGTTCGGTCGGTGATCGAGGATGGCATCGGCGAGATCACTACCCTGGAGCAGTCGGTAGTCGACCGGTTGGCCGATCATAGGATTCTCTCGACCAACATCGACGACGAGCTCGACGAGACCCAGACGTTCGGCGAGAAGCTGGCCGACCGCGTGGCCTCGTTCGGCGGCAGCTGGCAGTTTCTTATCCTTTTCGCGGCGACCATGGTGTTGTGGATGGGCACCAACACCTGGATCCTGGCGACGGGGGCCTTCGACCCGTTTCCCTACATCCTGCTCAACCTGGTTCTTTCCTGCCTCGCCGCGGTGCAGGCGCCGGTGATCATGATGAGCCAGAATCGCCAGGAGACACGGGATCGGCGCCGGTCGCAGAACGATTACCTCGTCAATCTTAAGGCCGAGCTCGAGATCCGCCTGCTCCACGAGAAGGTCGACCATCTGCTGCACCATCAATGGGAGCGGCTGATGGAGATCCAGGAGATCCAGGTCGAGCTGATGAATCAGCTGGCGCAACATGATGTGTCGAGGGGGCGGATGCGCGGCCAGTTCAGGGCCGAAGACTGACGTCGGTTCAGGGAGTCGTTTCAGGCATGATCGCGTTCGTCGGCCGGCGCCTGCTCGAATGCACGCTGGTGCTGCTCGCTGTTTCGTTCGTGATCTACGCATTGATCGACCTGATGCCCGGCGATCCGATCGACCTGATGGTACAGGCCGATCCGTCGCTCACCGCTGCCGACGCCCAGCGGCTGAAGGCCCTGGAGGGCCTGGATCGGCCGCTGGTGGAACGATGGGCGCATTGGCTCGGGCGAGCCATACATGGCGATTTCGGCTACTCGCGTCTCTATGCGGTGCCTGCGGTTCAGGTCTTGAGCACCCGTTTGGCCAATACCCTGCTGCTGATGGGGATAAGCTTCGGCTTGGCTCTGTTACTGGCCGTGCCGGCCGGCGTATGGGCGGCGGCTCGGCCGGGCGGCTGGTTCGACCGGGCGGTCAACATGATGGCCTTCGTAGGCTTCTCCATCCCGGCCTTCTGGCTCGGCCTGCTGCTCATCATCCTGTTTGCGGTGGAACTCGGCTGGCTACCGGCGGGCGGCACCGTAAGCATCGACGGCGGCGGGGCGTGGGACCGGTTGCGCTATCTGGCGTTGCCGGTGATGACCTTGTCGCTGCTGACGACAGGGGTCTTTCTCCGCTTCACGCGCGCGGCCATGCTCGAGACGCTGCGGGAGCCGTTCATCCGCACCGCGCGGGCGGCCGGAGTGGGAGAGGCCAGGCTGCTGCTCCGGCATGCGCTGCGGCACGCGATGCTGCCGGTGACGACCATGATAGCCCTGTCGTTCGGCTCGCTGTTCTCGGGCGCTCTCGTCGTCGAGACGACGTTCGCCTATCTGGGCATGGGCAAGCTGATCTACGACGCCATCCTCGGCAGCGATTTCAACTTGGCCTTGCTGGCGCTGATGCTGGCCACCCTGGTGACGCTCTTGAGCAATCTCGCAGCCGACATCGCCTATGTCTGGCTCGATCCAAGGATCGACTATGCCGGCTGACAGCCGGGTCCGGCCGGTGTCGTCATGGGGTCGGCCGCTGGCTGATCCGGGCTTCTGCGCCGCCGTCCTGCTGTTGTCGGTGCTGCTGCTGTTCGTGGCGGCAGAGCCGCTGCTGGCAGCGTGGCTGGGCGGCGATCCGGCATCGATCGATCTGCTGGCCCGTCTCGAACCCCCCAGTGCCGCGCATCCGCTGGGTACGGACGAGCTGGGCCGCGACGTGCTGCTGCGTCTGCTTCAAGGCGGACGCGTGTCGCTGGTGGTCGGTCTCTGCGGCGCGCTGCTGGCGGCCGTAATCGGGGCGGTGGTCGGTGTGACGGCGGGCTATCTCGGCGGTGCCATCGATGCCGCTTTGATGCGGCTGACCGACATCGTCATCAGCCTGCCGCTGCTGCCACTGCTGATCGTGCTGGCGGCCATCGATCTCGGCAAGCTGGGGATTCCTGCCCAGGGCGAGTTCGTGAGCGTCGCCCGGATTATCGTGATCGTGGCGCTGTTCGGCTGGACGACCACCGCCCGGCTGGCGCGGGCGAGCGCCCTCACCTTGCGCAGCCGGGAATTCGTTCGGGCAGCGAGGGCCATGGGTGCGAGCCCGCTCCGCATCATGTGGCGGCATATCCTGCCTAATGCCCGCGGACCGCTGCTGGTGGCGACAACCTTGTCCATCGGCAACGTGATCTTGATCGAATCCGTGCTGAGCTTTCTCGGGCTGGGCGTGCAGCCACCTTTGGCCAGCTGGGGCAATATGCTGACGGGGGCCCAGGATTTGCTGTTCGAGGCGCCACGGCTGGCTCTGTTACCAGGGCTGTTGATATTCCTGGCCGTGCTCGCCTTCAACCTGCTGGGTGACGGCCTCCAGGCGGCACTCGAGCCACGGCACCGCTGAATCAACTGTCGTTGACCGACAGCGTATCAATCCACTAATTAAATAATGTCGATAAGTTTTCGCTTTGGAGTTGTTAAATTCAACCGTTCGCGCCTTGGCTACAGTCGGCTGCACGTGTCGGCAGCGCCCTGCTCGATCTGCTTCTGCCGCCCCGCTGTCTTGCCTGCGGGATCGAGATCGGTGCCCCCGACGGGTTATGCCCGCCTTGTTGGAGTGAACTGCGGCTGCTGGCACCACCATGGTGCCGGTGCTGTGGACTCCCATTGCCGCACGCGTTCGCGGAAGCACCGCTGTGCACGCATTGCGCTGTCGCGCTGCCGGCCTTCGACCGGGCGCGCGCCGCGCTTCGCTACGATCCGCGCAGCAGCAGGCTCATCCTCGGCTTCAAACGCGGCGGGCGGCTCGATGGGGTGTCTTTGTTCGCCCGCTGGATGACACAAGCAGGTGAGGAGCTGCTCGCGGATGCCGACCTCATCCTGCCGGTGCCGCTGCACCGATGGCGGCTGCTCACGCGTGGCTTCAACCAATCTGCCGTGCTGGCGCAGCGCATCGCCAGGCTGTCCGGCCGGACCTGGGCTCCCTCCGTCCTCCAGCGCTACCGCCCCACGGCATCGCAACGCGGCCTTGGTGCGGGCGCGCGGCGAGCCAACATCACGGCCGATGCGTTCCGCGTCCGGCAGCCCTCAAGGGTGGCCGGGGCACGGATCTTGCTGGTTGACGACGTCCTTACCACGGGTGCCACGCTGACGGCGTGTGTCGCAGTATTGCGGCGCGCCGGGGCCACACATGTGGATGCGTTGGTGCTGGCACGGGTGGTCAAGGACGAAGCACTACTTATATGATGCTGATGTTGCAGTGCCATGAAAGTGGCATTTCCCCGGGCGCGGTTCGAACATGCCGATGGTCGAGATCTACACTACACCCCTATGCCCCTATTGCGTTCGGGCCAAACGGCTGCTGAACCGCAAAGGCGTCCAGTATATTGAGATCGACTTGTGGCAGTACCCGGGCCGGCGAGAGGAGATGATCGCGCGCGCCGAAGGGCGTCGCACGGTGCCGCAGGTCTTCGTGGACGGATTGGCGCTGGGCGGTTCGGACGATCTTCAGGCGCTGGAGGCTTCGGGCGGGCTCGATCCACTATTGGGCAAGAACGGCACCGGCACGCCCGAACGGGATGCGAGATGATCAGGTTCGCGCTGCATTGCGCCCACGACCACGACTTCGAGGGCTGGTTCCGCGACGGCGAGGCCTTTGAGCGGCAGGCGGCCGAGGGCGCGATCAGTTGTCCTATCTGTGGTGACAGCGTCGTCCGTAAGGCGATGATGGCGCCGGCCGTGGTGCGATCGGGGACCCGTGTGACGGCCCCGCAGCAGACCGACGCCGCCCCGGCAGCTGCACCGCCGACGCCGGCTGCCGTGCCCGATCAGGTGAAGGCCGCGATGATGGTGGCGATGCTCCGACAGGTACGACGGCACGTCGAGCAGAATTTCGAGAACGTTGGCGAGCGGTTCCCCGAGGAAGCGCGCCGGATGCACTATGGTGAGGTCGAGGAGCGGGAGATCTTCGGCCAAGCCACGCCGGAAGAGGCCCGCGACCTGCAGGATGAGGGCATCCCGGTGCGAGCCCTCCCGGATCTTCCCGAGTTCGACAGCTGACGGCGATCAAGGGCCGCGGGTGGCCGCCAGTAGATAGTTGACGCTGGGATCGCGGCTCAATCTGAAGTCGTCGCGGGCGCCGTCATAGCCGACGCCGCTGATGTGTATGGCGCGCAGCCCATGTCGCCGCAGCTCCCGGCCCAGCTCGGCGGGACGGACAAAGCGCCGCCAGTTGTGCGTGCCGCGTGGCAGCCAGCCTAGAATGTATTCTGCGCCGATAACCGCCTTGAGCAGGCTGGCCGGCGTGCGGCTCAGGGTCGACAGGACGGCGAGGCCGCCTGGTCGGGTGACAGCTGCCATCGCCGCCAGAAATTGCGGTACCTCGGGCAGGTGCTCGATGACCTCCGAGGCAATCACCAGGTCGAACGTGCGACCCGCCGCCACCGATGCTTCCACGGTGCAGGCCTCGTAGTCGATCTCCAGCCCAACCTCCGCCGCATGCCAGCGTGCAGTCTCGATGCTGCTCTCGATCGGGTCGATGCCGGTGACCGTGGCGCCCATGCGCGCCAGAGGCTCGGCCAGCAAGCCACCGCCGCAACCGATGTCCAGTGCCGTCAGTCCCGCCAACGGTCGTGGCTGGGCGAGATCACGGCCGAAGCGTTCGCAGACCCGGTCGCGGATGTAGGCTACCCGCACCGGATTCAGCTTGTGCAGCGGCGCCATGGGTCCAGCAGTATCCCACCAAGCCGCGCCGAGCTCGGCGAACTTGGCTACTTCCTCGGGATCGGTGGTGTCGGCCTGCGCCGGGGCGGCACTCGCCATGGTAGAGTTCTCCGTCGAGGTGCCTTGCCGACGCCCGACCATGTGATTAGAAGGGCGCACCCTTCAATTGGAGCCGGCGCGCGAGCTCGCATGGGCGTTGTGTTGCCGTTGCGCAAAATGCGAGCTGACCGGTGACTCTTGTCGTTCAGAAATATGGCGGCACCTCTGTGGCCGATCCGGAGCGGATTCGCAACGTCGCCGCACGGATCAAGCGACAGGTGGAGCGAGGCGATCAGGTTGCCGTGGTCGTCTCTGCCATGGCGGGTACCACCAATCAGCTGGTGAACTGGGTGCACGGCCTCGATGCCGCGGGCTACGACACGGCCGAGTACGACCAGGTGGTCGCGAGTGGCGAGCAGGTCTCGGTCGGCCTGCTGGCGATTGCGTTGCAGACCTTGGGGGTGCCTGCACGGTCGTTCCTGGGTTGGCAGGCCGGCTTCCGCACCGATGGCGCCTACAGTAAGGCCCGGATCCTGGAGATCGACCCTGTGCCGGTGCGCAGCTGCCTCGATGCGGGGGCGGTCGCGGTCGTGGCCGGCTTCCAGGGCATGGGTCCAGAGGGGCGGGTGACGACGCTCGGCCGCGGCGGCTCGGATACCTCGGCCGTGGCGCTGGCAGCAGCCTTGGGCGCCGATCGCTGCGACATCTTCACGGACGTCGATGGAGTCTACACGACGGATCCGAGGATCGTCGCCAAAGCCCGCAAGCTTGACCGCATCACCTACGAGGAGATGCTGGAGATGGCGTCGCTGGGAGCCAAGGTGCTGCAGACCCGCTCGGTGGCGCTGGCCATGCAGCACCATGTCCGGGTGCAGGTGCTGTCCAGCTTCGAGGACCGGCCGGGCACGCTGGTCGTGGATGAGGATGAGATCGTGGAATCGCAGATCGTCAGCGGAATCGCCTACAGCCGGGACGAGGCGCGGATCACCGTGCTGGGTGTCAAGGATCGGCCGGGCGTCGCCGCCGCCATTTTCGGCCCGCTGTCGGGCAGTGGCATCAATGTCGACATGATCGTTCAGTCGGTCAGTCGCGACGGCGAGTATGCCAACCTGACCTTTACTGTCACCCGCTCCGACCTGCCGCGCGCTTTGGCGGTGCTGGATCGGGCTAACGACGACATCCGCTATGAGCGGGTTGTCGCCGATGCCGACGTGGTCAAGATCTCGATCGTCGGCGTCGGCATGCGCAGCCATGCCGGTATCGCCCATCAGATGTTCGCCACCTTGGCCGCCAAGGGCATCAACATTCACGCCATCGCCACCTCCGAGATCAAGGTCAGCGTGCTGATCGGCGAGGAGTACACGGAACTGGCGCTGCGGGCCCTCCATACGGCCTACGGCTTGGACAAGGACTGAGCTGGTGGCGATCTCGTCCAAGCACGATCGTCTCGATCACCTGTGGCATCGCGGCCGGCACTTCCTGGGCACCGAACTCGCGGTCATGGCGGGTGCCATGACCTGGGTCTCGGAGCGCAATCTCGTAGCGGCGATCAGCGATGCCGGTGGCTTTGGCGTGTTGGCCTGCGGCTCGATGGGGCCTGAGCGACTGTCGGAGGAGATCACGGCCACGGCCGGCCTGACCAACCGGCCGTTCGGCGTCAACTTGATCGTCATGCATCCGCAGCTCGACGAGCTGGTCGGCGTCTGTTTGGAGCAGAAGGTGACTCACGTCGTCCTTGCCGGCGGGCTGCCCCCGCGCGAGGCGATGCAGCGGCTGAAGACCGGCGGTGTGAAGGTGGTGTGCTTCGCGCCGTCGCTGGCGCTGGCAAAGAAGCTCGTGCGCAGTGGTGCCGATGCGCTGGTGATCGAGGGGATGGAAGCCGGCGGGCATATCGGGCCGGTCTCCACCTCCGTGCTGGCTCAGGAGATACTGCCGTTCGTGACCGAGGTGCCGGTGTTCGTGGCTGGTGGAATCGGCCACGGCGAGATGATCGCGGCCTATCTGCAGATGGGCGCCGCGGGCGTGCAGATGGGCACGGTGTTCGTCTGTGCCGAAGAATCGACAGCGCATCCCGCTTTCAAGCAGGCCTTTGTCCGTGGCGCCGCGCGCGACGCGGTGCCGTCCGTGCAGATCGATCCCGAGTTCAAGGTCATTCCGGTACGCGCGCTCGCCAATGCGGGTACGCGTCGCTTCACGGAGACCCAGATCGAGGTGATCGGCAAGTTTCGCAGCGGCCAGATGACCTTCGAGGAGGCCTCGCTGGCCATCGAGCATTATTGGGCAGGCGCCTTGCGCAAGGCGGTGGTCGATGGTGATGTCGAGAACGGCTCGTTGATGGCCGGTCAAAGTGTGGGCCTGGTGCGCAAGATCCAACCCGTGCGGGCGATCCTGGCTGACCTGGTCGAGCAGGCCGAGCGGGCGCTGGCGCGTCGCGCCGAGGATCCATTGCCCGCGACTCCGGTCAGCTGATGGCGACCCCGGGCGGGCGGGGCCATCCCGAGCCCGCCGCGGAGCCACGGCGGAACATCGAGTTTTCTGCCTCACGGATGCTGTTGCGGCGTCTGGTAGAGGTCGTGGCCGAGCCGGTCACGCCGCAGCAGCGGCTCGACAAGATCGCGGGGCTGATCGCCGCCAATCTCGTGGCCGAGGTGTGCTCGGTCTACTTCAACCGAGCTGGTGAGGTGCTCGAGCTCTTCGCCACGATCGGCCTCGCCCCAGAGGCCGTGCACCGCACCCGGATGCGAGTCGGTGAGGGTCTGGTTGGATCGATTGCGGCGCAAGGCAACGTCATTAACACGGCCGACGCCCAGAGCCACCCCAGCTTCCGCTATTTCCCTGAGACCCGCGAGGAAATCTACCACTCGTTCCTAGGCGTGCCGATCTTGCGCGCCGGACGGGTCGTGGGTGTGCTCACGGTCCAGAATCGGGCCCGTCGCGGCTATGCCGAGGACGAGATCGAGGCGATGCAGATCATCGCTTCGATACTGGCCGAAATGTTCGGCTCGGGCGAGCTGATCGATCAGACCAAGTATGCCGACATCGCCGCCGACGCCGCGGCCATGCGTCGGCTGGACGGGCAGCGGCTGGTCGAGGGCGTCGCGATCGGCCGGGCGTGGCTGCACGAGCCGCGGGTCGAGGTCACCCGTCTGCTGGCGGAGAACCCGCAGACCGAGTTGGTGCGCCTTGATCACGCCACCGAGGCGCTGCGCGCGACCTTGGACCAGATGTTGGCGACCAGCGAGATCGGTGCGGGCGAGCAGCGCGAGGTGCTCGAAGCCTACCGCATGTTCGCACAGGATACCGGTTGGCTGCGCCGTATTCGCGAGGCAATCGGCACCGGCCTGTCCGCCGAGGCCGCAGTGCGCCGCGTCCAGGAAGAAACCCGGGTCCGCATCGGCCACGCCAGCGACCCCTACCTGCGCGAGCGGCTGATCGACCTCGACGACATCGCCAACCGACTGCTGCGTCTCCTGGTCGGCAAGGTGCGCAGCCATGATCCGGCCCAGCTTCCCGACGACACGATCCTCATCGCCCGCAATCTCGGTGCGGCCGACCTGCTGGAGTACGACCGGAGCAAGCTGCGCGGGATCGTGGTCGAGGAGGGCTCCAAGACTGCCCATGTGACCATTGTCGCACGCGCCATCGGCATCCCGATGCTTGGCCGGATCGAGGGGGCCATGGCGGCGATCGATCCGGACGATCCCATCGCGCTCGATGGTGACAACGGTCAGCTCTACATCCGCCCCAACGAGGAGATCCTGCAGGCATTCGACAAGGCGATGCGGGCACGGACGGCCCGCAAGCAATACTTCGATCATCTGCGTAGCCTGCCGTCCGTGACCGCGGACGGGGTTCCCGTCACGCTGTCGATCAATGCCGCTTTCCTGATCGACCTCGCTGAGCTGAAGGCAGTGGGCGCCCAAGGGTGCGGCCTGTTCCGCACCGAACTCGCCTTCATGACCAGGAATCGCTATCCGAGCGTCGAGATCCAGGCAGCACACTATCGCGAAGTGCTCGATACGGCCGGTGGGCTGCCGGTAACGTTCCGCACGCTCGACGTCGGCAGCGACAAGCATCTGCCGTATCTGCGGATGCCCCCCGAGGACAATCCGGCCATGGGCTGGCGGGCGATCCGGATGGTGCTCGACCGGCCGACGCTGCTGCGGGGCCAGTTGCGAGCTCTGCTGAAAGCCGCGGCCGGACGGCATCTTCTGGTGATGTTCCCGATGGTGGCCGAGGTAGCCGAGCTGATCGCGGCGCGGCGGCTGCTCGACATGGAGCTTGAGCGGGCCAGCGCCGCCGGGGCCGAACTGCCCAGCCGGATCGAGGTTGGCACCATGGTCGAGGTACCGTCGCTCTACTGGCAGATGAGGGCGCTGCTACCGCGGGTGGACTTCATCTCCATCGGCAGCAACGACCTGTTCCAGTTCCTGTTCGCCTGCGACCGCGGCAACCCGGCGCTGACCGATCGCTATGACGTTCTTTCGCCTGCGGCACTGAGCTTTCTCCACGAGATGGTGGAGCGCTGCCGAGCTTCAGGTGTACGCTTGGCCGTCTGCGGCGAGATGGCCAGCCGCCCGCTCGAGGCGATGGCGCTGGTTGGCCTGGGCGTCCACCATCTGTCGCTGACGCCCAGCGAGGTCGGCCCGGTCAAGGCCATGCTGCGCAGCATCGATGCCGGGCGGCTGGGCGACTATCTGCGCGGCCTGCTCGATCTGCCTGACCACAGCCTTCGTGGTCGATTGCGCTCCTATGCCCAGGACCATGGCGTGGTGTTGCCCGCAAGCGTCTATCAGCCGTTTTAATGAACTCAACTCCAAGGTGTGGATGCCGAACTTATTTGGTTCTTAGACGGAGATTTGGTACACCATAGGCGACTGGGTTCGCCGGTGCCTGCGACGGACCGAATTTAGGTCACTTGAGATGCCGAGCCGACGCCCGCAACCAACCTCCGCGTTGCGCGAGGACCATGATCGAGCCCTGCAAGCGGTCGGCCGGGAGCTGCGTGCAGCCCGGCTCGCCCGTGGCGAGGACCTCGACGACACGGCAACATATCTGCGCATCAAGGCCGGATATCTGTGGGCACTCGAGGAGGGCGACCTCGCGGCCATGCCCGAGGATCCGTACGCGAGGGGGTTCCTGCGCACCTACGGCGATCATCTTGGCCTGGACGGCAAGACGCTGGTAGGGAGGCTGAAGCCCGCGGTGGAAATCGTGGCACCTCGGCTGGGCTTGGCGCACCGAGCACCGTTGAGTCAGAGCCGCCAGCCTACCGCTGGCATTCTGGTCGCGGCCGTGGTGCTGCTGGCTGCCGTCTATGCCGGTTACCAAGTGTTCCTACCGGCCAGTGACGGCCAGCCGGCAGAAATCGCCGAAGCGCCAGTTGCCGCTCCACCGGTCACGGACACCGAGTTGCCGGCTTCGCTGCCTGCCCCCGCGATAGCCCTGGCCGTTGATGCACCGCCCACGCCGGTGCCTGTCCAGCCCGACGTGACGAGTGCCGTTGCGGCGGAATCCACTTCTTCGCCGATGGTGCCCGTGGCCCTGGTGTCGTCGGAGAGTGGGTCGTTCCTGCCGACCGCCGTCACCAATCCGACCGGTCCTAAGGGGCGGGTGGTTCTGGTGGCGCGGGAGAACAGTTGGATCCAGATCCGCTCGCCGGACCGGGCCTTTGTCCGCACCCGGACGTTGTTGGCCGGCGAACGGTTCGTCGTGCCGGAACGCGAAGGACTCGCCTTGTGGACGGGCAATGCCGGAGGCATCGAGATCGAGGTCGACGGCAGGAGCCAGGGCTTCGTCGGCGCCTCGGGTGCGGTTGTCCGCAACCTGCCGCTGGCGCCGGCGAGCCTCGTGGCGCAGGCAGCCGTCACGCGCTGAGGCTTGCGGCGGCCGGCGCATCGCGCCATATCGCCCCGGACAGCAGCTGGGGTTCGATCGGTCATGGTGGCATTGATGGAACGGCAGCGTCACCGGACCCACGCCGTCCGCGTTGGCAAGGTGGTGCTCGGCGGCGACGCGCCGGTGGTCGTCCAGTCGATGACCAACACGGACACGGCCGACGTCGCGGCCACCGCGCGGCAGGTGATCGAATTGGCCCGTGCCGGCTCGGAGCTGGTGCGGATCACGGTCAACAACGACGAGTCGGCGCGCGCGGTGGCGACGATCCGGGAGCGCCTGGACCTGCTGGGCCACGACGTCCCTCTGGTCGGTGACTTTCATTACAATGGCCATCGGCTGCTCGCCGACTACCCCGACATGGCGGCGGCACTGGCCAAGTTTCGTATCAACCCGGGTAACGTGGGCTTCGGCGAGAAGCGCGATCGCCAGTTCGAGCAGATGATCGAGGCCGCCCTCCGCTTCGATCGCCCTGTGCGCATTGGCGTCAACTGGGGTAGCCTAGACCAGGACCTTGCGGCTCGGCTCATGGATCTGAATGCGGCGTTGCCCGAGCCGCGCCCGGCGGATTTCGTGTTGCGCGAGGCCCTGGTCCGCTCGGCGCTGGACAGTGCCGCCTATGCCGAGCGGTTGGGCCTGGGGGCGGACCAGATCGTGATCTCCGCCAAGGTCAGCCGGGTGCAGGACCTGGTGGCCGTCTATCGCGAGCTCGCCGCCCGGTCGGCCTACGCGCTGCACGTGGGCCTTACCGAGGCTGGGATCGGGATAAAGGGCATCGCGGCGTCGGCAGCAGCACTCTCCTTGCTGCTGCAGGACGGCATCGGCGATACCATTCGGGCCTCGCTGACCCCGCGGCCGGACGAATCGCGCGCCAACGAGGTCGTGGCCTGCCAGGAGATCCTGCAGTCGTTGGGTTTGCGCTCGTTCACACCGCAGGTAGCCGCCTGCCCAGGCTGTGGCCGCACCACCAGCACCCTGTTCCAGGAACTGGCGCTGAGCATCCAGACCTGGCTGCGCGAGCAGATGCCCGTCTGGCAGCAGGATTATCCCGGCGTCGAATCCATGAACGTCGCGGTCATGGGCTGCATCGTCAACGGCCCCGGCGAGAGCAAGCATGCCGATGTCGGCATCAGCCTGCCCGGCACCGGCGAGAGCCCGACCGCACCCGTCTTCATCGACGGCAGGAAGGCCCACACGCTGCGTGGCCCGCGGATCGCGGAGGAATTCCAGGCGATCGTCCAGGCCTATGTCGAGCGCCGCTACGGCACGGCAGCCGCCGAAGCCTGACCTTTTCAACTCTTGCCAGAACCGGATCATGAGCCAGCTACGCCCGGCCCGCGGTACCCACGACCTCCTGGGGGAGGAATCCCGCCGCCACCGCCATGTCGCGGAAACCGGGCGCGAGATCGCCAGCCGCTATTGCTACGGCGAGATCGCGACCCCGATCTTCGAGTTCACCGAGGTGTTCCAGCGGACTCTGGGTGAGACCTCGGACATCGTGACTAAGGAAATGTACACCTTCGAGGATCGAGGCGGCGATCGGGTCACGCTGCGCCCGGAGAACACGGCTGGCGTCGTCCGCGCGGTCATCACCGGCGGCTTGACCCAGGAGCTGCCGCAGAAATTCTATTATCATGGCCCGATGTTCCGCTACGAGCGGCCGCAGAAGGGCCGCCTGCGCCAGTTCCATCAGATCGGCGTCGAGCTGATCGGTGCCGCCGAACCCATGGCCGACGTCGAGGTCATCGCGCTCGGCGCCCACATCCTCGAGACCTTGGGCGTGCTGCAGCACACCGTCTTGGAGCTCAACACCCTGGGCGACCGCGAGAGCCGGCTGGCATACCGCGACGTTCTGGTTCGCTACCTCGAGGGCCACAAGGAGCGACTGTCGCACGATAGTCTGACCCGGCTCGAGCGTAACCCGATGCGAATCCTCGACAGCAAGGACGAAGGCGACCGGGCGGTGATCGCCGAGGCGCCGCTGCTGCATGAGCACCTGAACCCGGCAAGCCGCGATTTCTTCGCTCGGGTGCAGGACGGGCTGGGCCGGCTCGGCGTCGTGTTCGAGCTGAGCCCGCGACTGGTCCGTGGCCTGGATTATTACACCCACACGGCGTTTGAGTTCACCACCACGGCGTTGGGTGCCCAAGGTGCCGTCATGGCGGGCGGCCGCTATGACGGCCTGATGCAAGCCATGGGCGGGCCGGACGTGCCCGGCGTCGGCTGGGCAGCCGGGGTCGAGCGGCTGGCCATGCTGCTGGCCGAGACTCCGGCAGCGAACCGGCCGGTGGCGATCGTGCCGATTGGAGCCGACGCCGAGGCGGCAGCAGTCGCGCTGGCGCACGAGCTGCGCCGGGACGGGGTAACGGTCGAACTCGCGTTCAAGGGCAAGCCTGGCCAGCGGATGAAGCGAGCCGACCGGCTTGGCGCTCGCTGGGCGGTATCGCTGGGCAGCGACGAGCTTGCGCGCGGTGTCGTGCGCCTGCGTGACCTGGACAGCGGCGTGGAAGAGGAGCTGGCGGTGGCCGCTCTTATGGCTCGCGTCTGCTGCGCGGGTTCGACGTCGGCCGCCGCTGCTGGGGCTTGACCGCGAGGGCTCTCCTCCGGCAGCTTCCGCCGCCATGTCCGTATCCGCCCTCGATCCCAAGCTCGATGCCATTCTCGCCCGCCGCGACGAGCTCCAGGCGCTGTTGGCCGAGAGCCCGCCCGGCGGCTATGCCAGGCTCGCCAAGGAGTTCTCCGATCTCGAGCCCGTGGTCGCCACCATTGAGGCGTTCCGCGCCGTGGGCCACGAGCTGCGCGAGCTGGCGCAGATGGCGGGCGATGCCGGCACCGACCGAGAGATGCGTGACCTCGTGGAGACCGAGCGCCGCGTGCTCGAGGCGCGACTGCCGGAGCTCGAGCGGCAGGTGCGGCTGCTGCTCCTGCCCAAGGACGCCGCCGACGACAAGAACGCGATCCTGGAGATCCGTGCCGGCACCGGTGGCGACGAGGCCGCCCTGTTCGCCGGCGATCTCTTGCGCATGTACCAGCGCTATGCCGATCTCAAGGGCTGGCGCTATGAAATCCTGTCCGTGAGCGATAGCGACCTCGGCGGGATCAAGGAGGTGGTCGCCGAGATCACGGGCCAGGGGGTGTTCGCGCGACTGAAGTACGAGGCCGGCGTGCATCGCGTGCAGCGCGTACCGGTGACCGAGGGCAGCGGCCGCATTCACACCTCGGCGGCCACCGTGGCCGTGCTGCCCGAGGCCGAGGACGTCGACATCGCCATCGACGACAAGGAGCTGCGCATCGACGTCTACCGGGCCAGCGGCGCCGGCGGCCAGCACGTCAACCGCACGGAGAGCGCGGTGCGCATCACGCACCTGCCGACGGGGCTCGTGGTGGCGATCCAGGACGAGAAATCGCAGCACAAGAACAAGGCCAAGGCGCTGAAGATCCTGAAGGCCCGGCTCTACGACCAGGAGCGGGCGGCCAAGGATTCCGAGCGCGCCGCCGATCGCAAGGGGCAGGTCGGCTCGGGTGACCGGTCCGAGCGCATCCGCACCTACAATTTCCCGCAGAACCGGCTGACCGACCACCGGATCAACCTGACCCTCTACAAGCTCGACCAGGTCATCGCCGGCGAGGCGCTGGACGAGGTGATCGAGCCCTTGATCAACGAGGATGAGGCGGCGCGGCTGGCCGAGGCCAGTTGAGCACCGTCGACGCGGCGCTGGCCGGGGCCGCGGCGGATCTGGCGACGGCCGGCATCGAGCGGCCGCGCTTCGAGGCCCGGCTGCTCTTGGAAGCCGCGAGCGGTCGCTCGCGCGCCGAGATTCTGGTGAACGGCAGTGCGTCGCTGCCCGAGCCGGAAGCCGATCGCTTCAGCTTGTTGGTGGCCCGGCGCCGGCAGCGTGAGCCCATGGCCTACATTCTCGGCCGGGTCGAGTTCTGGAGCCTCGACTTTGCCGTGCAGCCCGGTGTCCTCGTGCCGCGTGCCGACAGCGAGACGCTGATCGAAGCCGCAATTTCGGCCGTTCCGGATACGGAGCGGCGGCTGCGCATCCTGGAGATGGGTGTGGGCTCGGGCTGCCTGATCGTCACCCTGCTGCACGTGTTTCCGCGCGCCGAGGGGATCGGTACTGATCTCGACGAGACCGCATTGGCCTGCACGCGCCTGAACGCGGAGCGGCTCGGGGTCGTGGCCAGGCTGGGGTTGGAGCGCACGTCCTGGGCCGCGGGCGTGGACGGCCCGTTCGACCTTGTCGTCAGCAATCCGCCCTATATCCGCTCGGCCGAGATTGCTGCCCTGCAGCCTGAGGTGGCGCGGTTCGAGCCGCGCACGGCGCTTGATGGCGGGCCGGACGGCCTTGTCGCCTACCGGGCGATCCTGGCCGATCTGCCCCGGCTCCTCGCCAGCGATGGGCGGGCGTTCCTCGAGATCGGCCACGACCAGCACCACCCGTTGGCAGCCCTGGCGGTCGCCGCCGGATTTGCGGTCACGGCGCATCACGATCTGGCAGGGGTGGCCCGCTGCCTGGAACTTGGTGGCACCGGGCTCGATCCCACCTAGCTCGGGGCGGGCAGGGCCGCAGGCGGCTCGCGGTGCCGGAAGCCCAGGGCCACGTCCCCGGACGGGGTCGAGATCGAGAAGCCTTCGGTCACGAACAGATCGCGCACGGCGCGCAGGATGTCGGCGCGGGTGTCGAGGCCGCCGATCGGGCCGCGGAGCTGCACGTAATACTGCAGACGGATCGCCACGCCGGTATCGCCGAACTCCCAGACCGTGGCCTTGGCCGGCGGTGCGGTCAGCACGCCGCGGGTCGCCTGGGTGACCTGCTCGATCCGCAACGCCACCCGCGTAGGGTCGTCGCGGAAGCTGACCTTGAACGTCAGGACTTCGCGAAGCACGTCGTCGGTACGGGTCCAGTTGGTGAAGGTGCTGCCGATCACCGCCGAGTTTGGGATCACCAGCTCCTTGCGGTCGAACATCCGTACCGTCAGTGAGCGGATGCCGATGCGCGTGACCTCGCCGGTGTCGGCGCCGATGGTCACGATGTCCATCACCCGCAGCGGCCGCTCCGCCAGCAACAGAATGCCGCTGATGAAGTTGCTGACCACGTTCTGCATGCCGAAGCCGATGCCGACGCCGATGCTGGCGGCGAACACCGTGAGAGCCGTCAGGTCGAGGCCGATGACCTTCAGCGTCAGCAACAGGCCGAGGACGATCACCACATACTGCACGAATGTTGCCAGGCTCTGGCGGATGCCGAGATCCCGCACGCGGGTCAGCGCCAGATTGTAGCTCACCTGCTGGGTCCAGCCGCCGACCCAGAACACGAGCGCCACCAGAACCACCGCCAGCACGACATTCTGCACGCTCAGCGCTGAATCCCCGAGCCACAGGACGGGTGTCCGGCCGGCGATCAGCAGGGCGCGGATCACCGGCGTGTCGGTGGTCCAGCCATAGACGCTGAGCAGCCCCCAGCCGGCAGCCGCGATCAGCAGCAGCTGAAGTAGGCGGAAGGTGGGGTCGACGAAGTTGAGCGTCCAGAAATGCGCGTCGTCCGGCGTCTGCTCGCTGAGCCGACGTAGCAGTGCGCGCTTGGCGTCGACGAGGACGGCCATAACCAGGAGTAGGGCGGCCCCGAACATCGCGAACCATAGAAAGTGGGTGATGACCGACCATGCCAGGTTAAGATACCCGGCGAGCCCGACCGCCGCCGCACCGGCCAACACCACCGGCACCAGCAGGCTGAGCCGGGCGGCGAGGCGAGCGGCCAGGCCCGGTTGCCATCGCCCGCCCGCCATGGTGAGGATCAGGGCGCGCAGCTGCAGTCCGGGCAGGGCGATCAGCAGCACGCAGATCATCGCCGAGCGGTGCACGAGGTCGGCAAGGGCCGGCGTCAGTGGCAGTGTGCTGGTCAGGATCACGAGCCCGGCCAGGATGCCGCCCACGACCATGGTCCAGCGCAGGCTGCGGTAGAACTTGGCGCGGACCGGCAACCCGTCCTCGGCCCCGCGGAAGAGCAGCTGGCGGGCTAGGCGCAGGGCAAACGCCACCGCCGGCCAGATGGCGAGCACGCCGCCGATCAGCAGGGCCGCCTCACGGCCGATCTGCAGCACCCAGGCGAGAAGCCAGAACATTGCCGCCGGTAGGAGGGTGAGAATGCTGTCACGCACAGCTGCCGCCGGTGTCGCCAGTGCGGTATCGGCGCGAGGGGCCACGATCCGCGTGTGCAGCAGCCGGCGGAGCACCAGCGCCGCCACCAACAGCAGCAGCATGCCGCCGACGGCCGTCGCCAGTTGCTGCGGTGGTGCCTCGGCGACCCGATCCTCCACCTCCTCGGCCGCGTGCAGGAATGCCTGCAGCAGCTGCCCAGGTACCCGGCCGGCGTTACGGGCGACGCGCTTCCAGGCCGCCGCATTGTTGGGCAGGGAATCACGGGCCAGCAGCGCCTCGCCTTCAGCTGCTGTTTCGCGCTCCTGCAGCCGCTTGGCCGTGCGCTGCAGATCCTCGGCCAGACGTTGGGTGGCCTCCTCCTGGCCGGCCACGGTCCCGGCGACGTCGGCGATCATGCCGCGCATCATCGCCACCTGAGCGGCGGAGGCCGGCGTCGATGGTGGCAGCAGGGCGCGCTGGTCGTCGAGCCGGCGGCGTACGTCGGCCAACGCGGCCGTGCGTCGGGACAGGCGGTCGCTCTGGCGGTCGAGCAGATCCAGCGCTTCAGTGGCGAGCCGGGCCGGCAGCGAAGCGCTCTCGGCCGCGACGCCGCTCAAATACGCAAGCTGCTTCTCGATCCCGAGCAGCTCGATGTCGGCGGCGCGCAGGCTGCTGCGCAGGAACGCCTCGTCCGCCCGAAGCTCCAGCACGCGCTTGCGTATCTGCTCGCCTGGCGAGTTCGGCTCGATCTCGCCGGCCGCGTTCGCGAGCCGCACGCTCTCGCGACCCGTCCGCTCGACGAAGTCGCGCAGCGCCACGGCGCGTGGGTCGCCTGCCAGTTCGGCGCTCTCGTCCAGGGCACCCAGGCGTATCCGCCCTTCCAGCAGCGCCACGCGGTTGTTGAGCAACGCGAGGCGGGCGGAAATTTCGGCGCTCCCCTGGTGCAGCAGATCGAGCGTCTCTTGGGTCGTGGCCCGCAACTGTTGCAGCAGCCCAAGCTGGGCGCCCGCGGCATACTCCTCGAGGGTGACGGGTGCCGTAGGCACTTTAGGGGTCAATTCCGCGATCCGGCTGTCCAGCTTCGCCAGCTCGTCGTCGAAATAGTCGATCCGGCTGTCCATGGCCGCGAGCCGCGTCCGCCGCGTGTCGGCCTCGAACCGCGCCTGGCGCAGGGCGGTGATCGTCAGGCTGCTCCCGTCCGGATCGGCCTCCTCCACATCGAGCCGAGCGGCTTCGCCGGCCCGTTCCTGCTGTATCCGTGGCATGCCGGCGCGCAGATCGGCATTGAGCTGCTCCTGGCCCTGGATCGAGCGCGCGAGCCGGGTGATGCTGAAATCCTCCTGTGCGGTCGCGGGCAGGAGCAGGACAAGCCATAGGGCGGCGGCCAGCAACGATATGCAGCGGAATGGGGGCATGCAGTCAAATCCCTCGCGGCTCCGAGTGCCGCCCCATTAGCCCAGGTCACACCGTCCGTCGCCCCGGCAGGCTACTCTTCGGCATGCGAAACCTCTATCTTCGGGGTTCCCGAAGACCAGCAGACTGCAAGGATCGAGTCGGCACGATGAACTTGCGTAGCGCGATCGGCTTTCTGACCGCCATGCTTTGTTGGGCCGTACCGGTGCGGGCAGCACCGGTGACCATCGTCTGCGGGCTTGCTCCGGAATCCCTGGAGCTATGCCGCTCCGGCAGCGAGGCCTGGGCCAAGTCGCGCGGCCAGGAGGTGCGCGTTCTGGCCTACCCGGATTCGACGACCCGATCACGGGACATGCTGGGCGACCTGCTGCAGGCCGGGGTGACGGACCTCGACGTGCTGGAGCTGGACATCGTCTGGCCGGGACTTTTGGCACCCTATCTGGTCGATCTGGCACCGGCACTGGTGGACCAGCGCAGCCAGTTCGTACCGGTCGCGGTCGACAGCTTCAGCGCGGACGGCCACCTCGTGGCTGTGCCGTCGAGTTTGAGCCTCGGCCGCCTGTTCTACCGCACCGATCTGCTCGCCCGTTACGGGGTCCGTGTGCCGACGACCTGGGACGAGCTCACGTCGGCAGCCCGCACGGTGCAGGACGGCGAGCGTGCCGCGGGGCGCAACGAGATGTGGGGCTATGTCTGGCAGGGCCGTGCCGGCGAAGGTCTCACCGTCAACGCGCTGGAATGGATCGCGAGCCGGGGCGCACCTGGCATCCTGGGTGCCGACGGCAGTGTCGTCGTCGAGGACCCGCGGGCTGAGGCGGCACTGGCGCAGGCGTCCTCCTGGGTCGAAACGATCTCGCCGGGGCAGGTGCTCGACATGGGCGGCGGGGAAAGCGTGGACGCGTTCGCGAAGGGCAACGCCGCTTTCCTGCGCTCGTGGTCGAACCTGCTGCCGAGGCTGCGGGCGGCGGAGGGTGCTGCGGGCGGTAATGTCGGCATGGCCGAGCTGCCGGCGGGTGCCGGGCCGGAGGGTCGCTCGGCGGCCGTGCTCGGTGGCTTCGGCCTCGCGGTCGCGCGCAACTCCAAACAGCAGGATCTCGCCTTGGATCTGGTCCGCTGGTTGACCTCGGTTGAGGAGCAGCGGCGGCGCGCGCTCGCAGGGGGAGGCGATCCGAGCCTTCAGGAGCTCTACACCGACCCCGAGCTCGTAGCACGGCGGCCCGATTATCCCGATCTGTTGCCGGCCTTCGCTGCCGCCGTGCTGCGGCCGGCAGCGACAGGGCGCGGCGCTTATGACGCCGTGAGCGCGGCGTTTGCCGGGACGGTGCACCGCATTCTCACGCGTGAGGTCGAGCCGGCGGCTGGCCTCGCCCAACTCGCGATGCAGCTTCGCCGCCTCGGCCCCATCCAGCGCTGGGGCAGCTAGCCGTGCTGCGTTTCGCCTTGCTCTGCCTGCTGGCCCTGACCGCCCCCGCGGGGGCGGCATCGTTCGACCGCGACGAGCTGCGCGTCGGGCTCGCTACCGAGGATCCGCCTTTTGCCTATGTCAGCGACACCGGCGAGGTTGCGGGCTTCGCCGCGGACATCGCACGCGCGGTCTGTGCCCGGCTGCGGGTCCGCTGCGTGCTCGGCGCGGTCGACGCGCAGGAGATCGTGTCACAGGTGCAGGCGCGCGCCATCGACTTCGTGCCGGGCCTGACCATTACCGAGGCGCGCCGCCGGGAGGTGGACTTCACCGATGCCTACTACCACGCCGCCAGCCGGTTCATCGCCAGGCGTGGCAAACCGTTGGACCCCTCGGCCACCGGGCTGCGCGGCATGATCGTCGGTGTCGAGCGCGGATCCGTGCAGGATCGCTACGTGAGCGCCAACTTTCCGGCCGCGACGGTGCGACGCTACGGTGATCGGAGCGAGCTCTACCTGGATCTGGCGCTGAATCGGCTGGACGCCGTGCTCACCGACATCGTCGCCGCCCGCGTGCAGTTCCTCGGCACCGACCTCGGCGCCGAGTTCGATTTCGTCGGCCCGGCGCTCGACGATCCGCAATGGTTCGGGGACGGTGTGGGCATCGCCGTCAGCAAGGGCGACGATCGTCTGCGACTGGCCCTGAACGAGGCTTTGCGCGGGCTTCGCGGCGACGGCACTTTCGATGTCATCGCCAGCCAGTATTTCCCGTTCCAGCTCGACGGCACATGAACAGCGCCCTCCGCTCCCTGACCTTGCTGGCAGCGGGCGCGCTCGCGTCGCTATCCGGCCGCCCGGCATCATCCAGCGAAGCGCTCGTGCTCGGGCCTTTCGTCGGCACCATCCCCTGTGCCGACTGCCCGGGGATCGAGACCGAGCTCACGCTGACCCGCAAGGATGCGCAGACGGCCGAGGGCAGCTACCGTCTGCGGTCGACCTATCTCGAGCGTGGTCCGCCGATCGAGAGCACGGGTGACTGGACCACGCTGCGCGGCACGCCACAGGACGAGAACGCCACGGTCTACGAGCTCGATCCGGATCAGCCTGGGCGGGAGCAGTACTTCCTAAAGGTCGGCGACGACCGGGTGACGATGTTGGACCGGGACCGCAACCCGATCCCATCGGATCTGAACTTCACCCTCGTGCTGCAGCGGGCCGAGCTTGCGAACCCCGCTGCCGTCAACTGCGCTCGAAAGGGCGGCACGTCCCGGATCGTCCAGGACGCGAGCGGTCAGCGTGGCCTTTGTCTTTTCCCCGACGGCCGTGAATGCGATGAGTGGGATTTTTTCCGGACCGGCGTCTGCGGTCGCTGAAGATGAGGGTCAACTACTGGGCTGGCTGGGGCTGGTCAGTAGGGAAGCGGCGGCCGCCTGCGCCTGCTCGACGTCGCGGACCTGCACCGTGGGCACGCCGAAGCTGACGCCATTGTCCTTGAACGCGGTCTTGATCATCGCATAGGCGCGGCGGCGGATCATGAACTGGCGGCCCGGTCGCGTACGCATCTTCATCCGCAGCTTGATCGCGAAGTCGCCCATCTCGTCGACACCCTGCAACTTCAGTGTCTCCAGTATGTCGGGGGCGAACGTTGGCTCGGCCGCGAGCTGCCGGCCGATCCCCTTGATCAACCGCTTCACCAGATCGAGATCGGTATCATAGGTCACGTTGACGTAGAGCCGGTCGATCACCCAGTCGCGGCTGTGGTTGACGATGGCCCCGAGCGACCCGAACGGTACTGTGTAGAGCGGGCCGCGCTGATGCCGCAGCTTGACCGAGCGCAGCGAGAACGATTCGACGGTGCCTTTGTAGCTGCCGCTCTCGATGTACTCGCCGACGCGAAATGCGTCGTCGAGCAGGAAGAAGAAACCCGAGATGATGTCCTTGACCAGAGTCTGCGCGCCGAAGCCGATGGCCACGCCAACGACGCCGGCGCCGGCCAGGAGAGGGCCGATCTCGACGCCCAGTGAGCCCAGGATGGTGAGCGCCGCCATCACCGTGAAGACGATCATGGCCACGTTGCGGACGATGGGCAGCAGGGTGCGCAGGCGGGCGCGTCGGCTGACCTGATCGGGGTCGAGACCGTCGTCGGCCGCGTTCAGACGGCGGTCGATGGTGGCGCGCAGGGCATGCAGGCCGAGATCGGCCACGAGCAGGATCAGGATGGCGTCGACGGCACCGCGCAGCAGGCGCATCCCCGGCGCCTCGTTGCCGGCGAGGCTGGTCATGTCGATGCCCCAGACCCGCAGCAGGGTGACGCCGGCGCCGACCAGGAGCAGGTTGCGCACGACGCGCGCGGTCAACGGCGCCCGCTGCCCAGTTATTGGCGACTGGCCCGTCCCGGCCACGTGCTCGATGATCTGGCGACTGACCCACAGCGCCGTCGCGGTCGTCAATGCCAGCAGCAGCGTGCTGGCGGCGCTGCGCGCGCCCATGCTCCACAGCAGCCATATCGAAGGCAGCACGATCGACAGGGTGATGGGGAGGAAGTCGTCGACGCCCCAGGTTTGCTCCGCTATCGCCGCCTGCTCGGCGGTCGATCGGTAGCGTCTGATGTGTGGCACGGCCTGCCATACCGCGAGCAGCGCCAGCGCCAGGACCAGCAGTCCCAGCAACGCCGCGACGACATCGGCGCTGGCCATGGGCGCCCCCAATGCCGCCAGCAGCTGCACCAGAAGCCAGCTGCCGATGGTCACGGCGCTCAGGCAGCGGAACCAGGTATTGGCGAACCTTGCGGTCTCGTCCGTCAGTGGCAGCAGCCGACGCGCTGGGATGGTTGGTGCGATCACGATCTTGGCTGTCGTCCAGGCAGCGCTGGTCAGTACGATCATGGCGAGGAGGGTAAGCACGATCAGGTTGAGCAGCGGCGGCCATTCGAACACGGCAAAGGCGCCGATGCTGCCCAGGGCAAAGGCCGCGATCTCGCCGGCGGCCAGCAGCAAGCATATCCCTAGCGCCGCAATCCCGCTCCCGGCTGACGCCGGCGAGCGATGCAGAACGCGCCGCCGGATGTCGGCCGTGGCACGAACGAATCCGTATTCGAACAGCAGCCCACAGGCCACGAAGGGGAACACCAGCATGGCGGCCCACACGAGGCCGCTATCGTGCAACTCGGCGCGAACACGGGCCACGATCATGGCTAGCTCGGTCGGCAGGTCCGTGGCGGCGTTGAGCAGGTCGGCACCGCTGCGGCGCAGATCGGCCACGCCAACGGCCAGCCGGTCCTGGAGTGGTGGCGGGCCGGCCGCTGGCGCCGCCTCGGTTGGCGTGTCCGTCTGACGGGCCGCAAGCTCGTCCTGCAGCCAGCCGCGGACGGCCGGATCGTCCATCAGCTCGATGAACCGTTGGACGGACTCCGGCGGAGCATCCGCGCAGGCTGCAAAAGGCCCGAAGACGCAAAGGAGGGCCAGGAGGACGTGCGGTAGTGCCATCATGTCGGCGCCATGAAGTTTGTCCGGATTTTCATGGTGAAGCGGGCCGGGGCCAGCGCGGCCAACGCCTACCAGCCCAACTCGTGCTATGCACGCCGATGCAGCATCGATCGCAGCCCGCAGCGGCAGCAGGTCGCTGGAACGCGCGCGCCTGCGAGTTCCCTGCATCGCTGCGGCAAACCGTCTTAGACATGGCTCAGGCCGGTCGGCTTGTCGGGTCCAGGGGCGTGTGTTAAGCCCACCACGCCTCACGAGGGTGAAAGCGCGGTCATGCCGCGACGCCCAATAACGGGCCTATTCTCCCAGCAAGTCGGGGAAGCTGAGATTGCCTGCTGACACCACGGCATCCGGGCCGGCCGGCCGTTACGCCACCGCCCTGTTTGAGCTTGCTTCCCAGAATCATGTTCTGGATGAGGTCGAGGGTGATCTGGCATTGCTGGGTCGCGCCATCGAGGAGAGCCCGGATCTCGCCCGGATGATTGCCAGCCCTGTCGTCAGCCGCGACGGGCAAGGCAAGGCGATGGCGGCCCTGTCCGGGAAGATGGGCCTCGGCCAGACCGTGCAGAACTTTTTGGGCGTGCTCGCCAAGCAGCGCCGACTGGGCGCGTTGAAGGCGATCATTGCCGACTTCCGACGCCAGCTCGCGGCGCATCGTGGCGAGGAGACCGCGCAGGTCACCTCGGCGGTGGCGCTCGACGAGGCACAGCTCACCGCCGTGCGGGATGCTGTGGCCGGCTATGCCGGTCGCCCGGTGCAGCTGAGCGCCGACGTCGATCCGAGCTTGCTGGGCGGCCTCGTGGTGCGGATCGGTTCGCGCATGATCGATGCGTCGCTCAGGACCAAGCTGAACAATCTTGAATTGTCTATGAGGGGGCTTCGCTGATGGATATCCGAGCGGCCGAGATCTCTGCCGTCCTCAAGGACCAGATCGCGAACTTTGGGGCCGAGGCCGAGATGGCCGAGGTCGGCCGCGTGCTGTCGGTCGGCGACGGCATCGCTCGCGTCTATGGTCTCGACGAGGTCGAGTCCGGCGAGATGGTCGCGTTCGAGGACGGCACCCGCGGTCTGGCGCTGAATCTCGAAACCGATAATGTCGGCGTGGTGATCTTCGGCGACGACCGGGCGATCCACGAAGGCTCCACGGTCAAGCGCACCAAGACCATTGTCGATGTGCCGGTGGGTCGTGCGATGCTTGGCCGGGTTGTGGACGGTCTGGGCAACCCGATCGACGGCAAAGGGCCGATCAACACCACCGAGCGGCGTCTGGTCGACGTCAAGGCGCCGGGCATCATCCCGCGGCAGTCGGTGAACGAGCCGATGATGACCGGGCTGAAGGCGATCGATGCCTTGATCCCGGTCGGCCGTGGCCAGCGCGAGCTGATCATCGGCGACCGGCAGACCGGCAAGACCGCGATCGCGATCGACTGCTTCATCAACCAGAAGCGCATCAACGAGCTGGCGGGCGACGACGAGAGCAAGAAGCTCTACTGCATCTACGTCGCCATCGGCCAGAAGCGCTCGTCGGTGGCCCGTCTGGTCAAGACCCTGCAGGATCACGGCGCGCTCGAGTACACGATCGTCGTTGCCGCCACGGCGTCAGATCCGGCGCCGATGCAGTACCTCGCACCCTATACCGCCTGCTCGATGGGTGAGTATTTCCGCGACAACGGCATGCACGCCGTGATCGTGTACGACGACCTGTCCAAGCAGGCCGTGGCCTATCGCCAGATGTCGCTGCTGCTGCGGCGGCCGCCGGGCCGCGAGGCTTATCCGGGCGACGTGTTCTATCTCCACAGCCGTCTGCTCGAGCGCGCGGCCAAGATGAACAAAAGCCATGGCGGTGGCTCGCTGACCGCTCTTCCCGTCGTCGAGACACAGGCCAACGACGTGTCGGCCTACATTCCGACCAACGTGATCTCGATCACGGACGGGCAGATCTTTCTCGAGACGACCCTGTTCTACCAGGGCATCCGCCCTGCGGTGAACGTCGGCCTGTCGGTCAGCCGCGTCGGCTCGGCCGCGCAGACCAAGGCCATGAAGAAGGTCGCGGGCTCGATCAAGCTGGAGCTGGCGCAGTATCGTGAGATGGCGGCGTTTGCGCAGTTCGCCTCCGACCTCGACGCTTCGACCCAGCGCCTGCTGAATCGCGGCTCGCGTCTGACCGAGCTGTTGAAGCAGCCACAGTACCAGCCCATGCCGATGGGCGAAGAGGTCGCCGTCATCTATGCCGGCGTCAACGGCTACCTCGATACGCTGAAAATCTCCGACGTTGGTCGCTTCGAGCAGGGCCTGTTGGGCGAGCTGCGCGCTTCCGGCAAGGACATTTTGGATTCGATTCAGTCCACCGGGCAACTCGACGGCGACACGGAGAAGCAGCTCAAGAGTATGCTCGACAAGTTCCTCGAGCGCTTCTCCTAAGGGGCACCCCCGATGCCCAGTCTCAAGGATATGCGCGCACGGATGAATTCCGTGCGCCAGACCCGTAAGATCACCAGTGCCATGAAACTCGTCGCAGCTTCGAAGTTGCGGCGGGCACAGGAACAGGCCGAGGCCTCGCGGCCGTTTGCCGAGCGCATGACGGCGATGCTGCAGAATCTCGCGGCCGGTGTCGTCGGTCTGCCCGATGCGCCGCCACTGCTGGCCGGGACCGGCAAGGACGAGGTGCACCTGCTGATCGTCGCCACGGCTGATCGCGGCCTGTGCGGTGGTTTCAACAGCTCGATCGTCCGCGGCGCCCGCCGTCGGATCCAGGAGCTGTTGGGCCAAGGCAAGCAGGTCAAGCTGATCGTCGTCGGGAAGAAGGCCCGCGACATGCTCCGCCGCGATCAGCGCGAGCGCGTGGTCGAGTTCTTTGACGGCATCGTCAGCAAGCGGCGGATCGAGTTTGTCGATGCGCAGCGCATCACCGAGCGTGTGCTGGAACTCTATGCAGCCGGCGAGTTCGACGTCTGCACATTGGTCTACAACAAGTTCAAGTCGGCGGTGTCGCAGATCCTGACCTTCCAGCAACTGGTGCCCGTACAGGCGGCAGCGATCCCGGAGGGTGCGGCCGAGGTCAGCGAGGGCGGCGCCCTCTACGAGTTCGAGCCGGATGAGGAGCGCATCCTCAGCGAGCTGCTGCCTCGGAATCTGGCGGTGCAGCTGTTCGGTGCCTTGCTTGAGAACGCGGCCAGCGAGCAGGGTGCGCGCATGGCTGCAATGGATGCCGCCACGCGTAACGCAGGCGAGATGATCAATAAGCTCACGCTCAGCTACAACCGACAGCGGCAGGCGCAGATCACCAAGGAGCTGATGGAAATCATCTCCGGTGCAGAGGCGGTTTAGGTTGGCGGCGAGCGTGCTTGGGAGCGAGAAAATGGACGAGGCCGTGGTCAAAGAGAACGTCGCCGTCGGGCGGGTCACCCAGGTGCTGGGTTCCGTGGTCGACGTGCAGTTCCAGGACGAGAAGTCCCTGCCGCCGATTTTGAACGCGCTGACCACGGACATCGGTGGTCGCCGTCTGGTGCTGGAGGTGGCGCAGCAGCTGGGCGAGTTCACGGTCCGGGCGGTGTCCATGGACTCGACCGACGGGCTCACCCGTGGCCGCGATGTGATGGACACCGGCGGGCCGATCTCGATCCCGGTCGGCAAGTCGACCCTGGGCCGGATTCTGAACGTCATCGGCGAGCCGGTGGACGAGCGTGGCGCGGTCGATGCGTCGGTCACCGCACCCATCCATGCGCCGGCCCCGGACTTCGTCGACCAGTCGACGGCGGCCGAGGTGCTGGTGACCGGCATCAAGGTGGTCGATCTGCTGACCCCCTACCTCAAGGGCGGCAAGATCGGTCTGTTCGGCGGTGCCGGCGTCGGCAAGACCGTGCTGATCATGGAGCTGATCAACAACATCGCCAAGGCGCACGGCGGCGTCTCCGTGTTCGCCGGCGTCGGTGAGCGAACCCGCGAGGGCAACGACCTCTACCACGAGATGATCGAATCCGGGGTCATCGACCTCGAGGACCCGCTGAAGTCGAAGGTGTCGCTCGTTTACGGTCAGATGAACGAGCCGCCGGGTGCCCGTTCGCGCGTGGCGCTGACCGGCCTGACCGTCGCGGAGTATTTCCGCGATCAGGAAGGCCAGGACGTGCTGTTCTTCGTCGACAACATCTTCCGCTTCACGCAGGCCGGCGCCGAGGTGTCGGCCCTGCTCGGCCGTATCCCCTCGGCGGTGGGCTACCAGCCTACGCTGGCTACCGACATGGGTGCGCTGCAGGAGCGGATCACCTCGACCAAGAAGGGCTCGATCACCTCGGTGCAGGCCGTGTACGTGCCGGCCGACGACCTGACCGACCCGGCTCCGGCCACTACCTTCGCTCACCTTGATGCCACCACGGTGCTGTCGCGGCAGATCGCCGAGCTCGGCATTTACCCGGCGGTGGACCCGCTCGACTCCACCTCGCGCATCCTTGACCCGGCCGTGGTCGGTAAGGAGCACTACGAGGTCGCCCGTTCGGTTCAGGAGACGCTACAGCGCTACAAGGCGCTGCAGGACATCATCGCCATCCTGGGCATGGACGAGCTGTCGGAAGAGGACAAGCTGGTGGTGGCCCGCGCCCGCAAGATCCAGCGTTTCCTCAGCCAGCCCTTCCACGTGGCCGAGGTCTTCACGGGCTCGCCCGGCAAGCTGGTCGGCGTCGAGGACACCATCAAGGGCTTCAAGGGCATCGTCGCCGGCGAGTACGATCATCTGCCCGAGGCCGCTTTCTACATGGTCGGCGGCATCGAGGAGGTGATCGCGAAGGCCAAGAAGCTGGCGGCCGATTAGGAGACGGGCCCATGGCCGACACCAAGGTGGCGTTCGAGCTCGTCGCACCGGAGCGACTGCTCGCCAGCGTCGACGCCGACATGGTCGTGATCCCCGGAGCGGACGGCGATTTCGGCGTCCTGCCCAACCACGCACCGCTGATGTCTTTGCTTCGACCGGGCGTGATCTCGGTCTACCAGGGCGACAAGGTCGACCGCCGGCTGTTCGTGGCCGGCGGCTTCGCCGAGGTCAACGAGCAGGGTTGCACGGTGTTGGCCGAGCGGGCCGAGCCGCTCGAGGACATTCCCCTCGATACGGCACGCCAGGACCTGCGCGACGTGGAAGAGGATCTCGGTGGCGCCAAGACGGATCATGAGCGGGATCGCCTGACCCTGGCGGTCGAGGTCGCGCGTGCCCGGGTTGAGGCCGCCGAGGCTCGCTGAGCCGCTGCGGCCTCGCACCCCGTCAGCTGTAGACGATCTGCGGGAATTTCCGCACCGAGCCGCCCTGCAGCGTGGCCAGCTTGTCGCGCACGGTGAGCGCCAGCTGGCGGTAGGCTTCCGCCATCGGATGCTGGGGCTGACTGACCACGATCGGTCGGCCCGCGTCTGCGGTCTCCCTGATCTCGACGTCGAGAGGGATCTCGGCCAGGAAGTCGACACCGAACTGCGCCGCACAGGCACGAGCCCCGCCGTGGGCGAAGATCTCGGCGCGGTGACCGCAGTTGGGGCAGCAGAAGTAGGACATGTTCTCGACGATGCCCAGCACCGGCACGTCGACCTTGCGGAACATGTTGATGGCCTTGCGTGCATCGAGCAGGGCGATGTCCTGTGGGGTGCTCACGATCACGGTACCGGCGAGAGGTACCTTCTGCGCCATGGTGAGCTGCGCATCGCCGGTCCCCGGGGGCATGTCGACGACGAGCACGTCGAGCTCGCCCCACAGCACGTCGCCCAGCATCTGCTGCAGGGCGCTCTGCACCATCGGTCCGCGCCAGATCATCGGCGTGTCCTCGTCGACCAGGAAGCCCATCGACATCACCTTGACGCCATAGTTCTCCATCGGTCGCAGCTTCTTGCCGTCGGCGCTAACCGGCCGCCCGGTGATCCCGGCCATGCGCGGCTGTGACGGGCCGTAGATGTCGGCGTCGAGCAGGCCGACGCGCTGGCCGATCGCGGCCAAGCCCATGGCGAGGTTGACCGCAGTCGTGGACTTGCCGACACCGCCTTTGCCGGACGCGACCGCGATGATGGCCTTGACGCCGGGGACCAGCGGTTGCTGTGCCGCCCGTGGCGGTGCCCCCAAGGTGGGGGCTGGGCCGGCTGCAGGGCGCCCACCCGGCGTCCGCTCGGCGGTCAGCACGGCGGCACACGAGAGCACGCCTGGCAAGGCCTTGACCGCTTGCTCGCAGGCCTTGCGCATGGGCTCCAGCGCCTTGGCCTCAGCCGGATCGACCTCGATCGAGAAGCCGACATTGCCATTCTTGATCGCGATGCCGGAAATCATTCCCAGTCCGACAACGTCCCGGGCGAGCCGCGGATGGTCGATTCGGCGCAGGGCGTCGAGCACCCGCTCGCTTGTAAGCTCGTTCATGGTTGATCCCTTAAGTGCAGCGCCCGATATAGACCTTTGTCCGAGCGGATCGAGTGAGACGGCCCACCCAGCGGGCGTGCGTGCCGACCCTGATTTCAGCATAGTCGAGGAAAGTTTGTAATGCCCTGGAACAGTCAAGGCGGAGGCGGCTGGCAAGGGGGAGGTGGCCCCGGTCCATGGGGTGGACGCCCCGGCGGTCAACAGCCCCCCGACCTGGAGGAACTCCTCCGGCGCAGCCAGGAAAAGGTCAAGAACCTGTTTCCGGGTGGTGGTGCACCGGGTATCGGGCGGAAAGGGTTGGTCGTCGCAGCGCTGGCCGTGCTCGGGCTCTGGCTGGCCAGTGGAATCTATTCGATCCAGCCCGACGAGCAGGGTTTGGTGACGCGGTTCGGCAAGCTCGTGCGCACGGCTGATCCCGGGTTGCAATATCATCTGCCTGCACCGATCGAGGCTGTCGAGAAGGTGCCGGTGACCAGGGTCAACCGCGTCGAGGTCGGCTTCCGCTCGGCGGGGCAGCAGACGTCGGGTCGGACCGTCGGTGCCGCGCGTGACGTCAGCGAGGAGGCGCTGATGCTCACGGGTGACGAGAACATCATCGACGTCAATTTCGTCGTGCTGTGGAGGATCGGGGACGCCGCAGCGTACCGATTCAACGTGCGCGATCCCGAGACGACCATCAAGGCCGCGGCCGAGAGCGTGATGCGCGAGATTATCGGGCAGACCCCGATCGTCGAGGCGACCACCGAGGGACGCCGGGCGATCGAGCTGCGGGCACGAGAGCAGCTGCAGGCCCTGATGGTCGACTACGGTACGGGCATTCTGGTCGACGAGGTGCAGCTGCAAAAGGCTGATCCGCCGGCCGAGGTGATCGATTCATTCCGCGACGTGCAGCGGGCGCAGGCCGACCGTGAGCGGGCCCAGAACGAAGCGGAATCGTTTGCCAACGACATCATCCCACGCGCCCGCGGTGAAGCGGAACGGGTGATGCAGGAGGCGCAGGCCTACCGGCAGGAGGTTACCGCTCGCTCCACTGGTGAAGGCGAGCGATTCAAGTCGATCCTTGCCGCCTATCTGAAGGCGGAGGACGTGACCGCGCGCCGACTCTACCTCGAGACGATGGAACAGGTCTTCAAGGGTGTGAACAAGGTGGTCATCGACGGCAAGCAGGGCGCCAGCGGCGTCGTCCCCTACCTGCCGCTGCCCGAGCTACAGCAGCGTGCCCGTCAACCGCGGGCGGACCAGGCTCAGCCAGGCCAAGCCGACGGCGTACAGGGAGCTGCTCAATGAACCCGCGGATAACCCTGGGTATTGGCGCGGCCGTTGTCGTCGGGCTGTTCATGCTGCTGAATGCCGTGTTCACCGTCCATCAGACCCAGCAGGCTCTGGTGCTGCAGTTCGGTAACCCGGTCGATATCGTCCAGGATCCGGGGCTGCACCTGAAGGTGCCGTTCATTCAGCAGGTGGAGTATTTCGACAAGCGTGTGCTCGATTTCGATGCACCGTCTGTCGAGCTCGTGCTCGGTGACCAGAAGCGTCTCGTGGTCGACGCCTTCGCACGTTACCGCATCACCGACGCGTTGCGCTTTCGCCAGTCCGTCGGCAACGAGCAGGCCTTTCGCGGCCGCCTCGAGCCGATCGTCTTCTCCAGTCTGCGCAGCGTGTTGGGCGAGGCGCCCCTGTTCACGCTTTTGTCGAACGACCGCACGCAGATCATGAACCGGATCAAATCGGAGGCCAACAAGTCGCTGGCCGGGTTCGGGGTGGCGCTGGTCGACGTGCGCATCAAGCGGGCGGACCTGCCGCCCGAGAACAGCCAAGCCATCTTCCAGCGGATGCAGACCGAGCGCCAGCGCGAGGCCAAGGAGCTGCGGGCACAGGGCGCCGAGGTCGGGCAGCGGATTCGCGCCCGGGCCGATCGCGAACGTCGGGTGCTGATCGCCGAAGCCGAGCGTGAGTCGCAGATCCTGCGTGGTCAGGGCGACGCCGAGGCCATCCGCATCTTCGCCGACGCCTTCGGCCAGGATCCGGAGTTTTTCGACTTCTACCGCTCGCTGCAGGCCTATCGGGAGTCGATGGGGGATGGCAGCACCACCTTCGTGCTGTCGCCCGACAGTGAGTTCTTCCGCTTCTTCAACGGCCGAGCGGTAGCGCCGGGGGCGGCCGCAACGGGTCCGGGTGCTCCAGCTGCGCCGGCGGCAGCGGCGACACCACCGGATGCCGCCGTGGCACCCGCTGCGGCACCGGCGCCATAGTCGGCCGGGCAGGCGGCGCTGCCGCCGGGCTCGGGCCGGACTTGGCCTTTCGTCATGCGTGATCTCGGCACGGCTTTGGCCCTCGTGCTCGTTATCGAGGGCGTCCTATGGGCGCTGTTTCCCGATGGTATGAAGCAGGCCGCTGCGCGTGCGGCGATCCTTGACAGCGGCCCGCTGCGTCTGGGCGGGCTCGCTTTCGCGGTCGTCGGTGTGCTGCTGGTCTGGGCGATCCGTCGGTGGGGAGCGGCATAGGATAAATGAGCGGGATCGGCCCTTGCTTCACTCTCGGGGCTCGACGATGATCGGGCGAGCAGCTGGGTTGTTCTCGGTCGCGACAACAAGAACAGGGGAGCGCGCTGCGCTCCAAAGCGCGGGTCGCTGTCGCTTGCGGCATGGCCGGGACAGTTGAGGAGATCCACGATGCGCAGTGCTCATAGGCCCGGCCTTGTCGGCCGCCGATGGGCGACCGCCCTGGCCGTGCCGAGGCTCACGGCAACGGCTCTGTTGATAGGGTTGTTGTCGTTCGGCCATACGTCGCCGGTGTCGGCGCAGCAGAAGGCGCCGGTTGAGGGCTTCGGTGACCTCGTGGCCAAGATTGCCCCGGCGGTCGTCAACATCTCGACCCGCAAGGACGTGGCGGCGCAGACGGCGCCCCCGGAGTCCCCGCAGGTACCACAATTCCCTCCGGGATCGCCGTTCGAGGAGTTCTTCAAGGAATTCTTCGATCGCGACAAACAGCAGCCGGACCAGCAGCCGCGCCGCAGTTTCTCGTTGGGCTCGGGCTTCGTGATCGATCCGTCGGGCTTCGTGGTCACCAATAACCACGTCATCGCGGACGCCGACGAGATAACTGTGATCTTCGGCGACGATCAGGAATATCCGGCTAAGCTGATCGGCACCGACACCAAGACCGATCTGGCACTGCTCAAGATCAATCGCGAGCAGCCGTTCCCGTTCGTCCCTTGGGCGGACAGCGACCGGGTGCGAGTCGGTGACTGGATGATCGCGATCGGCAACCCGTTCGGTCTGGGCTCCACCGTCACGGCCGGGATCATCTCGGCCCGTGGCCGCGACATCAGGGCCGGGCCTTACGACGACTTCTTCCAGGTCGACGCTGCCATCAATCGCGGCAACTCCGGTGGCCCGAGCTTCACGATCGATGGCGAGGTCTTTGGCGTCAACACGGCGATCTTCTCGCCGTCGGGGGGCAATGTGGGGATTGGGTTCGCCATTCCCTCCAACCTCGCAAAGCCGGTGATCGACAGCCTGATGAAATCCGGCAAGGTCGCCCGCGGCTGGCTCGGCGTGCGCATCCAGAGTGTCACGGACGAGATCGCCGAGAGTCTGGGCCTGCCGGAGACACGTGGTGCGCTGATCGCCAGCGTGACCCCAGGCGGACCGGCTGCCGAGTCGGATATCCAGGCCGGTGACGTCATCCTTGAGTTCGATGGCAAGACAATCGATCGGATGCGCTCGTTGCCCCGGCTGGTGGCGGAGACGCCGATCGGGAAGGAAGCTCCGGTCAGGCTGTGGCGGAAGGGCGAGGAGAAGAACTTCACCGTCGTCCTGGGCGAGTTGCCCGAAGACGATCAGGCGGCCGAGCTGGGCACAGCCCCGCCGCCCCCGGCCGCCACGGCCGACGCCACGGTGGAAGCGTTGGGGATCACGATCGCGGAGGTGACGCCCGAGCTGAAGACGCAGCTCAACCTCGCCGAGGATGCCAAGGGCGTGGTGATCACCAATGTCGCCGAGGGGTCACCGGCTGCTGACGAGAGTCTGAAGCCTGGCGATCTCATCGTGGAGGTTGGGCAGGAGGAGGTGGGCTCGCCGCCCGAGATCATGGCTAAGGTCGATCAGGCCAAGACCGAGGGCAAAAAGTCGATCCTGCTTTTGGTCGACCGGCAGGGCGACCTGCGATTTGTGGCTCTGCGCTTCAAGGAATAACCGCCTAGTTGGCGGCAAACTCCTGGCGGCTGTAACCCTGCAGGAACAGGAGTGCGGTGAGATCGCCATGGTCGATCCGCACTCCCGCGGCTTCCCTGACACGCGTATGAGCCCGGAAGGCGACGCCGAGACCGGCGGCGTGCAGCATCGGCAGATCATTGGCTCCATCGCCCACTGCCATGGTCAGCCCAGTGGCGAGGTTGTGGCTCTCCTGCAGTCGACTGAGCGCGCTGAGCTTCGCATCGGCGCCGCGAAGGTCGCCGACGAGACGGCCCGTAAGCTCGCCATTCTCGATCTCGAGCTCGTTGGCCTCGTCATGGTCGAAGCCGCACAGCTGCCGCACATGGGCCGTGAACGCGGTAAAGCCGCCGGACACCAGAGCGGTGACGGCGCCGTTCTGGTGCATCGTCCGCACCAGTGTCCGGGCGCCAGGCATGAGCTGCAGCCGATCGCGGATGACGGCGTCGATGGCGCCCCGGGGCAGACCGGCCAGCAGGGCCACGCGTTCGCGCAGCGCCGTCGGGAAATCGAGTTCACCGTTCATCGCCCGCCGCGTCACCGCCGCGATCTGCGGCTTGATGCCGGCCATGTCGGCGAGCTCGTCGATGCACTCGATGGTGATGATGGTACTGTCCATGTCGCACAGCAGCAGCTGCTTGCGCCGATCCGTTGCCGGCACGACGGCAAGATCGATAGGCAGGTTCGCCACCACCGGCGCCAATCGCGCCTCCACACCTGCCGGGTCCAGCCCTTCGATATGAATCTCTGCGGCTTCGGCCTCCGCCAGCCAACGCACGCTGCCGCCGACCTGCTTGCCTGCAGCGGCGACCAAGTCGGAGTCGAGCGGCTGCCGGTTGGGATCGGCGATCAGGCAAGCGATGGCCGGCATGGGCACTCCAGATTAGCGGCGGGGAGAGGGCGATCACGGCGCTGGTGGTCATAGGGGGCAGCACGGCCAGCGGCAAGTCGGCCCTGGGCCTGACGTTGGCGCGAAAGCTGGGTGGCGTGATCGTCAACGCCGACAGCCAGCAGCTGTTTGCCGATTTGCCGATTCTGACCGCCCGCCCGTCGACGACGGACGAGGAGATGGCGCCGCACCGCCTGTACGGCGTGCTCGCCGCCGATGAGCAGCCCTCGGTCGGTCGCTGGCTGGCATTGCTGGAGCCGATGCTCGCGGCGCTGCAGACGGAACGGCGGTCGGCCATCATCGTCGGCGGCACCGGACTCTATCTGCACGCGCTGCTGCACGGTATCCCGGTGATGCCTGTCATTCCAGCCACGCTGCGTGCCGAATTGCGCGCGTGGGCGGCGGCCGGCCCGGCTGCGGCAGTTTATGCGCGATTGCAGCACCTCGACCCGTCCATGGCCACCCGACTGCAGCCGGGTGACCAGCAACGGGTGCTGCGGGCCCTGGAGGTGATCGAGGCTACCGGACGCTCCCTGCTCGCGTGGCAGGCCGATCCCCGCCAACGCCTGAAGTTGCCCGCGACGCCGATCGGGATCGCCCTCGTGCCGCCGCCGGCCTCGGTCAACCCTCGGCTGGAAGCCAGACTTGATGCGATGCTGGATGAAGGTGCGATGGCCGAGGTCGCAGACCTGCTCGCGCGCCGGCCGGATGCGATGCAGCTGCCGATCGCGAAGGTGCACGGCTTGCGCGAGCTGACGGCGGTGCATCGCGGCGCGCTGCCTGTCGACCGGGCACGGACAGGCATCGCCGCGCAGATCCGGCAGTACGCAAAGCGCCAGCGCACGTGGTTCCGGCACCAGCTCCCGGAGCTTCAGCCAGTGGCAACGACGGGCGAGACCGAGGAGGCGTTGGCGGCCGTCACGGCATTGCTGGACACCAGATAGCTGGCGAGATGCGCGTCCAGCGCAGCCACGCCGCGCGCGTCGGCCGGGACGGCGCGAAAGCCGATCATGCCGTGGCGCGCGAGCTCGGCGGCGGCGAACAGCCCGGCCGATCCTGCACCCACGATCAATACCTGCTGCGCTGACGCCTCGCTTCTCATCGGGCCCGCCCCGATTCCGGTGACTGACACGGTGCCGACCCCATTGCATCACTACATCGCGCATTCACGTCAAGAAGCGTGGTTTGGCGGCTACAGGATCAACCGCGAGATCGCGCCATGGACGACCATGCCGAGCGCGATTACTACCAGGGCCATGCCCAACGGCGCGGAAAGAGCACGGCCCCATGGGCTATTTTTCTCCAGCGCCATGACGGCGCCCAGGCCCAACATCCAGGCGATGCTGCCGGTGCCGACGGCGAACATCAGCAGCATCAGCGGCCAGCAGCAGCCGACGCAGTAAAGCCCATGCGCCATCCCGAGCCGTAAGCTTTCTGACCGTGGTCTTATCCCGTGCCAGTACCGCAGCACGAAGGGCAGGGGCGAGCGGCAGGCTTCCAGGCAGCGCCGCTTGAGCGGCGAGAACTGGTACAGTCCCGCCAGCAGCAGAATGGCGCTGCTGATGAGCCAGCCATTGAACGTGAGCCAGGCGGCGCGGCGGACCAGCGCGAGCAGGCCCAGCCCCACCAGATGGGCCGCAAGGCCGAAGGCGAGCCAGACGGCGAGGTAGCCGACCAGCAGCAGGCCCAGGAGGACCGGCCCATCGCCGCGCAGCCTGGCCAGTCGCCGGAACGCACCAACCAGCGGCAGAGTCGTCGGCAGCATCATGGCCGCGGTCATCAGCGTCCAGCCGGCGACGAACAGCACCGCCGGCACCACGACGTCACCCATCGGCAGGCTGGCGCAGAGATTCCCGACAAGGCCGAGATTGGCCCAGTCATGGTCGAGGTAGCGGGCGTAGGGTGAGCTGTCCCAAACCAGCAGCGCCGCCCAGGCACAGGCCACCGCCCCGCCGAACAGCGGCACGAAGTAGCGATCGTGCGGTGTTACTGCCGCCACGCCCGGAGTTTCAGGTCAGGCGTTCAGCTCGAAATGGCCCTGGATCGCGTTGTGCCCCGAAAGGTCCAGGTCGATCCCGATCTCGGGCTGCACCAGCTTGAACCTCGTCGCCTTGGCAACATAGGCCGGGGAGCCCGGGATCGTCGAGAATATGGACTCGACCAGGCGAGTCGGCTCCCCGGTCGGGCCACGATAGGGCTCCATCTCGGCATGGACCGCATGGCCGACCTGGAGTGTGCCTTTGCCCTCGACCACGGTGAACGTGATCGGGGCGCGCCGCGCGTCGATCTCCTCGCCGACCAGCCCGGCCAGATCTGCCAGAGGGCCGCCGATCTCGCCGCGGAATGCCCGCAGCAGCGCCGCCTCCTGCGTGTCCGACGCCTTCTCGTCGACATAGCGGACGACATGAAAACCGCCCTTGAGGACATTGCCCGGGATGAAGGCCGTCAAGGCGAAGGTCAGGCCCGAGACATCCACGCCGTCGATCGTGCCGGTCTCGATTCGATAGGCCAGGGCGCTGCGGCAGGTGCCATTGTCGGGATCCTCGCCGATCCAGCATGGGCACAACGTATTGCAGTCGCAGACCTCCAACAGGTCGCCTTGAATGTGATAACCCATGATGTCCTCCCCGACATGACGGTGCAGTCCGCAAATTTGCCGAGAATAACGCCGACAGCGTGCCATTGCCAGCACGGCGCAGAGCGCGGTCGTTGACCTGACGAAGTCGGAGCATTAGTGTTCGCGACCCCGACGGCCGGGGCTGTCGGGTTTCAATCCCACAAGTCAACCTGAAGTAGAGCGGGCTAGGACGCCCGAGGAGTTGTCCCATGACTGCTGCGACGACGCAGATCGCCACCACCCAGGACTCGCGCACCATGACGGGCGCCGAGGTGGTTATTCAGGCGCTGGTCGAGCAGGGTGTAGAGGTAATCTTCGGCTATCCGGGCGGCGCCGTGCTGCCGCTCTACGACGCGCTCCACAAGCAGGCCGAGCTTCGTCACATTCTGGTCCGGCACGAGCAGGCGGCCGTGCATGCGGCCGAGGGATACGCGCGCTCGACCGGCAAGGTTGGCGTCGTGCTGGTGACATCGGGCCCGGGAGCGACCAACACGGTCACCGGGCTCGCCGACGCGCTGATGGATTCGGTGCCATTGGTTTGCCTGACCGGTCAGGTCCCGACGCACATGATCGGCAACGATGCCTTCCAGGAGGCGGACACGGTGGGCATTACCCGGCCGTGCACCAAGCACAACTACTTGGTGAAGAACCCCGACGACCTGGCGCGGGTCATCCACGAGGCCTTTCACGTCGCCCGCTCCGGCCGGCCGGGCCCGGTCGTGGTCGACCTGCCCAAGAACATCCAGATGGCCAAGGCCGTCTACCAGCGTAAGGACGAGGTCCGGCATCGCACCTACCACCCGCGCATCGAGCCGGACGCCGCCCGCATCGAGGAGGCGGCCGAGTTGCTGGCGCGCGCCGAGCGGCCGATCTTCTACGTCGGCGGCGGGGTGATCAATGCCGGGCCGAAGGCTTGCGCGCAGCTCACCGAGCTGGTCCGGGCCACCGGCTACCCGATCACGCTGACGCTGATGGGTCTGGGTGCCTTCCCCGCCTCCGACCCACAGTTCATCGGTATGCTTGGCATGCACGGCACGTACGAGGCGAACCTCGCCATGTACGACTGCGACCTGATGGTCTGCATCGGCGCCCGCTTCGACGACCGCGTCACCGGCCGGGTGGACGGGTTCTCGCCGCGCAGCCAGAAGATCCACGTCGACATCGATCCGTCGTCGATCAACAAGAACGTGGGCGTCGACGTGGCGATCGTGGGTGACGCCGAGAAGAGCCTGACGGCCCTGACCGCAGCTTGGCGGCGCCGCTCCAACACGGTCAGCCGCGAGAAGATCGAGCCCTGGTGGGGTCAGATCCGCGAGTGGCAGAAGAAGGAATCGTACCGCTTCCGTCAGGGCAGCAGCACGATCAAGCCGCAGACGGCGGTGCGCCGGCTGTATGAGGCCACCAAGCATCTGGACACGTACATCACGACCGATGTCGGCCAGCACCAGATGTGGGCCGCCCAGCACTTCCCGTTCGACTTGCCGCAGCGCTGGATGACCTCGGGCGGGCTGGGCACGATGGGCTACGGCTTCCCGGCTGCCATCGGCGTGCAGATCGCGCATCCCGACGCCACCGTGGTCTGCATCTCCGGCGACGCTTCCTGGGTGATGAACATGCAGGAAATGTCGACGGCGATGCAGTACCGGCTGCCGGTGAAGAGCTTCATCCTGAACAACAGCTACATGGGCATGGTTCGGCAGTGGCAGGACTTCTTCCACGGCCAGCGCCACTCGCAGAGCTACATGGAAGCGCTGCCGGACTTCGTGAAGCTGGCCGAGGCGTTCGGCGGCGTAGGGCTGCGTGCCACCACGATCGATGAGCTGGACGGCGTGATCGAGGCGATGCTGCGCTCCGATCTCCCGGTCATCGCCGACATCGTCGTGGAGCGTTCGGAGAACGTCTATCCGATGATCCCCGGTGGGGCAGCCCATAACGAGATCAAGCTCAGCCCGGAGGACGATGGCAGCCACGAGGCCATCTCCGAAGAGGGCATGGTCCTCGTCTGACGCCCCCATCATAACCGGCTTGTCTCGGTCGGGCGGGCGGCGTAAGGCCGCCCGAGCCGCCGTGACCCACGCCTCGAGGCCACATGAAGCTCCCAGAGGAAGATCGACGCCACACCATCGTGGCGCTCGTCGACAATGAGCCCGGCGTACTCGCTCGGGTCATCGGCCTGTTCTCGGGCCGCGGCTACAACATCGAAAGCCTGACGGTAGCGCCGGTCGACAAGGTGCGCGGCCTGTCGCGCATCAACATCGTCACCACCGGCAGCGAGTTCGTGATCGAGCAGATCAAGGCGCTGCTGGCGAAGCTGGTCCCGGTGCAGCGGGTGCTCGATCTCACGGCCGAAGGGCCGCATGTCGAGCGCGAGCTTGCCCTGGTCAAGGTGACCGGCGACCGGGAACGTCTGTTCCAGTCGCTGCGGCTGGCCGACGTGATGCACGCCCGGCTGGTCGACAGCATGCCTGGCAGTTTCGTGTTCGAGATCACCGGCACGTCGGATGAGCTCGACGCGTTCATCGACCTCCTCGAGCCGGTGGAGGTAAGCCGCGCCGGCGTCGTCGCCATCGGTCGGGGCGACATCATCCTGGCGCCGAATCCGGCGCGCGTCTGATACCACAACTTGAGCAACCGCTAGGGGAGCAGGGCTATGCGCGTCTATTATGATGCCGATGCCGATCTCAATCTGATCAAGAGCAAGAAGGTGGCCGTCGTCGGCTACGGCAGCCAGGGCTTCGGCCACGCCAACAACCTCAAGGACAGCGGCGTGCCCGAGGTGGCGGTGGCGCTGAAGGCCGGCTCGGCGACACGGGCGAAGGTCGAGGCGGCGGGCATCAAGTGCATGACGCCGGCCGAGGCCGCGAAATGGGCCGATGTGGTCATGGTCCTGGTCCCCGATGAGCTGCAGGCGGACCTCTACCGTGACGATCTCGGCCCGAACATGAAGGAGGGTGCGGCCCTCCTGTTCGCGCATGGCTTCAACATTCACTTCAAGCTGATCGAGCCGCGTCCCGACCTCGATGTGCTGATGGTGGCCCCGAAGGGCCCCGGCCATCTGGTGCGCTCCGAGTACGTCAAGGGCGGTGGCGTGCCCTGCCTGGTCGCGATCGAGCAGGACGCTTCCGGCGGCGCCCTCGACCTCGGCCTCGCCTATGCCAGCGCCATCGGTGGCGGCCGGGCCGGCGTGATCGAGACCACGTTCAAGGAAGAGTGCGAGACCGACCTGTTCGGCGAGCAGGTCGTCCTCTGCGGCGGCCTCAGCGCCTTGATCCAGGCTGGCTACGAGACCCTGGTCGATGCCGGCTATGCGCCAGAGATGGCCTATTTCGAGTGCCTGCACGAGGTGAAGCTGATCGTCGATCTGATCTACGAGGGCGGCATGGCCAACATGCGCTACTCGATCAGCAACACGGCCGAGTACGGCGACTACAAGACCGGCCCGCGGATCATCACCGACGAGACTAAGGCCGAGATGAAGCGCGTGCTCGCCGATATCCAGGAAGGCCGCTTCGCGCGCGACTGGGTGCTGGAGAACAAGGCTGGGCAGGTCAACTTCAAGGCCATGCGTCGTCGCCAAGCCGACCACAACATCGAAGAGGTGGGCGCTCGCCTGCGTGGCATGATGCCCTGGATCGCCAAGGGCAAGCTGGTCGACAAGGCCAAAAACTGAGCGTACCGCCGGCGGGCGGTCGAGGTGCCGCGCCCTAGCGGCTGGGGACCCAGATCTCCAGCGTGCCGGGGCGCGGCAACGGTGTAAAATCCGTAAAATCTATAGGTGTCACGGGCGCCGCCCGCCCCGCGCCGGCGAGCAGTGGCCGCACGGATGCCACCAGCCGCACGGCGGCATCGCGATCGCCAACGTGGAAGTAGCGAACGCTCGCGGTGGCGACCGTCTGTGGCACCGCCCGGATCTCGGGCTCGCCAAAGCGGTTGCCGCCCAGCGTGGCAGCGAGGCTCTGGGCAAGATTGGCTCCCGAAGCGTTCCCCATGCTGTAGTGGATGACCACGCGTGGCCCCACCATAGGCGCTGCCAATGGCTCATCTTCCACTGCCAGTTGTTGAGGCAGTGCCAAAGCCGCTGGCTCGCGGGCGGCGATAGGCGGCCCCAGCAGGGCGCGTGCATCCGGCGCGGGCAGAATCGGTTGCGACGGCGGTGCAGGGGCAGGGGCAGGGGCGGGCGGGACGACTGCCTCTAAGGGCGGCGGCATTGCGGGCCGGCCCGGCATGAACAGGACCAGTGCTGTAAAGCCGGCGGCGCCGACGCCGAGCCAAAGCAGCAACAGCACCGCCACCCGCCGCCATCGCGGCGGTGCCGGTGGTTCCATTACGGCAAACGTGTTGACCGTTGCAGAGTGCGCCGGCGCGTTGGGGCGCCGCAAGCGGGGATAGACCGCAGGCGGCTCCAGATCGACCGCGAGGGAAAGCTCGGCTGGCGCGATGCTGGCATAAAGCGGCTGCTCGATCGGCGAAGGCGGCAGGGGCATTGCGGGCGCGCCTGGGGGCTGTGGGGCAGGGCGCTCGGACTGCTGGAGGCTACGGGTGTGCCAGCGGAGGCGCCCGAAGAGCCAATCCTCGGCGGTCTCGGCGCCAGCGCGATGAGCCGATGCATAGTTCGTCAGATCGGCGATCAGATTTTGGAAGGCTTGCTGCGCAAGGTAGTGATCGCTCAGCATGCGCTCGAGGGTCGTGCTGAGACGACCATTCTGCCAGCGCCGCAGTGCCTCGATCCCGTCGGCATCGCCATGCGCACATCGTTCGAGCAGGTCTTCGAGCGTCGGTTCGGCGACGAGACTTGGCCGCGGCCGTGAATGGCCAAGCTCGCGAACTGGTCCGCCCTCGTCCGATACTGCCTCGATCTTGTGCAAATATGCGCGTGACATGTTTTCCCGACCGTAAGCTTCCAAGCCGGCACCTGACGTGCGCCCTGGCTGAAATCTACGACTGCCTGATCGGCTTCAACGCCGCGCTGAGGATTCACACACTCCTATGAAGACTGTAATTGGCTCGGGCTATTCCTCCTGTCCAGTAAGCTGTGTGTGATTTGACCCGATGACGTCGGGATTTACCGCCGCGACGTATCGGGCATCGACATTGCATGTGAATCCGTCGAGAGGTCCTCCCAGGAACCGCTCAAGTCTGTCCATCCGTCGGAGGTTTGATGACCGAACTCACCATCGACGAGCTATTCGCGCGCAACAGGGCATGGGCCGAGAGGGTCCGCGCTCAGGACGTGGACTTTTTCGGCCGGCTGGTGGCGCAGCAGGCACCCAAGTTTCTCTGGATCGGCTGCTCGGACAGCCGCGTGCCGTCGACCCAGCTGTTCGACCTGGATCCGGGCACGGTGTTCGTGCACCGCAACGTCGCCAACATGGTGATCCACACGGACATCAACTGCCTGTCGGTGATGCAGTATGCCATCGGCGTGCTCGGCGTGGAGCATGTGATCGTGTGCGGCCACTATGGCTGCGGCGGCATCCGCTGCGCCATGGAGAGCAAGCAGCACGGGCTGATCGACAACTGGCTGCGGCACGTTAAGGACATCTACGACCTGCACAAGCGCCAGCTCAACCTGATCCCCGATGCGAACACGCGCGAGTCGCGGCTTGTGGAACTCAACGTGCTGCATCAGCTTTATAATGTCGCCCGTACCACAATTGTGCAGAACGCCTGGTCGAGCGGCAAGAAGCTGACCGTCCATGGCTGGGTCTACCGGATCGAGGACGGGCTCGTGCACGACCTTGGTTTTCGCGTCAGTTCCCCAGAGGAGATCGGGCGCATTTACCGCATGGTCGAGCCCGGCGTCTGAACCCCGTGCAAGGGAGCCAGTTGTGCAGGCTTCACGACAATGTCATCAACATCCGGCACACGTTGCGACGCCCCGAGGCTTTGCTGCGATGCCTGACCCGACATGCGGATTCTGATCGCCACCGACGCTTGGTTTCCCCAGATCAATGGTGTGGTCCGCACCTTGAGCACCGTCGCCGAGCAGCTGGACGCACTGGGGCATGAGGTGGCCGTGGTCGGGCCGGACCGCTTCCCGACCGTGCCGATGCCCAGCTACCCGGAAGTGCGTATCGCGGTCGCACCGGGCCGACGTCTGGCCCGCATCATGGACGAGTTCAGGCCCGACGCCGTGCATATCCCGGTCGAAGGCCCGATCGGGCTTGCGGCACGCCGGCACTGCCTGCGTCGGCGCTGGCCGTTCACGACCTCCTATCACACCCGCGCCGGCCTCTATTTCGAGGGCAGGTACGGTGTGCCCAGCGATCTCGTGCTGGCCGTGCAGCGCTGGTTCCACAATGCCGGCAATGGCTTCATGGTGCAGACCGCGAGCCTCGAGCGGGAACTGGGCGACAAGGGATTCATCAACATCCGCCGGTGGTGCCGGGGCGTCGATACCGAGCTGTTCCAGCCTTGCGCAGCAGACGGGGTCCTGGACCTGCCTCGCCCCGTGTTCACCTATGTGGGGCGGGTATCGGCCGAGAAGAATCTCGACGAGTTCCTGCGCCTCGATCTGCCCGGCACCAAGCTCGTCGTCGGTGACGGGCCGCAGCTCGCGAGCTACCGCGAGCGCTACCCTGCAGCCGTGTTCACTGGATGGAAAAAGGGCGAAGAGCTGAGCCGGTACTATTCCGCCAGCGACGTGTTCGTCTTCCCCAGCCGGTTCGAGACGTTCGGCCTCGTGCTGCTCGAGGCGCTGGCGTGCGGGCTGCCGGTTGCAGCCTATCCGGTCCACGGGCCGATCGACGTCATCGGCAAGGCGCCTGTCGGCGTGCTCGACCAGGACCTCCGCCACGCCGCACTGCGCGCCCTGTCGATACCGCGGACGTTGTGCCGCGAGTTCGCGTTGCGCTTCTCCTGGCGTCGCAGCGCCGAGGAGTTCGCGGGCAATCTGATGCCGATTCGGCCGCTGCTGACCCGAGCCGCCGGCTGAAGTGGGCGTCCGGCACGCCCAATCGCACGCTCGATCCATCATTTGCTTTACATGAGCGGCCTGTTTCGCAGATAACCACCAACCTGCGGGTGGCCATCTGGCTGCGTGTGGCGTGATTGGACTGGAGCTACCGTGTTGATCGTCCCCGCTGGGAAGATCTCGATGCTGATGACGCTTCCGCGCCACGACGGCGCGTGGGCCGCGGCATCCGCACGGCTGCCGTTTGCTGGGCGCTCGAGCGCCGGAGGTCGACTTACCTGCCCCTGAGCCTGCGCCGAGCGTGCATGTGTTCAGGGGTTTGGCCGCGACCGATCTCCATCTCCAGCAGCATGAGTCCGAGCAATGAGTTCCGATAGCACTCCAGTCCAAGAGACCGCTCGAGCCGAGCGCGTCGTGATCTTCGACACCACCTTGCGTGACGGCGAGCAGTCGCCGGGCTGCTCCATGACGGTCGACGAGAAGCTCCGGGTGGCGGAGGTTCTGGAAGCCATGGGCGTCGACGTGATCGAGGCCGGATTTCCGATCGCTTCCGATGGCGATTTCCATGCGGTCAACGAGATTGCCAAGCTGATCAAGGGCAGCGTGATCTGCGGCCTGGCGCGTGCCGCCAACGGCGATATCGACCGTGCCGCCGAGGCCCTGGCGCCGGCCGTGCGCCGGCGAATCCATACCTTCATCGGCACCTCGCCGCTGCATCGCAAGTACCAGCTGCAGCTGGACGCGGAGGAAGTCCACCAGCGGGTGATCGACAGCGTGACCCGTGCGCGCCGCTATACCGACGATGTCGAGTGGAGCGGCATGGATGCCTCGCGGACCGAGCCCGACTTCCTGTTCCGCTGCGTCGAAAGCGCGATCAAGGCCGGGGCGACCACGATCAACATCCCGGACACGGTCGGCTACGCCTATCCGGAGGAGTTTGCGGACCTGATCCGCGAGATCCGCAACAACGTTCCCAACATCGACCAAGCCATCATCTCCGTCCATTGCCACAATGATCTGGGCTTGGCGGTCGCCAACTCGCTGCGGGCGGTCGAGGCCGGCGCGCGGCAGATCGAGTGCACGATCAACGGCATCGGTGAGCGGGCCGGTAACTGCTCGCTCGAGGAAGTGGTGATGGCGATGAAGGTGCGCGCCGATCGCCTGCCCTACAGCAACCGCATCGTCACGCAGGAGATCATGAAGGCCTCGCGCCTGATCTCGGCCATCACCGGGTTCCAGGTGCAGCCGAACAAGGCGATTGTCGGCATGAACGCCTTCGCCCACGAGAGCGGCATCCACCAGGATGGCGTGCTGAAGAACGCCGAGACCTACGAGATCATGCGGCCGGAGGATATCGGCCTCATCCGCTCCAATCTGGTCATGGGCAAGCATTCCGGCCGGCACGCCTTCAAGAAGAAGCTGGAGGATCTGGGCTACGGGTTGGGCGAGAATGCGCTCAACGACGCCTTCATCCGGTTCAAGGCGCTGGCCGACAAGAAGAAGGAGATCTTCGACGAGGACCTGGTGGCCCTGGTCGATGACGGCATCCAGACCACGGATCAGCGCCTGAAGTTCGTGAGCCTCTTCGTGCAGTGCGGCTCGCGCACGCAGCCCACGGCCGAGCTCGAGCTCGAGGTCGACGGGGTGCTGCGCTCGGCCAAGGCACAGGGCGACGGTCCGGTCGACGCCACCTTCCGGGCGATCCGCGAGATCTACCCGCACGAGGCCGGCCTGCCGCTGTTCCAGATCCATGCCGTGACCGAGGGTACGGACGCCCAGGCCGAGGTCACGGTCCGGCTGGAGGAGAACGGCAAGACGGTCAATGGCCAGGCCGCGGATACCGACACGCTCGTGGCCTCGGCGCGGGCCTATATCGCGGCGTTGAACAAGCTGCTGACCAAGCGGGAAAAGAATGCGCCCGCGGCGCTTTCGGCCTGAGCCGTGCCGTCGTCGCACCCGGCTGCGGCGAGGTTGACCATCATCACCAGTGCTAGCGACCCGACGGGGCGGCGATCGTCGCCCCGTCGGCCAGCTCGATGTCGCTCGGCCATCCCTGAAACGGACCCAAGGTAGATGTTCTCGCGACTCTTCGGCCTGTTCTCCACGGACATGGCGATCGATCTCGGGACGGCCAACACCCTGGTCTACGTCAAGGGCAAGGGCATCGTCCTCAACGAGCCCTCGGTCGTGGCCATCTCCACCACCCGTGGGCGACGCCAGGTCCTGGCCGTGGGCGACGAGGCCAAGCAGATGGTCGGCCGGACGCCGGGCAACATCGAGGCGATCCGACCCTTGCGCGACGGCGTCATCGCCGACTTCGAGGTCGCCGAGGAGATGATCAAGCACTTCATCCGTCGGGTTCATCCCCGGCGCAGCTTCGCCAGCCCGCGGATGATCATCTGCGTCCCGTCCGGTTCGACGGCGGTCGAGCGGCGCGCGATCCGGGAGAGTGCCGAGAGTGCCGGCGCCCGGCAGGTCTTCCTGATCGAGGAGCCGATGGCGGCGGCGATCGGCGCCGGCCTGCCGGTGACCGAGCCCACTGGATCGATGGTCGTCGACATCGGCGGCGGCACCACCGAGGTCGCCATTCTCTCGCTGGGCGGCATCGTCTACGCGAAGTCGATCCGCGTCGGCGGCGACAAGATGGACGAGGCCATCATCAGCTATATCCGCCGCAACCACAGCCTGCTGATCGGCGAGACCACCGCTGAGGCCGTGAAGATCAAGATCGGCACGGCCTGTCTGCCCGAGGACGGCCAGGGCGAGGTGCTGGAGATCCGCGGCCGCGATCTGATGAACGGCGTGCCGAAGGAGATCGTGATCAGCCAGCGACAGATCGCCGAAAGTCTGGCCGAGCCCGTCAACTCGATCATCGAGGCGGTCAAGGTGGCGCTCGAGCACACCGCCCCCGAGCTGTCCGCCGACATCGTCGACAAGGGCATCGTGCTCACCGGTGGCGGCGCGCTCCTGGGGCACCTCGATTTCGTGCTCCGCCATTCGACCGGCCTGCCGGTCACCATCGCTGACGAGCCGCTCAATTGCGTGGCTCTGGGCACTGGCCGCTGCCTGGAGGAAATGAAGACGTTGCGCAACGTGTTGCAGGCATCTCATTAACTTTAAGTTGAATTGTTGTGCGGCAGCTCTGGTGATATCATGCGGATGATCGGCCGGCCGGGCTCTATCCGTACGGCACGATGGTGGGCATGTGGATTCGGTGTGCGGAGCCGGCGGTGATGTCGGGGCCAGGAGCCCATAGTCCAAGGGTGGCGCTATCGTTGCGGGCGCTGGCGAGTCGATTTGGGCTGGGCCTGCTGGTCGGCCTGTCGGTGCTGCTGCTCCTGCTCGGCAAGCTCGACATGAAGCTGGCGAACCTGCTGGCGGACCATCTGAACGACGTCTCCGTGCCGGTGCTTCAGGTGATTGTTCAGCCGGTGGTTGCGGTTCGCTCGGGTGTCGATCGCATCGGCGCGCTGCTCGCCGTCTACGACGAGAATGTGCGGCTGCGCGAGGAGAATCGCCGCCTGCTCAGCTGGCAGACCGAAGCGGCCAGGCTCAACGTGCAGAACCAGGCGCTGCGGCGGCAGCTGAACGTGCCGCCGGTTGGAGCCGCGCCGGCCTGGACCACGGCACGGATCGTCGCCGATTCCGGCGGCGTGTTCGTGCGCACGCTGCTGGTCGATGCCGGTACGGATCAGGGGGTCATGGTGGGCATGCCGGCGCTGACACCCGCGGGGCTGGTCGGCCGCGTGGTCGATGTCGGCCGGCGCAGTGCGCGCATCCTGCTGATCACCGATTTCAACTCGCGCGTCCCGGTCGTGGTCGAACGATCGGGCGACCAAGCCATTCTCGAGGGCGATAACGGTGGCGAGCCCTCGTTGCGATTTCTGCCGATCAATCCGAGCTTTGCCGTGGGCGATCGCGTGCTGACCTCGGGCCGCGGCGGGATGCTGCCGCCGGGTCTGCTGGTCGGGCAGGTCGCGGCGGTGACCGGCGCGCAGGCCCGCGTGCGCTCCTATGTGGATTGGTCTCGGCTCGACTATTTATCCCTGCTGCACTACCAGAGCCCGCCGCCGCCGGAGGGCCGTTCCGGTGAATGAGCAGGTGGGTGGCATTGCTGGCCGGGTGCTCTACATCCTGACGCCGCTGGTGACCGGCCTCGTTGCCGCCTACGCGGATCTGCTGCCGCTCTCCGGTTCGGCCCCGCGCATGCTGGCGCCGTCTCTTACCGCCTGCATCGTCTACTTCTGGACGGTTTACCGGCCGGATTTGCTGCCCCCGCTCGCCCTGTTCGGCATCGGCGTCGTGCTGGATGCGGTCGGCGGCCTGCCGCTGGGGCTCACCGCTTTGGCGCTGCTGCTCGTGCGCGGGTTTTTGCTGTCGGGCCAGCGCTTCCTGCTGGCGCAGCCGTTCGCGGTGATCTGGGCCTGCTTTCTGCCGGTGGTGCTTCTGCTGGCAGCGTTGCGCTGGGCGCTGGCCGTCTTGTTCTGGGGCCGCCTGTTCGCAGTCGAGCCTTTGCTGATCGAGGCAGGCCTTACCTTCGCCGCCTATCCCCTTGTCGGCTGGCTGCTGACGGGCCTGCAGCGCCGGCTCGCGGATACCCCCCGTGCAGCAAGAAGCTGATCGCACCCGCACTTTTGGTCGTCGGGCCCTGTTCGTCGGCGGCGTCCAGATCGCTTTCTTCGGCGCCCTGGTGGCGCGGCTCTACGACCTGCAGGTACGGCACAGCGCCGAGTATGCGCTCCTGGCCGAGGACAACCGCGCAAACCAGCGCCTGCTGGTGCCGCCACGCGGCCGTATCCTCGATCGGCAGGGGCGCCCTCTGGCGCGGAACGTGCCGACCTACCGTCTGCAGGTGGTGCGCGAGCAGGCGGGGGACCTGCGTGCCACGCTGGCACGGGTGGCCGCGTTGGTCGATCTGCCGCCGGCGCGGATCGACATCGTCATGGCGGAGGCCCGGGTGCGGCGCGCCTTCGTGCCAATCACGGTCCGTGCGGATCTGACCTGGGACGAGGTGGCCACCATCGCCGTGCATTCGCCCGAGCTTCCCGGCGTCACGCTCGAATCGGGGCTGCTGCGCGAATATCCCTACGGCGACGCGCTGGCCCATGTGCTGGGCTATGTCGGCGCCGTCAGCCCGGCCGAGCAGGCCACGGCCGACGATCCGCTGCTGCAGCTGCCGGAGTTCCGGATCGGCAAGAGCGGCATCGAACGCACCTACGACCGCGTACTCCGCGGCCGCGCCGGGCTGAGTCGGGTCGAGGTCAACGCCATCGGACGCGAAATCCGGGAACTGCAGCGCGACGACGGCGTGCCGGGTGACGATGTCCAGCTCAGCCTGGATCTCGATTTGCAGCGCTTCTGCGTCGATCGGCTGTCAGCGGAGCTGTCGGCCAGCGCCGTCGTCGTCGACGTCCAGACCGGTGCTGTGTTGGCCCTGGCGTCCGTGCCGAGCTATGACCCGGCGGCCTTCACCGGCGGTCTGAAGCCGAGCGTCTGGGGCGAGCTGCGCGACAGCCCACGGACGCCTCTGGTGAACAAGTGCATCCACGGCCAGTACCCGCCGGGCTCGACATTCAAGATGATGACGGCATTGGCTGCCCTGGAGGCGGGTGTCGCGCCGACCGCGCAGGTCTTCTGTCCCGGCTACACGCGGCTAGGCTCGGCCGTGTTCCATTGCTGGAAAGAGCATGGGCACGGCAGGCTCGACATGGTGCAGGCGCTGGGTCAGTCCTGCGACTGCTACTTCTACGACATGGCGCGCCGGGTTGGCATCGACGCTATTGCCGCCATGGCCACCCGCTTTGGTCTCGGGCACCGGCTGGAGATCGACCTGCCCAGCGAGCAGCCTGGGCTGATCCCGTCCACGGCCTGGAAGAAGGCGGCGCTCGGCCAGATCTGGCACAAAGGCGAGACGCTGGTCTGCGGTATCGGGCAGGGCTACGTGCTGGCGACACCGTTGCAGCTGGCGGTGATGGCGGCGCGCCTGGCGAATGGCGGGCTCGCGGTCAAGCCGTGGCTGGTGCAGCCGGCGGTCGACGCACCGGCGCCACTGCCCGTGGGTGTCCCCAAGGAAGCGCTGGAGATCGTGCTGCGCGGCATGCGCGAGGTCGTGCACGGCGCCCGCGGTACCGCCAAGGCGGCCAATCTGGGGCTGCCCGGAATCGAGCTCGGCGGCAAGACCGGCACCGCTCAGGTACGCCGCATCTCGCGTGCGGAGCGGGCGGCTGGGCTCCACAAGCGCAAGGACGTTGCTTGGGTCGACCGCGACCACGCCCTGTTTGTCTGCTTCGCTCCCTACGCGGCACCGCGCTATGCCGTTTCGGTGGTGGTCGAGCATGGCCAGGGCGGCGCCAAGGTGGCCGCCCCGATCGGGCGCGACATCATGCGCAAGGCTCTGGAGCTGACGCCGGGCGCCGTCCTCCCGCAGTCCGTGGCCGCCGCCACATGATCGGCATGGCGCAAGCCGGGCTGCGTCCCGCCGAGCTGTCGCTGGGCGAGAAGCTGCGGCTGCTGCACTGGCCGCTGGTAGCCGTGCTGCTGGTGATCGGCTTGATCGGCTATGGCATGCTCTATTCGGCTGGCGGCGGCTCCCACAGCCCCTGGGCCTGGAAGCACGGCGTGCGGCTGGCGGTGGGCCTGCCGCTGATGGTGGCCGTGGCCCTGGTCGACCTGCGGCTCTGGTTCCGCCTCTCCTATCTGTTCTACGGCGGCATCCTTGCGATGCTGGCGGCCGTCGACGTGCTGGGCGAGATCAACAAGGGCGCCCAGCGCTGGCTCGATCTGGGTCTAGTCCAGCTGCAGCCGTCCGAGCTGATGAAGGTGGCGCTGGTCATGGCTCTGGCGCGCTACTTTCATTCGACCTACCTCGACGATCTGCGCCGGGTCACGGTGCTCGTGCCGGCCCTGCTATTGATCGTGGTCCCGTGTGGGCTGGTCCTGGTGCAGCCCGATCTCGGCACCGCGGCGACGCTGCTGATCAGCGGCACCGCCATGCTGTTCATGGCCGGCGTGCGGATCTGGAAGTTCGTCGCGGTGGGTGCCCTCGGCGCCGGCGGGTTGCCCATCCTCTGGGCCAATCTGCACGACTATCAGCGCCAGCGCGTGTTCACCTTTCTCGACCCCGAAGCCGATCCGCTGGGCGCCGGCTACCACATCATCCAGTCCAAGATAGCGCTGGGCTCTGGCGGCCTGTGGGGCAAGGGCTTCCTGCACGGAACGCAGGCCCAGCTCAGCTTCCTGCCCGAGAAGCAGACCGATTTCGCGTTCACCATGCTGGCGGAGGAGCTGGGCCTGATCGGCAGTGTCACCGTGCTGGGCCTGTTCCTGGCCGTGCTCCTGCTGGGTCTGGCGATCGCCGCCCGTGCGCCCAGCCAGTATGCGCGGCTGCTGGCGATCGGCGTCGTGATGAACCTGTTCACCTACGTCGCGATCAACGTCTCGATGGTCACTGGGCTAATCCCGGTCGTCGGCGTGCCATTGCCGCTGATCTCCTACGGCGGCACGGCCATGCTGACCCTGGTCTCCAGCCTGGGCCTGCTGCTGTGCGCCGACGTCAACCGCAACCTCACGTTGCCGCGTTTCCCGATCGACCCCTAGGCCGCGCCCCGCTGGACGATGCGTCGGCGGATATCGAGCAGCCGCCCCATCTGCTGGACGATCAGGGGCACTTCGTCGAGGCTCTCCAGCACGCGCCAGAGATAGGCGATCATCGCGTAGATCTCACCCGCCTGGACCTGCGGCTGGCCAGTCGTCCGCACCAGGACCAGCATCGCCGCGGCCATCCCCAGGAGCTGGACGATGCTCCATGTCGCGGCTTCCGCGTTGGAGATCCGGACCCGCCACGACCGCAGCGCCTGGAAATGTGCGCTGGTACGCGGGCCGGTGGCCGCCGCGATCACGTCGACCTCCCGCTCCGTCTCGTCGTTCAGGCCACGGTTGAGGCGCCGCGCGTGCCGGCCATAAATGCCGTTGACGAGGGCTATCGGCACGAGCAGTGCCGTCATCACCAGCCCGGTGACCGGATCGTAGAAGAACAGCATGGCCACGCCGCCGACCAGTCCGAGCGCCGCCTTGGCGATGCCCGGGACATCATGCTCGAAGAAGTCCACCAGCTCCCGGCCCATGGTCGCCCGGGCAGCGACCTCCGCAGTCCCCGCACCGTCGGCTCGCTGCCTCAGCACCATGGCGGTGACGATCTCGGCGTAGATGCGCGTGAACAGCCGCGTGTCGTAAAGATGCCGCCCGATCCCAGCCGCGATATGCACCAGCCAGATTACGGCCAGCGGCAGCAGCGCCTGCCAGCCTCGCTGGCCCAACAGGCCGTCGATCGCGACACCCGTGGCCCAGGGGTAGAGCAGCTCGATCAGGTTCTCGACCAGCGTCAACGCGTAGGTGAACGCGATCCGCAGCCGATAGACGCCGACCGCTGCGAAGGGTTTGTCGCTCACGCTTTGGCCCTCTCCGGTCGACCAGCTGTGCGCATGGCCAAGCTTGGCTTGCCTGTCAAGGCCGGGACGGCTAGCCCGGGGGACCAGCGACGCGAGGCTTCACTGCGTACTCGGCGGGAGAATCGGCATGAACGGCAAGGTCAGGAGCGGCGGGCGGATCCTGGTCGATCAGCTGCGCATCCAGGGCGTTGAGACCGCGTTCGGAGTGCCGGGCGAGAGCTACCTCGAGGTGCTGGACGCGCTGCACGACACGCCGGAGATCCGATTCGTGATCTGCCGCCAGGAAGGCGGTGCCGCGATGATGGCCACGGCCTGGGGGGAGCTCACCGGCCGGCCCGGCGTCGCCATGGTCACCCGCGGCCCCGGCGCCACCAACGCCAGTGCCGGCGTGCACATCGCCCAGCAGGATAGCGTGCCGATGGTCCTGCTGATCGGCCAGATCGGTCGCGGCAGCCGTGGCCGGGACGCGTGGCAGGAGGTCGACTACCGGCAGATGTTCGGGAGCATGGCCAAATGGGTGGCCGAGATCGACGACGTCAGGCGCATCCCCGAGTTCGTCCATCGTGCCTTCGCCACCGCGACCGCCGGCCGGCCCGGTCCGGTGGTGCTGGCGCTGCCCGAGGACATGCTGCTCGACGAGGCCGTCGTCGCCGACTGCAGGCGGGCGCTGCCGGTGGAGACTGCTCCGGCACCCGAAGCCATGGAGGAGCTGCGCCGTCTGCTGGCCGGTGCCGAGCGCCCTTGCGTGATTCTGGGTGGCGGCGGCTGGCGCGAGGCCGGCGTCGCGGCGCTGGCCCGTTTCCTGGACGCCCACGACCTGCCCACGGCCTGCGGTTTCCGCCGCCAGGACCTGCTCGACAACGATCATCGCTGCTATGCCGGCCATATCGGCCTCGGTCCCAATCCCAAGCTCGCCGCCCGCCTCAAGGCCAGCGACCTCGTCATCACCGTCGGCAGCCGCCTCGGTGAGACGACCGGGCAAGGCTTCACCCTCTTCGACCTGCCGCGCCCGCGCCAGACCTTCGTCCACGTGCACAACGATCCCGAGGAGCTTGGCGCCGTCTACCAGGCCGACCTGGCGATCCCCTCCGGCCTCAACGCGTTCGCGACCGCTGCAGCGGCGTTGGCTCCACCGCCGTACCGGCCGTGGGCCGCAGCGACCGAGGAGGCGCATGCCGAGGAGCTGGCCTGGCGCGCGCCCACCGGCATTGCCGGCGATTTGCAACTCGGCCACATCGTGGCCGCGGTCGGCGACCGACTGCCGGCAGGCACCATCGTCACCAATGGCGCCGGCAATTACTCGATCTGGGCCAATCTCCACTTCACCTATCGCGGGCTCGGCACCCAGCTGGCCCCGACCTCGGGCTCGATGGGCTACGGCCTGCCGGCGGCCATTGCGGCCAAGCTTCGCCACCCCGAACGGACCGTGGTCTGTTTCGCCGGCGACGGTTGCTTCCTGATGACCGGCCAGGAGCTGGCCACGGCCGTCCAATATGCCGTGCCGGTCGTCATCATCGTCGTCGACAACGGCATGTACGGGACCATCCGCATGCACCAGGAGCGCGAGCATCCCGGCCGCGTCTCGGGCACCCAGCTGAAGAACCCCGACTTCGCCGCCCTGGCACGCGCCTACGGAGCCTTCGGCGCCCGGGTCGAGACCACCGAGGCGTTCGACGCCGCGCTCGATGCCGCGCTGAAATCCGGCGGCCCGGCGCTGCTGCACCTGATCCTTGACCCCGAGGCGATCACGCCGCGCGCGACCTTGAGCCAGCTGCGCGCCGCTGCGGAGGCCGCCGGGCGGTAGACCACGCGGGCTCAGGCCCGCCGCTGGGCTCGCTCGGGTTCGTCCTCCAGCGGCGGACTCCGCTGCCCACGATCCAGCCACGACCGATCGAACAGCTCGACGACTTCCCGGTAGCTGGCGACGCTCACCTGATCGAAGCCGTCATGATCGACGGGCGTCAAGAACCTGGCCAGCGCGGCGTCGACGGGATCCGGCGCATCGACCTCGAGCCCCAAGGCCGCGAGATCGCCGGTCAACGACGCACCTTGTGGCAGGTAGGCGTCGGTCGTGGTCAACGCCGTGCTCGGCGCCGGCAGCCTGACGCCGACGATGCGCGTGATCGAAAGATCCGGTGCGGCGCTCATGACCGTCGTGCCGCACATCACGCCGCCAAGCACGCTGACCGGAGGTGTCGGCTCGAACAGCCACATGAGCAACTGCGGCGACCCCCGTTCCGCGCGCAGCCGGATATGGAGATCGCGTTCCGCCGACACCAGCGTCCCGGTGTATTGGAGCCGCCCGATCGGCAACGTCTCGGTGTAGGTGCAGGAAAGATGCTGCGCGCGGCCGTCGGCGCTGATCGACAGGATCCCGCGCACCAATCGGCCGCGAAAATAGGGCGACCAGGCGTGCGAGTAGCAGGCATAGGTCCCGGTCAGCTCGAGTTCCCGGTCGTGCCTGTCCTCGCCGTGACCGCCGCGGAACGCGTCCGCGCGCCGCAACAGCAACTCGCGCGCGACACTGTGCCGAGTGCAGATCTCGTCGATGAAGGCGTCGACCTCGCACTCCGCGATCCAGTCCGCGGAGCGGCCGATGTCCACCAGCAGGGCTAGATCCTCGTAGATCCTCCGCCCGCGAGGCTGGGCACGTCCCTGCAGCCATTTGTGGGCGCGTTGAAGGTCGAATTCGGTGGTTGGGTTGACGCGCCGAAACGCCGCGGCCAGCTCCTTTCGCGTTCCCGCACCGAGAAGGGAGGCGGTCAAAGACAACTTTCGATCGATGCGTGTGACCACCTGTTCGCCCACCCGGCGGTTCAATTGCCGTCGTCATCGTGGAAATGCCAGGAAAATACACAAAAAATCAATGATTTTTGTGATCCAATAGCTAAATTGAGCATGTCATTTCGTTGAGCATCCAAGCCGTCAATATTGACAGAAAGGGCTCATGAGGTCAGGTGGAAAGACTAAAGCGCTTCGTAGTACTTGCCACCAGATGATGTTAGGAATGTTCAGCAAGAAAGTGTAATATATAGATCGATAGTTTACCTGGAGTAGAACAAATCGTATTCCAATACAGAATCTGACGTTCGGGGAGAATTCCATGCAAACTAGAACCATCGTGCTCGGCTCGTTGTTGGCTTGTGGATTGGCCTATGGCGGCATTCTCATGGCCAACTTGATTACACCAATGTCAACAGATCTTGGTGAACCCAGCCTTGAACCAGTCAGAGCCTCGGGCGGCGCCAAGTACCAGCCGCAGGACGGCAAAATCACGCTTCAGTCCCGGCATTCGAGGGACAATCCAGTATTGACGGCGGCGGTGGCAAGCCGAGATGCCTGCCCACGCTGCGCCATCGGTGAGTGACCCCCAAACCGAGGTCGAACACTTCGTCATGCGGTGGCGTGACCGTAGGCTGATGGGGCGAGAGCTGGAGCTGCTCCAGCCGGCACAGGCTTAAGTCGGGCGCCTCGGCGGCTCCGACGATCACACGGTCGTCAGGTACCACTCGTACTCGGTGGGCGTGATGCGGCTGTGGAAGCGGTCCCGCTCCGCTTGGCGGCAGGCGGCGAACAGCTTGCAGAAGGACTGGCCGAACCATTCGGGCAGCAGGGCGCCGTCGCGGAAGGCATCAATGGCGGCCTCCCACGTCAGGGGCAGGCTCGCCATGGTCTGCGCGTAGGCGTTGCCTTCGATCGGCGGGGTAGGCTCCTCCCGGCGGGCGAGGCCACGCAGCACGCCCGCGAGCACGGCGGCCAGCACCAGATAGGGATTGGCATCCGCGCCCGCGACGCGATGCTCGATCCGCCGCGCGCCGGCACCGCCGGGCGGGATGCGCAGGGCCACCGTCCGGTTGTTCCAGCCCCAGGTCGGGGCCGTCGGCGCATAGGTCATCGGGCGCAGGCGGCGATACCCGTTGGCATTGGGCGCGAACAGCAGCATCGATTCCGTCATCAGGTCTTGCAGCCCGCGTACCGCATGGCGCATGTGCAGCTCACCGTGCTCGGTCTGCCCGAACAGGTTGCGCCCCTCGGCATCGACCAGGCTCAGATGCACGTGCAGCCCGCTGCCGCTCTGCTCGGCGTAGGGCTTGGCCATGAAGGTGGCACGCTGGCCGGTGGCACGCGCCGCGGCCTTGATGCAGCGCTTGAGCATCACACCCTGGTCGGCCGCCGCCACCATATCGGCGCCATGGCCCAGATTGATCTCGAACTGCCCGGGTGCGAACTCGCACAGGGCACCCTTGATCGGGATCTCCTGCGCCTCGCAATAGCGCTCGACCAGCTCGAAGAACGGCTCCTGATCCTCCATCCGCTCCGGTGCGAACACCTCCGTCTCGGCCGGGCGGTAGCCCAGCCGGGCGGAGTGGGGCACGAGCGGGGCACCGCCTTCGCCGTTGGCGCCGTCGATCAGGTAGAACTCGAACTCGAGCGCCGTGACCGGGGTCAGCCCCAGCGGTGCGAACCCGGCGGCGACATCGGCCAGCACCCGTCTGGGGTCGGCGAAGAAGCCGCTGCCGTCGGGCTCGGCCAGCCCGCCGATGATCTGCGCCCCGCCGGCACGCCACGGCACCGGGCGCAGTGTGCGTGGGTCGAGGCGCAAGGGCCGGTCGGCGTCGCCGGCCTCCCATACCAGACCGCTCTCCGCCACGTTGGCGCCGGCCGTGTCGATGGAATAGAGCGTCGTCGTGAAGAACGACCCGCCGTCCAGCGCGGTGCGGACGCCGTCGGGCGGCAATCGCTTGCCACGCAGGACGCCGGACAGATCGGGCAGCAACAGATCGACGGATTCGGTGAGCGGATGCTCACCCAGGAAGTCGTCCAGAGTGTCGTACATGATGACCTGACAGCGGCGGCGGCCCTGCCTTGCCGCGGATCGGCAGGGCAGCGATGCTGCGGGTCAGATGCTCTCCTGCACCCACTCCATGAGCTTGCTCTTGGGCAAGGCGCCGACCTTGGTCGCGGCCACCTCGCCGTTCTTGAACAGCATCAGCGTCGGAATGCCGCGGACGCCGTAGCGGGTGGGCGTCAGCGGGTTGTCGTCGATATTGACCTTGATCACCTCGAGCTGGTCGCCGAGCTCGGCCGCCAACGCCTCGAGGTGCGGCGCGATCATCTTGCACGGGCCGCACCATTCGGCCCAGAAATCGACGAGCACGAGCTTGTCCGACTTCAGCACGTCCGTCTCGAACGCGGTGTCGGAAGTCTGGTTCACGGCCATGGGCTGATCCCGGTGCTGTCCCATTGAAGCGCACATGCGCCTTCGTTGGGATATAGAGTAGGTACCCGCATCCGTCATCGTCAAGCGGCGGGGTCTGCATGGGGCGCGTATCGGTCGAGCAGGTGTGGCGGCACCTCGTCCAGCCGCGGTGCTTCGGTCCACAGCAAAGCAGCCCGCACCGGCCGGTCCGGGTAGATCTGCATCAGCAGCGCGCGGTAGGCCGCGAGCTGGCGAAGGTAGGCGAGGGGGGCACGGTCCACCGTCGCCGGCGGCGTGCGGTTGCTCTTGCAATCGACCAGCAGGATCTCACGCTCGGTGACGACCAGCCGGTCGATCTGCCCCAGGATCGCGCGACCGGCCACGACACCGCAGATCGGCTGCTCGGCCCTGCTGCCCGCGGCGAACACCGCGCCGAACTCGGCCCGGGCCAGGAGATCCACCACCTGCCGCACCAGCTCGTCGCGATCGGCGGTGGCGAGTTCGGGTGCGAGACCCTGTAGCAGCCGCCCGCCGGCGACGGCGCGGTCGGCCGCGGCCAGGTCGGGCAGGAACTGGATCAGTCGATGGATGAGCAGGCCGCGCTGGAACCGTGTGGCATAGACGGCGCCGGTGCCGGCACCTGGGACCGGCTCAGCCTCGTCTTCGCCACGTGACGGTGCCAGCATGGGCATGGGTGCCGGTTCAGGTCGCACGGCGGTTCGCGCCCAGCTCGGCAGCGGGGCCGGGAGCGGCGTCTGCTCGTCGGCCGCATCGGGCTCGCCCACGGCCACGCCGCGCCGGAGGCGTAATCCGCCGCCGGCAAAGCTCTCGCCCAGGTTCAGCTCCAAGCTCGCGGTCTCGGCGACGCCGCGCAAGGCACGTGCCACCAGCTC
>JBATRI010000732.1:0-1722 GCA_049292515.1 Geminicoccaceae bacterium
GCTCGGCGTCCCCTGGGCCATCGCCACCAGCGGCCGGATGCAGACCGCGGGCTCGGCCCTGGCCAAGCTCGGCGTGCCGGAGGGCGTGCCGATCGTGACCCGGGACATGGTGGCCCGCGCCAAGCCCGACCCAGATCTGTTCCTGGCCGCGATCGACCGGCTGGGCGTGCAGGCGGCCGACGTGTTCGTGGTCGGCGACAGTGTGTGGGACCTCCTGGCCGCCCGCCGCGCCCAGACCCTGGGCATCGGCCTGCTGTCCGGCGGCTACGGCACCGAGGAGCTCGCGAGCGCCGGCGCCTACCGCGTCTACGACGACCCGGCCATGCTCCTGAGCCACCTCGACGAGGTCGGCGTCCGCGGCGACTGAGCGGAGCCGTGCCGTGACCGAGGCACTGGACTTCGGCAGCTGGGACTTCGTCATCGTCGGCGCCGGCACGGCGGGCTGCGTGCTGGCCAACCGGCTGAGCCGCGACCCGGCGACCCGGGTGCTGGTGCTCGAGGCCGGGGGCGAGGACGACTATGTCTGGATCCACATCCCCGTCGGCTACCTCTACTGCATGGGCAACCCGCGCACCGACTGGGGCTACAGCACGGCCCCGCAAGCGGGGCTGAACGGCCGTGCCTTGGCCTACCCGCGCGGCAAGGTGCTGGGTGGCTGCAGCTCGATCAACGGCATGATCTACATGCGCGGCCAGGCGCTGGACTACGACCTCTGGCGGCAGCAGGGCAACAAGGGGTGGGGCTGGGACGACGTGCTGCCCTATTTCCGCCGCTCCGAGCACCACCACGCCTGCGCCGACCACGTCCACGGTCAGGGCGGCGAGTGGCGGGTCGAGCGGCAGCGGCTGCGCTGGCCGATCCTGGATGCGGTCCGCGACGCGGCGCTGGAATTGGGCATCCCCAAGGTCGACGACTTCAACGGCGGCGACAACGAGGGCTCGGCCTATTTCGAGGTCAACCAGCGCCGCGGCGTGCGCTGGAACACGACCAAGGCGTTCCTCGACCCGGTCCGCCGCCGGCCGAACCTGCGCGTGCTGACCGGGGCCGAGGTCCAGCGCCTGACCCTGGCCGATCGCCGGGTGACGGGGGTGCGCTTCCGTCACCGCGGCCGGCTGCACGAGGCCAGGGTCGCGGCCGAGGCGATCCTGGCGTCCGGCGCCATCGGCACGCCGCAGCTGCTGGAGCTGTCCGGCATCGGCCGGGCCGACGTGCTGCAACCCTTGGGCCTGCCGGTGCGCCACGCGCTGGCCGGTGTCGGCGAGAACCTGCAGGACCATCTGCAGATCCGCACCGTGTTCAAGGTCAAAGGCGCCGCGACCCTGAACGAGCGCGCGGCCCGCTGGTGGGGCAAGGCCGGGATCGCCGCCGAGTACGCGCTGCGCCGCTCCGGCCCGATGGCGATGGCACCCAGCCAGCTCGGCATCTTCACCCGCTCCGACCCCGCCCTCGCCACGCCCGACCTCGAGTACCATGTCCAGCCGCTGTCGCTGGACCGGTTCGGCGAGCCTTTGCACCCGTTCCCGGCGATCACAGTCTCGGTCTGCAACCTGCGCCCGGAGAGCCGCGGCCACGTCCACGTCACCTCGGCCGAGCCCACGGCGCACCCGACCATCGCCCCAAATTACCTCGCCACCGACGGCGACCGCCGCATCGCCGCCCAGTCGATCCGCCACGCCCGCCGGCTGATGGCGACCCGAAGGCTCGCCGTGCACGCGCCCGAGG
>JBATRI010000733.1:0-7523 GCA_049292515.1 Geminicoccaceae bacterium
GTGGCGATGACGCCCACCGGCGTAGCCAGCAGCGGCCGCAGCTCGTCGAGGATGACGCTCCGGGGGCGCAAGGGGCTGCCGAGCAGGACCAGGCGACCGGTGCGCGCGGCGTGCGCCGGGTCCACGGCAGCACCGAGGGCACGATTCTGGTAGTACTCGGCGCTGCTGGCCAGCCGCCGCTCAAGGCGCAGCCCGAAATCCAGCGCGGTCACGCGCAGGCCGTGATCGGTGGTCTCGATCAGCGCCTTGGCACGGCGGCCGCGGGTCAGCTCGACCGCGATCTCGGTGCCGCTGGCATGGTCGTAGGCCCAGGTGCGCTCGCTGCGGTAGACCGAGGGGTCGCCCTCGACCAGGCGGGCCAGGGTCTCGTGGGTGGTATAGCCGGCAAAGGCCGGCTTGCCGACCCGGGTCGGTGCCCGGAAATAGCGCTCCTTCGGCAGCACCGCCCGCTTGGCCGGCCCCGGCTGCGCCTTCAGCGTGGCGAGATCCATGCTGTCGCCGCGGTCGAGATAGCTGACCTTTATCCCATCCAGGGCCACGCGCTCGCGCTTGCCGGTGGCGCGCGTGGCGTCGACAAAGATCATCCCGGTCTCGCCCATGACCCGCAGCCGGCCGTCCGAGATCACCATGGCGGTGTTCTCGTCGATGCCGAAGCCGCGCGTCCAGCCCGAGGCCAGCATCGCCGCGACCAGCCGGCCGAGCCGGCCGCGCTGCAGGAAATGCTGGTCGACCAGGCCGTAAGGAAAGAAGCCGAGGCCGGCGCCGAGGCTGAGGCGGGTATCGTGCGGCAGCGGCGCCGGCGGGTGGACCAGTGCTTCGACCGAGCCGCCGCTGGTGATCATCGGATGGCTCATGATGGCCGCACCGGCGCTGCTGCCCGAGACCAGGCCACCGGCCTGCCAGCAGCGCCGGATCGTCTCCAAGGCCGGCGTCGGCCTGCCCCCCTGCACCAGCGCCTGGACGATCACGGCCTGATCGCCGCCGGTGAAGTAGAAGCTGCCGAACCGCTCGAGCTGGGCCACCAGCTTCGGGTCGAAGGCGGCGGTACGGAAATTGTCCTTGTCGAGCGGCACGACCTCGGAGGTGATGCCGTAGGCGCGAAACGAATCACGCGCCTCCCGGCCGACCTCGTCCGGATCGCCGGACGCGGTGGGCAGCACGGCGATGCGCCCGCCGCTGAGTTCGCGCATCGCCTCGAACACGTCCTCGTTGTCGCCTTCGAAACGGCCGCCGATGATCACCAGCCGGGCATTTGCGGCAAGGGCGCCAGCACGCGCGCGCGGCAGCGGTAGAGTTTTCGGCTTCATGTCCTGGCACTGGCTGGTTGGAAAGGCGGGCACGGCCGCAGCACCCCTCCATACCCGAGCGAGTGCATCCTTGCACCACCTGAGCACCCCTACCTCGCCTCCACCGTCAACCGCCCGTCATTGCGTTGCAACATGGTCCCAGTGCCGTGGTCGCGGCCGAGCCACGACCACGGGCACGCCCTCAATCGCCGGTCGGCCGCATCACCCCGTCGGCACCGCGCCGCAGGGCCTTGGCCTGCCTGGGCAGCGGGGCACCGGGCGCCTCGGCCACCGTCACGCCATACTGCCAGTCCGGCGGTGCGATCGCCACGAACCGCGCGTAGCCGCCCGTGCCGCCCTCCGGCTTGGCGAAGCCGATCGAAATCAGCGCCCCGGCTTCGGGCACCTGGTCGAGATTGGCCACGCCCTCCGCCTGCGTGAAGTGGTTGTGCATCAACCACGCCTCGCCCTCGAGCGTCGGCGTCGTGTCCGTGTCCAAGGCCTCGTGGCCATGGAACAGGATGTGGCGCTCCAGATGGAGGAACTTCAGCGCATCCAGCGAGACGCCCGGGAACGGCGCCTGCGCGAAGCGCTCGCGCTCGTTCCAGCGCTTGTACCAGTCCGAGCGGACCATCACCACGGCACCCTCGGGGATGGTGCCGTGCCGGGCCTCCCACGCCTCGATGTCGCCCACGGTGCAATGGTAGCCCTCGTCTCTGGCCACCTTGTCGGCGATGTTGATCACCACCAGCGGCCGCAGCGCGAAGGTCGGCGGCAGATCGCTGATGGTGGCGCCGTACTCGTCCCAGTGTGCCGGCGGGTCGAGCTGCGTGCCATACTGGTCGGTGGTCAGCTCATAGGCCGTGGCGACGAAGCCGTGCTCCTTGTAGGTGAACTCCTGGCCGGTCTCGACATAGCCCTCCATCCTGGCGCCGGCGACCGCCGGCTTGACCCTGGCCGGGCCGAACCCGGGCCAGACCGGGATTTCCGGGCCGAACGCATGCGTCAGGTCGATGTACTTGGCGCCCTTCATGCTGATCTCGTAGACCTGCCAGAGCGGATGGTCCTCGGCCATGGCGGCGGTGCCGCCGCAGGCCGCGAGAAGGATCGCCGCGCCTGCGGCGCGCCTCAGGAAAGTTCGCATTCGTGCCGTGTCCCGTCCGGTTGCGGGGTGCCCTATCCGCACCCACCGACCACCGGTGTTAGCCGGCCAGGATACCGCCGACCAGCGCTGGGTGCGCCGTCTACTCCGCCGGCACGGGCGGCCCGATCACGGGCGTCAGGATCGGGGCCGCGATGCCGACGAAGATCATGATCGAGTCGCCGCCGGGATTGTTCGCGGGTGGCACGACCTTTCAGTTGTTGCTGCCCCAGAGATTGCCCGACGGGTCGACCGCGACCGCCACCATGCGGGTCAGCCCGTCGCTGGTGTAACCCGTGGCGGGAGAGATCGGGTCGCCGGTGCGCTTGCCCGGCGGGCAGGTCTCGGGGCGCATGCCGCAGAACTGGCTCACCCGCATCAGCTCGGGGCCGACCTTGCCCTCGCCGTTGCTGAAGTTGGCGCCCCAGGCGAGGTGACCCCGCCGCCCGTGAACGGGCTGCCGGGCGCGATCCTGCCGTCCTTGGTGACCAGGATGATCGAGCCGCCATATTGCTGGCCGACGAAGCCACCGTCGGGGCACGGCACGTCGACCAGCGCCGAGTTCGTGCTCCACATGTTGCCCTGCGTGTCGCTGGCGATCCCCATAGGCTGGTTGAAGCCCTGCCCGCCGACCTGCCGGATTCGGTCGCCGTCGATGATCGCCACGTTCTCGCTGTCGTTGCCCGTCACCCAGGCCCGGCCGCGCCCGTCGATCGCGACGTCGAACGGCTTGTCGAGGCCGAGGCTGCGGCCGTGGAGGTTGCGCGCCCGCTTCGGGTCGCCGTTCGGGTAGATCGTGACGCTGTCGTTGCTGGCGGCTTTGGGGCCTTCGCCGCAGACGGGCGACTGGAACCCGAAATTGCCCAGCCAGATCCGCCCCTTCGGATCGAAGGTAATGCCGAAGCCGTCGCCCTCGATGCCGCTCCCCTTATAGGGCGAGCCTGGGAAGGTCTGCCCCGTCGGCGTGAACTTGAACACCAGCTTGCCGGGGCAGACATTCGCCTTCGGGCCGCCCGGGGTGTAGTTGTTGGTGAGCCATGCATTACCTTCGGCGTCGAACTCGAACGCGCCCGGCCCGTTCAGCCTGCCGTCGCCCAGGAACTTGAGCGCGATCGTCCAGGCGTCCGGCGCCTTCGCGAGCGCCGGGCCAATGTTCTACGGCCCCCGCGTCGAGAGGCGGTGCAGCCGATCGACGTTCCCAATAATAAAAGAAAAGGCAGCGCCTGACATCCATTCTTGGCCACGCAGCTTCATTGCTTGTGACCAAGTACGGGCAAATGTGGCACCTGCGGGCAAACCGCCACAGCGTTCGGCTGGTCGTGAGCATTCCCACGTCGCGACAGCATCAAGTCCAGGTAACAGACCGTGTCTGCAACACCGCGAGAGCGTACCATGGGGTCGCGTTGCGCTGCGTCGATCTGATTGCGATCGCCGTGTCGGCAATTAACCTAACTTGGGCTCGGCCAGAAATTGTGGTCCTGCACGTTCGATCGTCGTCGTTTACCGCAGAGAATATTCATGAAGGGTCGTCGCATGTATCGTACCGGCAATTCGAACACCTTCTTCTCGTCCATCGTGAGGTACACCCTGTCCACGACGGGTAGCGGGCTGGCGCGCCTGGCCCTGGCCTGCCTTGTCGCCACCCCGGCCCTGGCTGCCGCGCCCTCCGCCCAACGGGTGGCAGGGAGCAAGCCCGGGCTGTGGTACTGGACCTTGCCGACCACGGCCAACAAGCTCCAGCCGGTGCAGAGCTGGTCGGGTGCGGCCGGCGCGCCGAATGGCGACATTTACGTCGCCGGCATGAACCATGTCGACAATGCGGCCCTGTATCGCCTGCCTCCGGCCGGCGGCGACGCCACCAAGCCGGGCCTGACGCTGCGCTACGTGGGCGACGCGAAAGCGGCGTCCCAGGCCGTGGGCAACTGGCAACCGGGCGAGCCGATCGAGAAGTTCCATACCCAGCCCGTATGGCAGGGCACCGGCGTCTATGTCGCCAACCTCAACTACTCGCTGCTCGATTCGACCTATCTCGATCTGCGTGGGTTTCACTGGTACGGCTATGATTGGAAGTCCGGCAAGTTTCGTGATCTCAGCGTCACGGAGCCGGGCGGGGTCGGCGCGCCGCATGGCGGGCTGCTGAGCCTGACCGTCGACCGCAGCCGCAATCGCATCTATGGCGCGGCGAGCCCAACTGGCGATATATATTCCTATGACATCGGCAGCGCCAAGACGACGCTGCTCGGGCGACCCGACTACAAGCGGCCTTATGTCTATGCCGGTCGCGCGATGTGGATGAGCAGTACCGGCCGGCTCTACTTCACCGCCGGCAGCAACGGCAGTGCCAAGTACGGCGCTCCCTACGACCCGGCCATCTTCAATCACGTCCATTATTATGATCCGGCTAGCGGCTTCGGCGAGGAGAAGGGCTGGGCCTTGCACGACCAGCGGGCGATCGACTCCGCGCAGTGCTTTGGCAGCCCGCGTACCTGCTACCTGATGGACAATGTCGGCCACGTCTACCGCTACGCCGAGGCCAAGGCGGCCAAGGCAAGCTGGTCCTATCTCGGCAGCATCGGGCAGAAGCAGGATGAGAAGTATGGCTATGCCTGGGTTTTCCATGTCCGCGGGGACCAGAAGAAGGCCTACATCCTGGCGCGCCGCGGCCAGCTGTTCGAGTTCGATCTGGCAACGGGTGCGGCCAAACCGGTCGTCAACCTTTACACGCACGAGCCGGCGCTGAAAAATCTCGATCTCTACGGCTCCAATGCGTGGGACGCCCAAGGCCGGTTCTACTTCACCGCCTTCCCCAAGCCGGGCTTCGCGGCCAAGAACACGAAGCTGGTCGCGATCGATCCGACCCGCTTCCTGGCCGGCGTAAAACAGTTCGGCCGCTGACCGCATCCGTGCCGTGAGCGCCGCTCCCGGAACCGCGGCCCATCGCTGCAACCGTGCGACTACTGTGGCGGTATGAACATGGTGATGCGCCGGAAGGTCGCCTATAGGTAGCGGGCTTCGTGCGTCCCGAACGGCTGGTGCTGCGCTGGCGACGACGTCGGCGCACGATATAGGGATGCTCGGAGCGGGCCATTGCCGAATGAAGAGACGTCGACGTCGACGCCGGTCAGCGAGCGGTCGCCCGCCGCAGGTGGACGCTGGCAATTCCCGGCCCGGCACGATGCTCGAACCGTAGCGGCGATGGCCGGCCTGTTCGCAGGCGCCCTCCTTCTGATCGCCGCCACGGTCTATATCGGCAGCGTTCGTCAGGACGCCGCCCAGCGCGAGCACGAACAGCTCATCGTGTCGGCAAGTCTCAAAAGTCTCAAGCGGCACATCGCCAGCAATGCCATCGACTACGCCCACTGGGACGATGCGGTCGAGCACCTGGTCCTCACCTTGGACACCGAGTGGGCGGACCGCAACGTGGGCGCGAACCTCAACGACTCACTCGGCTACGAGCAAAGCCTGGTCCTGGATAGGAACAACTCCCCGACATATGGCCAGGTCAACGGCGCGGTGGATACTGCCGCGGCCCGCCGAGCCTTCGGCTCGCTGCTGCAATCATCAATCGATGCGGCCCGCCGCAGCATTGAGATCGGCCAGGATTCGACCTCGGCCGTTCTGGCTGGACCGCAGGGTCTGGTGCTGACGACCGTCGCCGCGATCGAGCCCGAGCCGGAGTCAGTGCTGCAGCTGCCCGCCGGGCCGCCGTTCCTGCTGCTATTGGGCAAACGGCTCGATCGGGCCTTTCTCAGGGAGGTCGAAGACGATTTCGATTTGACCGGCCTGGCGTTCCTGCCAGCGGGGGATGTCAGCCAGGACCTCGCCAAGGTCGATCTGCTTGGATTCGACCAGCAAGTCGTCGCCCATATCGCCTGGCCGCCCCGTCGCCCGGGTCGCGAACAGCTGGCGTGGCTCCTGCCGGCGCTGGCCGGCTCCCTGCTGGCCATCGGCCTCTTCGCAAGCCTTGCCCTGCACCGCATGCGGTTTGCCAGCGCGTTGCGCAGGAGCGAAGCGCGCCTGCGTGATTTTGCCGACGTGTCCTCGGACTGGCTGTGGGAAACGGACGATCAGCTGCGTTTTTCTTGGCTTTCGCCCAGTTCCGCCGAGAGCGGAGGGTTGGCACAAGAAAAGGTGATGGGCCGCCGACGCGATGAACTGGGCGGCAGCGCGCTCAGCGACGGCGGTTGGGAGGCGCACCATGCCACCCTTGCCGCGCAACAACCCTTTCGGGGCTTTACCTACTCGCTGCTCGACGACCACGGGCAACAGCGCATTGTTCGCATCAACGGCACACCCATCCACGATTCGCAGGGTCGTTTCCGCGGTTACAGGGGCACCGGCCGCAATGTGACCGAGGAATGGGAGGCGGCCCAGCGCCTGCGGGAGAGCGAGAACAGGTTCCGGTCGCTGGTCGAGAACCTGCGCGGCATCATCTTCATCCGTGGCGTCGCGGGCTCCGGCCCCTTCGGCTACGACGAGCGTGGCGTCCAGATCTTCGGCGCCGATGCGATGGAGCTGGCCGGCGCCGTCGAGACCGCGGCGTGGTACGGGCTGGTCCATCCGGACGATCTGCCCGGCTATCTCGAGGCCGAGCGCAGGCGCAAGGAGCACGGCGAACCCTACAGCATGGAGTATCGCGTCACCCACGCCCGGACCAAGGAGGAGCGCTGGATGCGCGAGACCGGGTGGGTCGTCGAGGCTCCCGAGGAGGGCCGCCGCTACCTGGACAGCTACATCATCGACGTCACCGAGCAGAAGCGGGCGACACTGGCGCTGCAGGACAGCGAGGTGCGGCTGCAGCTGGCGCTGGCCGCCGGTGGCATGGGCACCTGGGACGTCGATCTCCTGACCGGCGTCGAGCACTGGAATGACGTGCACTACCGCCTGTTCGGAGTCGACCCGGCCAGCTTCACGCCGAGCTCGGCCAGCTTCAGCGCCATGGTCGACCCACGCGACCTCGACAGCATCGACACCTTGGCGGCCGACGTGCTGGCCGGGCGGCATGAGCCAGCCTTCACCAACGACTACCGGATCGTGCGGCCGGACGGCACCACGAGGTGGATCGGCGGGGTTGGCCGACTCCTGCGCGACGCCGG